>NZ_JBEXHZ010000024.1:0-105395 GCF_040608315.1 Streptomyces sp. NPDC005195
CTCAACTCCCTCGCCGACTACCTCACCAAGATCGGAACCACCGACCAGAAAACAGAGCAGAACTAACCCTCAGGATTTCTGGCGCATCACACTAGGGTTGCCGCGTGGCGAGGGTGCGGTTGAGCGTGGCGGAGCGGCGGCAGGAGTTGCTGCGGGCCGCCATCGGACAGATCGAGGCGCGGGGCGTGGCGGCGGTACGGATCGCCGACGTCGCCTCGTCGCTCGGTGTGAGCAACGCGTTGGTGCTGTATCACTTCTCCACCAAGGAGAAGCTGGTCGCGGCCGCGTTCACCCATGCCGCCGAGGACGACCTCGCCCATCTGAGCAAGCTGCTCGGCCGTCGTACGTCCGCGCTGCGACGGCTGCGCGCGGCCGTGCGCTGGTACGCGCCCACCGGCCAGGCCAAGGGCTGGCGACTGTGGATCGAGGGCTGGGGCGCGGCCCTGCGCGAGCCCGCGCTGCGCGAGGTCACCCGTGATCTCGACACGCAGTGGAAGGCCGCGATCACCGAGGTCATCGCGGAGGGAGTGGCCGGCGGCGAGTTCCGGTGCCCGGATCCCGCCGGGACCGCACTGCGGCTGACGGCGCTGCTCGACGGTCTTGCGGTGCAGATGACCTCCTACGCGGGAGCGGTGTCGCGGGCGCGGGCCCAGGAGTGGGTGGACGACGCGCTCGCGCGGGAGTTGGGGCTCGACCGGGCCGCCCTGACGGCGGCGGTGCGCTGAGGCGCCCGCCCCGGCGCACCGCCGCCGTCGGGGCGGCCTTCCCCACGGTCCCGCCCGTCGGCCGCCCGCGGTGTCACCCCGCTCAGGCGACGGTCCCGATCCGCATCTTGATGTCGTCCGGCGAGAGGCTGCCCTTGGCCGCCACGTGGTCGCCCGAGGACTCCCCGCGCAGCCTTCGTCCGATCCACGGCACGAGGTACTCGCGTGCCCAGTGGATGTCGTCGCGCCGCACCTCCAGCGTGCCGCGGGGCGGCAGGGGAGGCCAGGGCTGGTCCGGGTCGGCGGGCACGTCGAGGCCGAGGACCTGGCCGGCCCGCAGCGCGACCCTGGTGTGGCCCTCCGGCGACAGGTGCAGTCGGTCGCCGTCCCAGGCGCGCCGGTCCTGGACCGTCTTGAGGGACCACAGGTCGAGGACCGGACAGCCGTAGCGGTCCGCGATGGCCCGTACATGCCCGTTGTACGTGGCGATCTTGCCGCGCAGGTGCTTCAGCACCGGGACGCCGCGGGTGTCGAAGCCGGTCGTCACCATGACGGTGCCGACGGCGGAGGTGAGGTCGGCGACCGCGCGCTCGAAGCGCTCCGCGACCTCGTCGGGGTCGGTGCCGGGCCGGATGATGTCGTTGCCGCCCGCGCAGAAGGAGACCAGGTCCGGGGCGAGTTCCTTGGCCCGCCGGAGCTGGTCGTCGATGACCTGGTCGAGCAGTTTCCCGCGCACGGCGAGGTTGGTGTAGGTGAAGTCGCCTTCCGGCTGCCGGTCCGCGAGCAGCACCGCGAAACGGTCCGCCCAACCGACGAAGGCTCCTTCGGGGCCGGGGTCGCCGACGCCTTCGGTGAAGCTGTCCCCCACCGCCACGTACGACCCGATCACCGCTCTGTTGTCACTCTTCGAATCGTTTGCCACATCGAGCCATGATTCACCTTGGGATGTGAGCTACGCGACCGTAGGAATGGGTTGACGGGTGGTGAGATAAGCCACTCATAAAAATTGGCCGAAATCCGGAATAGGGCTCTCTCAGGCGTGGTTGAACAGCCACCGCGCCTGGACGCCCGAGATCCGGAAAGGGCGGCGGCGCGGCACTGACGAGACACCGAGGGCCGGACCCCGTGAAGCGTGGGGTCCGGCCCTCGGGACGTGTGGGGGCGTCAGGCGACGACGACGCCGTGGGCGCGCAGGTACGCGACCGGGTCCACGTCCGAGCCGTAGACGGGGGTCGTGCGGATCTCGAAGTGCAGGTGCGGTCCGGTGACGTTGCCGGTCGCGCCGGAGAGGCCGAGCCGCTGCCCCGCGGTCACGGTCTGCCCCGCCGAGACGGAGAGCGCGGACAGGTGGGCGTACTGCGAGTACCGCCCGTCGGCGTGCTGGACGACGACCTGGTTGCCGTACGCGCCGCCCCAGCCGGCCGAGACGACGGTGCCCGCGGCGACGGACCTGACCGTGGTGCCGGTCGGGACCACGAAGTCCACACCGGTGTGGTAGCCGCTGGACCACATGCTGCCGGGCACCTTGTAGCCGGTGCCGATGGTGGCTCCCTCGACGGGCAGGGTGTACCCCGCGTCGGCGGCCTGGGCGGCCTTGGCCGCGGTGGTGTCGGTCGCGGTGGCCGTCTCGACGGCGGGCCGCACGGAGAGCGCGGTGGCGGAGCCCACGGACGAGACGGACGACAACTCCGCCGCCTGCGGCGTGGCGCCGGCCGCGGCGCTCCGCCCCACGATCGTGAGCTTCAGGCCGGGACGGATCAGCTTCGGATCACCGCCGACGACCGCGCGGTTGTCGGCGTAGAGCTTCTTCCAGCCGCCGCTGACGTGCTGCCGGTCCGCGATCTTCGCGAGCGTGTCACCGGACTTCACGACATAGGTCTTCTCCCCGTCGGCCGCGGCGGGCGCGGAGACCGTCGTGATCTTCTGCACGGCGGACGGGACGGCTGCCGCCGGGGCCGCCGCATGGGCGCAGACGGCGCCCATCAGCGGCAGGGCGAGCGCGGCACCACCGGTGCCGGCCAGGGCGATCGAGCGGGGCAGGCGCAGAAACCTGGGACGACGGTGCTTACCCTTCGCGGGCATGACGCATTCCTCTCCGGCGCCTGCGAGGTGAGCTGTCGGGTGCGGGCTGGAGATGCCCGGCCGCGCGGGCGCGGCTGTACCCCTAGCCGTTCCGGAGACCGGAACAGGCGTCGTACCTGTGGGTCCCCCGCTCCTGCCGCGTACGGGTGAGTGCGGATTCCGGGCGGCGGCAGGATTGGGCGTCCGTCCGGATTGAGGGCGAACGTAGGCGAGAGAACAGCGCGTCGACAACTGTCCGCGATCTCCGTACGACCACCTTTCTTGATCGATGTCCTGATTGTCCGTCACCCTCCGTGCGCGGTGCCCCTTTCGACCCCGGCGATCCCCCGGGCCGCGCGGCACCCCGGGGGACGAAGGTCGCAACGCATCGTCACGTATATGACGCTGCTCACGCACGACACCCCAGAGGGCCCTTTCTCGGGACGAGTTGGACTGAAAGCGACATTTCCCCCACACCGGTCACACGTTACGAAATCTGACGACTGACGCATCGAGATCCCCACACGGTTCCGCGGCCGCCGCGCGGACCCCTCCGTCGCTCCGCTGCCGCGCGAGGACGGGGGTCGTGAGGTGCTCCGGCGCGGAGGTCGTCAAGGCCGTCCCACCTCGGAGGCGACGCCTGTGGACAACTCATCGCCCGAGGTACCCATGTCGTATCGTCGAGAGGCGATTCCCGTCGGCGAGCGACGACGAGCGGTGCCGACGGCCCTATGGGAGGAGCCCCCGTGACGCAGCAGGTCCCGTCGACCGAGCCGGAGCTGGCCGGAGTGCGCAACTTCCGAGACGTGGGCGGCCTGCCCACCGTGGACGGCCGGCGGGTGCGGTCCGGGCGGCTGTTCCGCAGTGGCCACCTCGCGCACGCCACGAAGGAGGACGCCGCGTTCCTCTCCTCCCTCGGGCTGCACACGATCTTCGACTTCCGCAACGCCTCGGACCAGAAACTGGAGGGGCCGGACGTCGAGCTGCCCGGCGTACGGAACGTGAATCTTCCGCTGACCGACCCGGCCGACGGCAGCGAGTTCTGGAAGATGGTCCGTGACGGCGAGCTCGACCAGCTCCGTGCCCACCTCGGCGACGGCCGGGCGGCGGACCGGATGATCGGTTCGTACCGGACGATCGTCACCGAGCGGACGGCCGAGCACTCCCAGGTGCTGCACGCCCTGGCCGAGGACAGCGTGCCCGCGCTCATGCACTGCGCGGCGGGCAAGGACCGCGCGGGCCTGTCCATAGCCGTGACGCTGCTCGCCGTGGGCGTCGAGCGCGACGCCATCGTCGCCGACTACCTGGAGTCGAACGCGCGCCACCGCCGCTACAAGGTGCACCGCAACGGCACCTCGGACACGCCCAGCTCCCCCGAGGTCATGGAGCTGCTCAGCCCGCTGTTCGACGCGCGGGCCGAGTACCTGACGGCGGCCTTCGAGACGATCGAGGAGACCTGGGGCGGCGTCGACGGCTATCTGGAGGAGGCCCTGCGTCTCACCCCCGAGCTGCGGGACCGGCTGCGCGACAGGCTCCTCGACTGACGTCCACGGGCCGTGCGGCCCACGGCCGTGCGCCCCGCGGCCGTGGCCGTGCGCCGGGTCTACTGGTTCTGCGCCCCCAGCGTGAACAGCAGGTAGATGAAGGCCGCGAAGAGGTGGCCGACGGCCACGTAGATGATCAGCCGCACCCACAGCGCACGGGGGAGCTTGTCCTCCATGGACCGCCGGTGGCCGGGCTCCGTGGGTTCCGTCATGACGTCTCTCCTAGGGTCGGGTGCGGCGCCGCCGGGCCGAGGCACAGCGCGGCGGCGGGGCTCTGCAGCAGGGTGTGTACGAAAAGGAGGTCGGCCCCCGCCTGGTCGGCGGCGGCTATACGGTGCGGGGTCAGCGAGTCGAAGTGCGCGCTGTCCCCGGGCGCGAGCACCTGCGTGGTGTCCCCGAGGCGCAGCCGCAGCCGTCCCTGGAGGACGTGGAGCCACTCCTCGCCGGGATGGACGCGCACGATGTCGCCCTGGGAGCCGTAGGGGACGTGCACCCGCAGCGCCTGCATCCCGCGGCCCGGGGAGCCGGCCTGCCAGTAGGTCCAGCCGCCCGCCGCGGTCGGCTCCATGTCGGTGGCCCGGACGATGGCGTCCCGTTCGGCGGCCCTCTCGCCCAGCAGCTCCGAGACCGTCGTACTGTAGATACGGGCGAGAGCGAGCAGCATCGGCAGCGAGGGCTGGCGCTGCCCCGTCTCCAGCCGGGAGAGGTGAGCGGCCGAGAGCCCGGCGGCGCGGGCCGCGGCCTCCAGGGTCAGGGAGGCACGGCGGCGCAGCTCACGCAGCTGCGGCGCGACGATGGGCAGCAGATCGGCTGTCCCGGTCTCGGGCGGCGTGTCCGCCGCCCCCGGCTCGATGGGGCTCATGCACTCCATTGAGCCGCATTATTGCCTCTCGGGCAAATTTGTTGCCTCAGAGGCAAAGATCTCGTCGACGGTGCCGGATCAGGGGGCCTTCCGCCGTGCGAGCCCACCCTCGCGCACCGTACCCCTCCCAGGCGCGTCCGTCCGGTCCCGTCGGACAGGCGGCGCCCGACGGGACCGGACGGACATGCTCTAGCGGTTCGCCACCGCCTGCTTGACGAGTGTCTTCCCGAAGTCCCACATCAGCCCGCCGCCGCTGTGCGCGTCGTCCATCACGGCGACGAAGGCCTCCATGAACCGGTCCACGTCCCGCTCGCCCACGATCAGCGGCGGGATCAGTTTGATCACCTCCAGGTGGTCCCCGGAGACCTGGGTCAGGATGCGGTGCCGCTGCAGCAGCGGGACGACGACCATCTGCGCGAAGAGCCCCTTGCGCGCTGCCTGCAGCATGGTCCAGCGGCTGCGCAGCTTCAGCGACTTGGGCCGCCCGAACTCGATGCCGATCATCAGGCCCCGGCCACGGACGTCACTGAGCAGCTCGTAGGTGTCGACGAGCGCCGCGAGCCGGGTCTTCAGCTGCTCTCCCGTCGCCCGCGCGTTCGCGACGACCTGCTCGTTCTCCATCACCGAGAGCACGGCGAGCCCGGCCGCCATGGCCTGCGCGTTGGACCCGAAGCTCGCCGAGTGGACGAGGACCCGGTCCATCGACGAGTAGACCTTCTTGAAGATCCAGTCCTTGCCGAGGGTGGCGCCGACCGGCACATAGCCGCCGGACAGCGCCTTCGCCACGCACACCAGGTCGGGTTCCACGCCGTCCTCGTGCTGGTAGGCGTAGAAGTCCCCGGTCCGCCCCAGGCCCGTCTGCACCTCGTCCGCGATGAGCAGCGCCTTGTGCCGGTGCAGCAGTTCCTGGGCGGCACGCAGATAGCCGGGCGGGGCCTCGTGCACACCCTTGCCCTGGATGGGCTCGACGATGAGCCCCGCGACGTCGCCCCGCTTCAGCTCGCCGGCCAGCGCGTCGAGGTCGCCGAGCGGGACGGCGGTGTCGGGCAGCAGCGGGGCGAAACCGTCGCGGAACCCGTCCTCGCCGTTCACGGACAGCGACCCGGTGGTCAGCCCGTGGAAGGCGTGGGAGCAGTAGAGGATCCTCGGCCTGCCGGTGGCGTACCGGGCGAACTTCAGGGCGGTCTCCACCGCCTCCGTACCGCTGTTGGCGAAGAACACCCGGTCCAGGTGCGGGCTGTGCGTGAGCAGTTTCTCCGCCAGCAGCCCGGGCAGGGGCTGGCAGTCGAAGCGGGTGAGGTCGGCGAGCGAGGCGTCCAGGACGTCGTGCAGCGCCTGGCGGACGACGGGGTGATGGCGGCCCAGGCCCATCACCCCGAACCCGGCGAGCATGTCCAGGTAGTCGTTGCCGTCCGCGTCCCAGAAGTGCGCGCCCTCGGCCCGCTCGTACACCTTGTCGAAGCCGATGGTGTGCAGCATGCGCGGGAGCTGGTGGTTCAGGTACTTGGTGTGCAGCTCGTAGCGCTCGGCCCCGCGCTCGGCCAGCAGCGCGCCGAGGTCGAACTCCCGTTTCCCGGAAGGGGTGGTCATTCCTGTTTCTCCTTGGACAACTCGTCCTTGACTGCCAGGGCGGCCCCGATCCGCCCCGCGATCTCGACGGGCGTGAGCCCGATGTCGGCCAGCACCTCCGCGCGCTTGGCGTGCGCGAGGAACTGCTCCGGGATTCCGAACCTCCTTACGGGTACGTCCACTTCGGCGTCCCCGAGTGCCAGTGCGACCGCCGAGCCGACGCCGGCCGCCCGGCTGTTGTCCTCGACGACCGCCACGAGCCGGTGTTCGGCCGCGAGGCCGGGCAGCGCCGGGTCGACGGGTTTCACCCAGCGCGGGTCGACGACGGTGCAGCCGATGCCCCGGGCCTCCAGCAGTTCGGCGGCCTGGAGGCAGACCGGCGCCATGACGCCGACGGCCACCAGGAGCGCCTCCGGGGTCGCCGCGGACCGGTGCAGGACGTCGAGGCCGCCCACCCGGTCGGTCGCCGGGACCGCGGGCCCGACCGACTCCTTCGGGAACCGGATGAGCGTCGGCGCGTCGTCGACGGCGACCGCCTCCCTCAGCTGGGCGCGGAGCTGGTCGGCGTCGCGCGGCGCGGCGATCCTGAGGCCCGGCACGACCTGGAGCACGGACAAGTCCCACATGCCGTTGTGCGAGGCGCCGTCGACGCCGGTGACACCGGCCCGGTCCAGTACGAAGGTGACGCCGCAGCGGTGCAGCGCGACGTCCATCAGGAGCTGGTCGAAGGCCCGGTTGAGGAAGGTGGCGTAGACGGCGACGACCGGATGCAGGCCGCCCGTGGCGAGTCCGGCCGCGGAGACCGTGGCGTGCTGCTCGGCGATCCCCACGTCCCACACCCGGTCGGGGAACAGCTCGGCGAACCTGCCGAGTCCCACCGGGTGCAGCATCGCCGCCGTTATCGCCACGACGTCCTCGCGCTCCTCCCCGATCCGGGCGATCTCGTCGCCGAACACCGAGGTCCAGGACGGCCCGTTGGAGGGCGCGAGCGGCTCGCAGGTCAGCGGGTCCATCACGCCCACCGTGTGGAAGCGGTCCTCCTCGTGGGCGAGTGCCGGTTCGTAGCCGCGGCCCTTCTCCGTCAGACAGTGGATCAGCACCGGCCCGTGGAATCGCTTCGCGCGCCGCAGCGCGGACTCCACGGCTCCGGTGTCGTGTCCGTCGATCGGGCCGACGTACTTGAGTCCGAGGTCCTCGAACATGCCCTGCGGGGCGAAGGCGTCCTTGAAGCCCTTCTTGGCGCCGTGCAGGGACTCGTAGAGCGTGGGTCCGACGACGGGGGTGCGCAGCAGCACGTCCTTGCCCCAGGCCAGCACCTTCTCGTAGCTGTCCGTCGTCCGCAGGGTGGCGAGGTGGTTGGCGAGGCCGCCGATGGTCGGCGCGTACGAGCGTTCGTTGTCGTTGACGACGATGATCAGCGGACGGTCCTTCGCGGCGGCGATGTTGTTCAGCGCCTCCCACGCCATCCCGCCGGTCAGCGCGCCGTCGCCGATGACCGCGACGACATGACCCTTCTCCCCCTGCACCTGGCGGGCCTTGGCGAGGCCGTCCGCCCAGCCGAGCGCCGTGGAGGCGTGGCTGTTCTCGATGATGTCGTGCTCGGACTCCTCGCGCGAGGGGTAGCCGGACAGGCCCCCCTTCCCGCGCAGCTTGGAGAAGTCCTGACGTCCCGTCAACAGCTTGTGTACATAGCTCTGGTGACCGGTGTCCCACAGGATGCGGTCGACGGGTGACTCGAAGACCCTGTGGAGGGCGATGGAGAGTTCCACCACCCCCAGATTGGGCCCGAGATGTCCACCGGTCCTGGCGACCGCCTGCACCAGGAACTCCCGGATCTCATCGGCCAGTTCACCGACCTCCGCCTCGGACAGCGCCTTCAGGTCGCGTGGTCCCCGGATGCTCTCCAGAATCGTCACGCTCGGGCCCCCTCTCGATCCGTGGTGATCAACTCACGGTGACGGCCGGTTCCCCGGACCCGACGCCGTCGTTCTCCATCTGCTCGGCGATCTTCATCGCCTCCTCGATGAGGGTCTCGACGATCTTCGACTCGGGCACGGTCTTGATGACCTCGCCCCTGACGAAGATCTGCCCCTTGCCGTTGCCGGAGGCGACCCCCAGGTCCGCCTCCCGCGCCTCTCCGGGGCCGTTGACGACGCAGCCCATGACCGCGACGCGCAACGGGACCTCCATCCCCTCCAGACCGGCCGTGACCTCGTCGGCCAGCTTGTAGACGTCCACCTGGGCGCGCCCGCAGGACGGGCACGAGACGATCTCCAGGCGCCGCTGGCGCAGGCCCAGGGACTCCAGGATCTGGATACCGACCTTGCACTCCTCGGCGGGCGGCGCGCTCAGGGAGACCCGGATGGTGTCCCCGATGCCCTCGGCGAGCAACGCCCCGAAGGCGACCGCCGACTTGATGGTCCCCTGGAACGCCGGCCCGGCCTCCGTGACGCCCAGATGCAGCGGGTAGTCGCAGGCCGCCGCCAGTTGGCGGTAGGCGTTGACCATGACGACCGGGTCGTTGTGCTTGACCGAGATCTTGATGTCCCGGAACCCGTGCTCCTCGAAGAGGGACGCCTCCCACAGCGCCGACTCGACGAGCGCCTCCGGCGTCGCCCTGCCGTACTTCTGGAGCAGGCGCGGGTCGAGCGAGCCCGCGTTCACACCGATCCGGATGGGCGTGCCCGCCTGCGAGGCGGCGCGCGCGATCTCCTTCACCTTGTCGTCGAACTGCTTGATGTTGCCCGGGTTGACCCGCACCGCCGCGCAGCCCGCGTCGATGGCGGCGAAGACGTACTTCGGCTGGAAGTGGATGTCGGCGATCACCGGGATCTGCGACTTGCGGGCGATGGTCGCGAGGGCGTCCGCGTCGTCCTGTGTGGGACAGGCGACCCGGACGATCTGGCAGCCGGACGCGGTGAGTTCCGCGATCTGCTGCAGGGTGGCGCCGACGTCCGACGTACGCGTCGTCGTCATCGACTGCACGGAGACGGGTGCTCCTCCCCCGACCGCCACCGGTCCGACCTGGATCCGCCGTGACACACGGCGCTCCGCGATCGGCCGGACCGGCACCTCGGGCAGGCCCAGGGAAACGGCGGTCATGACGTCACCCTTTGCTCTCCGTGAACGTCTCGCGAGCGGCACGCAGGGACTCCTTGAGGGAGCCCATGGTGGCGAGGACGGCCGTCGGCTCGTAGCCGCAGTGCGCCATGCAGTTGGCGCACCTCTCGTCCTTGCCACGGCCGTAGGAGTCCCAGTCGGTCTCCTCCAGGAGCTGCCGGTACGTCGGCACGTACCCGTCGCTCATCAGGTAGCAGGGCCGTTGCCAGCCGAAGAGCGAGTAGCTCGGGATCGCCCACGCGGTGCACGGGAAGTCGACCTTGCCCTCCAGGAAGTCCAGGAAGAGCGGGCTCTGGTTGAGCCGCCAGCGGCGCCGGTTGCCGCCCGAGAAGGCCTTCTTGAACAGCTCGCGGGTCTGCTGCACGCCGAGGAAGTGCTCCTGGTCAGGAGCCTTCTCGTAGGCGTAGGCGGGCGAGAGCATCATCTCGTCGACCTTCAGGTCGTCATTGAGGAAGTTCAGGACCTCGATGACGGTCTGCGGGGTGTCGGTGTTGAAGAAGGTCGAGTTGGTGGTGACCCGGAAGCCGCGTCGCTTGGCCTCCTTGATGGCCTCGACCGCCTCGTCGAAGGTGCCCTCCTTGGCCACGGACTCGTCGTGCCGCTCACGCAGGCCGTCGATGTGCACGGCCCAGGCGAAGTACGGCGAGGGCTTGAACTTGTCCATCTTCTTGCGCATGAGGAGTGCGTTGGTGCAGAGGAAGACGAACTTCTTCTTGGCCACCAACTGCCGCACGATCTCGTCGATCTGCGGGTGCATCAGAGGCTCGCCGCCCGCGATGGACACCATCGGGGCACCGGACTCCAGCACCGCGCCGACGGCCTGGGCCACCGGCATCCGCTGCTTGAGCACCCCCGCGGGGTGCTGGATCTTCCCGCAGCCCTCGCATTTGAGATTGCACGCGAAGAGCGGTTCCAACTCCACGAGCAGGGCGAACTTCTCCCGCTTCCTGAGCTTCTGTTCAAACAGATACGCAGCGACCTTCATGGACTGCCGAAGCGGCATGGCCATCTGGCTCACCTCCGAGGGAGCAGCAAAGAACGGTGCCATTCAAAGAAAGCGGGAAGGATGGCACGGAGAACACGGAAAGCTGATATTCCACCGCGCACCGTGCCGATACGGACGAGTTCATGTTCTGGAGCGTCCACGACCACCCGGACGGCCGCAACCGGACGTGGACCCGCGAGGACGGCGCTGTGCAGCGTCGCCGCGGACTCCATGTCGACCGCGACGGCCCCGGTGGCGAACAGGTCCGACCGTTCGTGACCGCGGACGACGTGATCGGAGCCGGTGAGCGGCCCCGTATGGACGGTGCGCCCGGGTACGACGCGCACCAGCTCCTTGACCAGCAGTTCGGTGCCCACGCACGGAGTGCTGCCGCGCGGATCCCGGGTCTCCTCGGCGACCACCAGGTCGCCGGGGTGCATGCCCGGGGCGAGCCCCGCGCAGAAGCCCGTGGCCAGGACCGCGGCCTCGCGCAGCGCGGGGTCGGCGAGGACCCGGCGGAGCGAGAGCTCCGCGGCCGTGGGGCCCATGCCGGTGCGCAGGACGGTGACGGGCCCGTCGGAACCGCTCAGGTCGCCACTGCGCAGGGCGAGGCGCTCGATGCCGAGCGCACAGGCGATCAGCAGCGGGGCCGGTTCGGGCTTCGTACTCATCAACCCCCCTTGGCCTCGGCGAACGGCTCGCCGTTGACATAGCGGCCGAGCGCGGTGAGCGGGAAGACCTGCCGGTAGAGGTGGTAGTTGATCGAGAAGTCCCACGGAAACCCGGTGCCGGTGAAGTACGGCTCGTCCCAGGAGCCGTCGGGCAGCTGGGTCTCCGCGAGCCAGGCGACACCGCGCTCCACGGCCTTGGAGTCGCGCTCCCCGGCCGCGAGCAGCGCGAGCAGCGCCCACCCGGTCTGGGAGGCGGTCGAGGCGCCCCGGCCGCTCCACTCGGCGGCGTCGTCATAGGAGCGCAGGTCCTCGCCCCAGCCGCCGTCCTCGTTCTGGACGGTCTCCAGCCAGCCGACCGCCCGGCGGATCGCCGGGTGCGAGGCGGGCAGGCCGGCGGCCGTCAGCGCGGGCACCACCGACCCCGTGCCGTAGATGTAGTTGACGCCCCAGCGCCCGAACCACGAGCCGTTGGGCTCCTGTTCGGCGAGCAGCCACTCGATGCCCCGGCGGGTACGTGGGTCGTGCGAGAGTCCCTCCACCGCGAGCATCTCCACGACGTGCGCGGTGACGTCCGCGGACGGCGGGTCGATCACCTCGCCGAAGTCGCAGAACGGCAGCCGGTTGGGAAAGGAGCTGGTGTTGTCGACGTCGAACGCGCCCCAGCCGCCGTCCTTGGACTGCATGCCGAGGTTCCAGCGCACGCCGCGCCCGATCGCCTTCTCCACGCGTTCCGGGTCGTGGTGGCGCACCCGGCGCAGCGCGAGGACCACCTCGGCGGTGTCGTCGATGTCGGGGTAGTTGTCGTTGTGGAACTCGAACGCCCAGCCGCCCGGGGGGAGATGAGGGCGTTTCACCGACCAGTCGCCGGGTCTGACGATCTCCTCGCCGAGCATCCAGTCCACGGCCTTGACCAGCTGCGGATGGTCGGCGGGCAGGCCCGCGTCGGCGAGCGCGATGGTCGCCAGGCAGGTGTCCCACACGGGCGACTGACAGGCCTCGATCATCCGGGCCCCGTCCTCGCGCCACACCGTGAAGCGGTCCAGGGACTTCAGCCCGGCACGCATCACCGGGTGGTCGAGGTCGTAGCCGAGCAGGTGGAGCGCGATGACGGAGTACACCGCGGGCGGCTGGATGCCGCCCCAGCAGCCGTCGTTCTCCTGCCGTTCGATGATCCACCGCGCCGCCGCGTTCATGGCGGCCCTGCGCAGCGGCCCCGGTGCGACCTTGCGGTACCGGTGCAGCGCCTTGTCCAGCCGCTGGAAGACCCCGTTCCAACTCGCCACGGGGGCCGTGGGCCTGACCGGATGGGGATTGCCCGGGTCGGTGTGCAGCTCGTCCAGCGGGAACGGCGCGGGCCGCACCGGGCGCTTCCCCGAGACGATGGTGAGCGGCACGATCGTCTGTCGCGCCCAGCATCCGAAGTCGTAGATGTTGAGTGGCATCCACTTCGGGAAGTAGATGAGTTCCGGCGGGAGTTCGGGGAGGTCGTCCCACTTCCACCAGCCGAACAGGGCGAGCCAGATCCGGGTGAAGACGCGCGCCGAGGCGATGCCGCCCCGCTCACGGACCCACGCGGCGGCCTTCGCCATGTGCGGCGCGTCGGGGGCGTCCCCGGCCAGCCGCAGGGCGACGTACGCCTCGACGGTGGCGGAGAGGTCTCCGGGACCCTTGTAGAAAGTGGCCCAGGCTCCGTCCTCACGCTGTTCGCCCCGGATGAACAGACCGGCGGCGTGGGAGGTCGTCTCGTCGAGGATTCCCAGAAACTGGCGCAGGAGCAGATCCTCGGCGTCCATCGTGACGTTCGTCTCGAGGTCGCCCTTCCACCAGCCCTCGGCGTCCTGCCGCGCGAGCAGGTAGCCGGTGGCACGCTGTATGGCGTGCTCGGCGACGTCTCGGGTCTCGACTGTCCCGGCCGCCACGGGAGTCGTCTCTGGCTGGATTTCGCTGGCCGCGGCAGCGCGGGGCGGCAGTGCCCCGGTGCTTCCGTCGGTCGTCGCTGTCATGGCTTCCCCTTCGTGCAGTGGTACGTCTCTGCTGTGGGTCCGCCGTCGGCCGGTGCGTCGCTCTCATGGGGTCCCCCCTTCTCGTACGAAACGGAGAACCTGGGGGGAGACACCGGCCGGCGACTACGCGAGGTTTATTCGACCGATAGTGATCATCTCTTTCGTACGACGACGAAGTCGGCGAGCGCCACGAGCTGGGCCCGCACCTGGTCGGACATCTCGACGGCGTCCAGGGCCTCGATGGCGATGGTGTGCTGACGGCGTGCCTCCTGGGCGGTCCACTCACGGCCGCCCGCCTCCTCGATGAGCGCGGCGCGGGCCGCGAACTCCTCTTCGGAGAAGTTCTCGAAGTCGCTGGCCTTGGCGTCCTCGGCGAGCAGTTGGCCGAGCCGTTCCGAGGCGGGGCCGCCCGCGGCGAGCGCCGCCACGACCGGCAGGGACTTCTTGCGCTGGCGCAGATCGCTCCAGGTCTGCTTGCCGGTGGCCTCCGGGTCGCCCCAGATGCCGAGGAGGTCGTCGACGGCCTGGAAGGCCAGGCCGAGGTGGTAGCCGTACCTCTCCAGCGTGTCGGCGGTGCGGTCGTCCGCGCCGCCGAGGACCGCGCCGATCGAGCAGGCGCAGGCGAGCAGGGCGCCCGTCTTGTTGCCCTCCATCTCCAGGCACTCCTCGACGCTGACCCGGTCGCGGTGCTCGTAGGAGATGTCCTGTGCCTGGCCGTCGATGAGGGCGCGGGTGGCGGTGGTCAGACGGCGGGTGGCGCGGCCGGCCTCGGCGGTGCCGAGTTCGAGGAGGATCTCGTTGGCCAGCGCGAACAGGGCGTCGCCGACCAGGATCGCCTGGGCGGGGCCGTGCACCTTCCAGACGGTGTCGCGGTGGCGCCGCTGCTCGTCACCGTCCATCAGGTCGTCGTGCAGCAGCGAGAAGTTGTGGACCAGCTCCACCGCGACCGCGCCGGGCACCCCGACCTCCGGGGCGGCACCCGCGGCCTGCGCGGACAGCACGGCCAGCGCCGGGCGCACGGCCTTGCCGCCGTCGCCGTCCGCGGGGTTGCCCGCCGCGTCGATCCAGCCGAAGTGATACGCCGCGACGGTGTCCATGGGCGACGCCAGGCGGTCGACGGCCGCCTTCAGCACCGGTGTGGCCAGGGTCCGGCCGCGCTCCAGGAGCGCGGTCACGTCCACCGCGTCGGCAGCCGATTCGGCCGGGGGCACAGTGGGCACAGTCTCTCCTCTTGTTGCGGTACCGGGGGTGCGGGGGTCCACCGCGCGCTGCTCGACCCTCACCTGAGTCCACCTCGCGGTGAAGCGCCGGATCCCGCCGGTGTTCGGCCGGAGGCCCGGGGGGTGTCCCCCGGGCGGGTGCGGGCCGTCTCCTCGAACGCGAGGAGGTGATCGCGGGGCCGGCCCAGAGCACCCAGGGCGGCTCCCGCCGCACCGACACCGCTGCGGACCGCGCTCTCCATGGTCGCGGGCCACCCGGTGGCGGTCCACGCGCCGGCCAGATACAGGCCGGGAGCGTTGGTACGGGCGCCGGGACGCAGCCGCCCCACGCCAGGGGCGGGGGCGAACGTCGCGGTGCGCTCCCGGGTCACGAAGAAGTCCTTCACCTCGGCGTCGCGGGCGGCGGGCAGCAGCCGCTCCAGCTCCGGCAGATAGCGCTCGCGCAGCACGGCCACGGGCTCGTCGATCTCGTGCTGCGCGGCCGACTGGGACAGGGCCAGATACTGCCCCTCCCGCAGTCCGGACGCCTCGGTGCGGTCGAAGACCCACTGCACCGGGGAGCCGAGCGCCGCGAAGAACGGACGTGTGAGCACCTTGCGGTCGTAGACCACGTGGACGTTGAGGATCGGCGCGGTGCCGATCTCCAGGAGCCGCTCGGGGGCGTCCAGCGCGCCGGCGGGCAGCAGATCGTGTGCCTCGCGCTGGGGTACGGCGAGCACCACCGTGTCCGCGTCGAGGGTCTCGCCGGGAACCTGAACGCTCCAACGCCCGTTCTCGTCGAAGGAGATGGAGGTGACTCGTGTACGGACTTCGGTACGGACGCCCGCGGTGTCGAGCGCCTTGCGGGCCAGTGTGTCGTGCAGTTCGCCCAGCGGGACGCGCGCCCAGCCGATGTCGGCCGCGCCCGGGTCGGACAGCAGACCGGTCTTGAACACCATCGCGGCGAGCCCGAGCGACGAGTCGCCGGCCACCGCGTTGAGGGTGGCGACCCCCACCAGGTCCCACAGTGCCTCGACGGCGCGCTCCGACTGACCGTGCCCGGCGAGCCAGCTGCCGAAGTTCTGGTCGTCGAGCGCCGGATCGTCGAGGTCGAGCGCCTTGAGCGCCAGTGCGGCACGGCCGACCTTGGCGCGCTCGGTGAGCGACAGATGCTGATAGGTCGCCAGGCTGCGCGCGAGATGCAGCGGCACCGGCAGCGCGGTGCGGCCGATTCTGCCGAGCCGTCGTCCCGGAGCGCCGTCCGCGTCGAGAACGGGCACGTCGAGACGATCCTGCACCGGCGCCAGCGAGGTCGCGTCGATGCGGTCGAGGAACCACCGGTAGGCGGTGCAGCAGCGCAGGAACACGTGCTGGCCGTTGTCCACGGTGAGGTCGCCGCGCTGGAAGGAGAAGGCCAGCCCGCCCAGCCGCGGCCGGCCTTCGAGCAGCGTCACGCGCACCCCGGCGTCGGCGAGGGAGAGCGCGGCGGTGATCCCGGCGAGCCCGCCACCGACCACCACGGCGGATGTGCCGTGGCCGGTCGCACCGGCGGGCGTCCCGGCGCGGTCCGAGCCGGCCGGACCGTCCGCGTCGGGCTCCCCCGGCTGCGTGGCCTCGCTCATCGTGCGTCCTCCCCCTTCGGCCCGCCGCGGTCTTCGAACGGTGTACGACCGGCCGTCGCAGTCAGGGACGCCACGGACCACCGGAGGGTTGCGTGCCGCTTTCCTCCGATGGAATCACCTTGGACCGGATTGTCCATCAGGTGCGCCTCCTGACGGTGCGGCGGGACACGTGCCGCGCGTCCAGACCGGAGAGGCCGCGCACGGCGACGTACGCCTTCTCCCGGCCCGGCAGCGAGACGCGGCCACGCAGCACGGCCTCCGGCTCCCGCTCGATGCGGTCCAGCAGCCGCCGGTAGATGCCGGCCATGGCCGCGACGCAGGCGCCGCTGCGCCGGTCCAGCATGGGCAGCAGCCGGTAACCCTCCGCGAAGAGGGTGCGGGCCCGTCTCACCTCGAAGTGCACCAGGCCCGCGAAGTCGGAGCCCTCCGGCGGCGTCGGCCCGTCGAACCCGGCCGAGCAGCCGAACTTCGCGAGATCGTCGGCGGGGAGATAGGTCCGCCCGTCCGCGGCGTCCTCACGTACGTCCCGCAGGATGTTGGTGAGCTGGAGCGCGAGCCCGAGCGTGTCGGCATACTCCGGCGCGCGCTCGGCGCCGCGCGCCCCCGGTTCCGTACCGAACACACCGAGCGAGAGCCGCCCGATCGCCCCGGCCACACACCGGCAGTACACCTTCAGGTCGTCCCAGGTCTCGTACGTCTCACCGCGTACGTCCATCAGGACGCCGTCGATGAGCTCGTCGAGGCCGCCGAGCGGCACCGGGAAGTACGCCGCGGTGTGACTGAGGGCGACCGCGACCGGGTCGGTGTCGTCCTCGTCGACCCGGCCCTCGCGGACCCGGGTGAGCAGCGCCCTGGTGTCCTGGAGGCGGGCCGCCTTCACATCCGGTGCCAGCGTGCCGTCGCCGATGTCGTCGACACGCCGTGAGAACGCGTAGAGCGCCGACATCGCACGACGCTTGGGCGTCGGGAGAAGTCGGATGCCGTACGCGAAATTACGCGCCTGCTGACCGGTCACTGCCTCGCAGTAGCTGTAAGCGGCGAGTACCGGTGCGGACACGTGTTGTTCCGACTCCACGGTCCGGATCACCCCTTTCCTCGCAGAGTCACTCCCACCTCGCGCAGCAGCTGGAGCCTGCCGGGCTTGGGCGGGCCGGGAAGTACGTCGTATTCAGCGGCGGCGATCGCGTGGATCGCCGCCCTTCCCCCTGCCACGAACCCCGCGAGCAGCAGCTTCAGCCTGCCGTGGACGCTACCCACGAGGGGGGTGCCTTCATTCAGGAGGTGGAGCGCGCGTTCTGCTTCGTATGCAACCAGCGCGCGCACCGATGCGCCTGCCGTGGCCGTGGCGAGATCCGCCTCCTGGACATGGAAGCGCTTCATGTCCTCGGCGGGAAGGTAGATGCGGTCGCGGCCGAGGTCCTCGGCCACGTCCTGGAGATGCTCGACGATCTGCAGCGCCGTGCACACCGCGTCCGAGCGGCGGATCCGCTCGGGCGTCGAGGTGCCGGTGACCGAGAGGACCAGGCGTCCCACCGGGTTGGCGGACAGCTCGCAGTAGGCCAGCAGGTCGTCGTACGTCTCGTACCGCGTGACGAGCTGGTCCTGGCGGTTGGCCCCGATCAGGCCCAGAAAGGGCTCGGGGGCGAGACCGGTGCGGCGGACCGTGGGCTGCAGACGGCGCAGCAACGGGTGGAGCGGGGTCGAATCGAACACCCGGTGGAGGTCCGCTTCGAGGGCGTCGAGGAGCACGAGGCGGTCCTCGGCCTCCTCGGGCGACACGCCGAGCAGCCGGGCGTCCGCGCCGCCGGGGGCGAGATCGCCGTCGCCGATGTCGTCGACGAGGCGGGCGAAGCCGTAGACCGCCATCAGGTCGTCGCGCCAGGCCCGGGGCAGGAAGAAGGGCGCGACGGGGAAGTTCTCGTCCGCCGCCTTGTCAAGGGTGCCGCGCTCCGGATCTCCGGTGCGGGCCGTCCCGGCTTCGGTCACCGCTCGCCGCCCGGCGCGGGGACGGCACACGCATCGCGGAGCTGGAGAGTTTCCGTAGCCATTGCCGTCACATCTCCCGTTCTACACTGCCGACCCAATACTGCCCATTTCGGACACGCCGCCCGGAGGTCCGCGCAGCGCGCGGGTACCGGACGTCGCGCAATATCGCCCCACTTGCCGCGATTCAGCACCGGTACAGCTTACGTTGTACAACGCTGCACGGTCCGTCGGGGTGTCCTGCACATCACAACAACACACCGATTGGCGTCAAGATTCCTACGGCCAGCAGGAGTTGGCTTTCCCTCTGCAGACGCAAGGCCCCGCCGAATCGTTCCGGCGGGGCCCTGGGCGAGACGGGTTATTTGCCCGTGAACTTCTCGTACTCCTTGAGAACCTCTTCGGTCGGCCCGTCCATCCGCAGCTCGCCGCGCTCCAGCCAGAGCACGCGGTCGCAGGTGTCGCGGATCGACTTGTTGTTGTGACTGACCAGGAAGACGGTGCCCGCGCTCTTGCGCAGCTCGCGGATCCGCTGCTCCGAGCGCTTCTGGAAGGAGCGGTCGCCGGTGGCCAGGGCCTCGTCGATCATCAGCACGTCGTGGTCCTTGGCCGCCGCGATCGAGAAACGCAGCCGCGCCGCCATGCCGGAGGAGTACGTCCGCATCGGCAGCGTGATGAAGTCGCCCTTCTCGTTGATGCCCGAGAAGTCGACGATCTCCTGGTACCGCTCCCTGACCTGCTCGCGGGACATGCCCATCGCGAGCCCGCCCAGGATGACGTTCCGCTCACCCGTCAGGTCGTTCATCAGCGCCGCGTTCACGCCGAGCAGAGAGGGCTGACCGTCGGTGTAGACCCTGCCCTTCTCGGCGGGCAGCAGTCCGGCGATGGCCCGAAGCAGGGTGGACTTGCCGGAGCCGTTGGAGCCGATCAGACCGATGGCCTCACCGCGGTAGGCGATGAAGGAGACGCCCCGGACGGCGTGCACCTTGCGCACGCCCCGTTCCTCGCCGCGCTTGAGGATGCGGCTGAGCGCGGAGGTGGCGCTGCCCTTGCCGGTCTTGGCGCCGTTCACGCGGTAGACGATGTGCAGCTCGTCCGCGATGACAGTGGGGATGTGGGACACCGGGTCAGCCACGGCCGTACCTCTCTTCCGCCTTCCAGAAGTACACGAATCCGCCCCCGGCCACGAGCACGGCCCAGAAGATGGCGATCGCCCACACGTGCGGGGGCAGGTGGGAGGCGCCGTAGCCGTCGATGAGCGCGTAGCGCATCAGGTCCATGTAGATCGCGGCCGGGTTCACCTGGAGCGCGCGGATGACCCACTCCGGGCGGCCGGCGAGCAGGTTGCTGATGGAGAACATCACACCCGAGCTGTACATCCAGGTGCGCAGTATGAACGGCATCAGCTGGGCGAGGTCCGGGGTCTTCGCGCCCAGCCTGGCCACGATGAGAGCGAGCCCGGTGTTGAAGAGGAACTGCAGCGCGAGCACCGGCACGATCAGCAGCCAGGACAGACCCGGGTAGCTGCCGAAGGCGATCGCCACGACGAACAGCACGAGCATCGAGAACAGCAGCTGCTGAAGCTGCTGGAGCGCGAAGGAGATGGGCAGCGAGGCGCGCGGAAAGTGCAGCGCGCGCACCAGCCCGAGGTTGCCCGAGATCGCCCGGACCCCGGCCATGATCGAGTTCTGCGTGAAGGTGAAGACGAAGACGCCGGTCACCAGGAACGGGATGTACGTGTCGTGGGACATGCCCCGGCTGGCCTTGAGGATCAGACCGAAGATGAAGTAGTACACGGCGGCGTTCAGCAGGGGCGTCGCCACCTGCCACAGCTGGCCGAGTTTGGCCTGGCTGTACTGGGCGGTGAGTTTCGCCTGCGAGAAGGCGAGGATGAAGTGCCGCCGCCCCCACAGCTGACGCACGTACTCGACGAGGCCGGGCCGGGCACCGCTGACCGCGAGTCCGTACTTTCCGGCCAGTTCGGCGGCGGAGAGCCCGTCATCGGGCGACGGCCGGTCGCTCACCGCGACCGCTCCGTCCTGCGTTGTGTCACTCACAAGGGGAAACTTTCGTCTTCGGATGCGCACGGCCGGGTCGGGCAGGGCCATGGGCACGGGTCCGGGGCCGGAGCCGGGGCCACATGCTCACGGGAACGAGCTTGTCAGATGACAGGAGGACGGCCCAGTCTGCTCAGGCGCCACACCGTACGCCACTTCATGGGACGCCTCCGTCCGCACGAGCTCGTCCAGCCCTCCTTGAAACCGCCGAACCAGGCCTTCAGCGCGGGTCCGGAGGGGCGGCGGGCCAGCGTCAGGAGCATCCACACGCCCAGATAGACGGGCACGAGCGGTGCGGGAAGGTTCCGGCGGGCGAGCCAGACACGGTTGCGGGCCACCATGCGGTGGTAGACCGCGTGCCGAGAGGGCGCGGTCGTCGGGTGGTACAGCACCATGTCGGACCGGTAGTCGATCATCCAGCCCGCGTCGAGGGCCCGCCATGCCAGGTCGGTCTCCTCATGGGCGTAGAAGAACTCGTCCGGAAGTCCTCCGACCTGGCCGAAGACCTTCGTACGGACCGCGTTGGCGCCGCCGAGGAAGGTGGTGACGCGGGAGGAGCGCATCGGGTCCGAGGCGCGCAGCCGCGGCACGTGGCGGCGCTGGGTCTCGCCGGTCTCCGGGTCGGCGATACGGAAGCTGATGATGCCGAGCGCCGGGTCGGCCGCGAAGGCGTGGCGGCACAGCTCGGCGGTGTCGTGGGTGGCGAGAAGCCCGTCGTCGTCGAGGAAGAGCAGGATGTCGACGTCGGCGCCGCCGGGCCCGAAGGCCTCGATACCGACGTTGCGGCCGCCGGGTATGCCGAGGTTCTCGGGCAGCTCGACGGTGCGTATGCCTTGCGGGACGTCCGGGACGGGCGAGCCGTTGCCGACCACGACCACCTCGACCCGGTCACCGTCCTGCTTGGCCACGGAGTCCAGCAGGGCCCGGAGCTCGTCGGGACGGTTGCCCATGGTGATGATGACCGCGCCGACCTTCATGCCCGCACTCACTTCAGCCTGCTGGAGGCGAGGATGGACACGAGGTGCAGCAGGGTCTGCACGAGCGCGATGCCCGCGAGTACGGCGGTGCCGAGCCGGGTGAAGAACAGGTCTCCCCTGACCTGGTCGGCGATCGCGAGAACCAGGATCAGCAGGGTCGCCTCGATGCCGAGGATCAGCCGGTGGAACTTGAGCGCGCCGGCGGCCCGGCGCGCGAAGGCCATTCCGGAGGAGCGGGGCTCGGACGCGGCCTCCTTGACCGGCGGCAGTCCGCCCTGGTGGCGGGCCACGCCGACGAGGTCGGTCTCGGCCTTGACCAGGATCGCGCCGAGGGCCGCCAGCGTGCCGAGGAAGGCCCACAGCCAGTCGACGCGCCCACCGCCCCACAGGTTGGCGGCGCGCAGCCCGAGGCCGACGAGGACGGCGGCGTCGGTCAGATAGGCGCCGACGCGGTCCAGGTAGACCCCGCCGAGCGAGTACTGCTTCTTCCAGCGCGCGATCTCGCCGTCGACGCAGTCCAGCAGCAGGTACAGCTGGACCGCGACCAGGCCGAGCACCGCGCCCGCGATCCCCGGCACCAGCAGGGCCGGGGCCGCGAGCACGCCGCAGACGGTCATCAGGTACGTGAGCTGGTTGGGCGTGATCCTGGTGTTCACCAGGTAGCGGTCGCAGCGCAGCGAGATCTCTCGCATGTACAGGCGTCCCGCCCAGTGCTCACCGCTGCGCCGGTCCTTCACCCCTGCGGGATGAACGACGGGGCGGAGTTCAGCTACTGATGGCCTTGGCATAGTCGGAGTAGATGTCCTTGATCTGGTGGGTTTTCAGGTCGAGGTGTTCGAGGATCGTGTAGCGGCCTGGCCGGGTCTGCGGGGCGAACTCCACGACCTGGACGAACTCGTCCACCGTGAAGCCGATCTCCTCGGGCAGCACCGGCAGCCCGTGGCGGTGCAGCACCTCGGCCATGTACGCCGACTCCTCGTGCGCCCCCCGCAGGTACATCGCGAAGGCCGCCCCCATGCCGCACTGCTCGCCGTGGCTCGCGGCGCGCTTGGGGAAGAGGAGGTCGAAGGCGTGGTTGATCTCGTGGCAGGCGCCCGACGAGGGGCGTGAGTCGCCCGAGACCGACATGGCGATACCGCTGAGGACCAGGGCCTCGGCGAGCACCTGGAGGAAGTCGTTGTCCCCGATGCCGCCGGGGTGGCGCAGCACGGCCTCGCCGGCCTGCCGTGCCATGGCGGCGGCCAGGCCGTCGATCTTCTCGCCGTTGACGCGGTTGGCCAGCTCCCAGTCCGCGATCGCGGAGATGTTGGAGACGGCGTCGCCGATGCCGGCCCGGACGAAGCGCACGGGGGCCTCGCGGATCACGTCGAGGTCGATGACCACCGCGATCGGGTTCGGCACGCCGTAGGACCCGCGGCCCGCGTCGTTGTCGAGCGTCGCGACCGGGGAGCACAGGCCGTCGTGGGCGAGGTTCGTCGGTACGGCGACCAGGGGCAGGCCGACCCGCGCGGCGGCGAACTTCGCACAGTCGATGATCTTGCCGCCGCCCAGACCCACGACCGCGTCGTAGTGCCCCGCCCTCATGTCCCCGGCCAGCTGGATCGCGTCGTCGAGGGTGCCGCCGCCGACCTCGTACCAGGTGGCGCCGGGCAGCGCCGGGGCGAGCCGCTCGCGCAGCCCGGTTCCCGAGCCGCCGCTGACCGCGACGGCCAGCTTGCCCGAGTGGGAGATCCGCTCGTCGGAGAGGACGCTCGCCAGGTCGTCGAGCGCACCCGCACGGATGTCGACGACGACCGGCGAGGGGATGAGTCTCGTCAGTACTGGCACGCGATCTCACGTCCCTTGGCGAGGTCGTCGTGGTTGTCGATCTCGACCCACTTGACGTCGCCGATCGGTGCCACGTCGATCCGGAAGCCGCGGTTGACGAGCTCCTGGTAGCCGTGCTCGTAGAACTGCTGCGGGTCCGTCTCCCACACCGTCTTCAGGGCGTCCGCGAGGTCGGCCGCGGCCTCGCCCTCGATGAGGGTGACGCCGATGTACTCGCCGGAGGCCTCGGAGGGCTCCATGAGCTTGGTGATCTTCCGGACGCCCTTGGCGGGGTCCACGACGACCTTCATCTCCTCGTCGGCGAGCTTCTTGACCGTGTCGAGGGCGAGGATGATCCGCTTGCCGTCGCCGCGGGCGGCGAGCAGCGTCCGCTCGACGGAGACCGGGTGCACGGTGTCGCCGTTGGCGAGGATCACCCCGTCCGTGAGGGCGTCACGGCCGCACCACAGGGAGTAGGCGTTGTTCCACTCCTCGGCCTTGTCGTTGTCGATGAGGGTGATCCTGAGGCCGTACTTCTCCTCCAGGGCCGCCTTGCGGTCGTAGACGGCTTCCTTGCGGTAGCCGACGATGATGCCGACCTCGGTCAGACCGATCTCGGCGAAGTTGCCGAGGGTCAGGTCCAGGACCGTGATGCTGTCCTCTATGCCCGCGGGACCAACCGGCACGAGAGCCTTGGGGAGGCTGTCGGTGTAGGGGCGCAGACGCCGTCCGGCGCCGGCCGCCAGCACGAGGCCGATCATGCGGGTTCTCCTTCATCGTGTACGGCGGGCGCCCCGGAGGACGCCCAGAAGCGGATGCTCTCGAAGAGCACCAGCACGGCCACGGCCACGGCGAGCGCCGTGAGCGCGACCTCGAACTGTGCGGCGGTGAGCACCGCGGCCAGGACGGTGACCAGCAGCGTCCTGCCTTCGTGCCCGCCGGTCGCACGCACCAGCCAGCGCGGCGGCGCGCCCGCGTTGCCGCGGATGCGGTACACCGTGTCGTAGTGATGGTAGGCGACCGCGGCCACCAGGCCGAAAGCCGCGGGAAGCACTCCGTTCATGTCGGCTTTGACTGCCAGTACCAGAACGGTGAGGTACTCGGCGGCGCGGAAGACCGGCGGGACCAGCCAGTCGAGGGCTCCCTTGAGGGGGCGGACGACGGCTATGGCGGACATGAGCGTGTAGGCGGCGGCGAACACGACGGTCTGCCAGCCGGAGCCCCACAGCACGGCCGAGGCGACCACGAGGAAGCCGCCGACGAGGGCGCTGACGGGCGCCGTGTGCCGGGCGGTGCCGCGTGCGAGGCGGACCAGCAGCTCGACCAGGGGTCCGCTGTCGGCGAGGTCGGCCAGCGCCTGTGCCGCCCGGTCCGTGCGCCGGGCCTTGCGGGTCAGCGAGCGCAGTACCCGGCCGGCCGTGGTGTACGTCGCCGCGAAGGCGCAGCCGGCGAGCAGCGCGTAGAAGGTGATCCGGGGTGTGGTCAGCGCCGTGAGAACGGCGATCATCGCCCATCGTTCGCCGATGGGCAGGACTATCATCCGGCGCACCCAGACCGTCCAGCCGACGCTGTCGAGCTTGCCGGAGAGGGCCGCGGTGGGGCTGGTGTTGGCGGTGGCGTCGTGGTTCGCCTCGTTGAAGGAGAAGTCGACGACGTGCCGGCAGGTCTGGAGGATCATCGCGCCCAGGGCGAGCGCCCACACGTCGTCGCCGCCACGGGCCGCGCCGAGGGCGAGGCCGGCGTAGTAGGCGTACTCCTTGGCACGGTCGAAGGTCGCGTCCAGCCAGGCGCCGAGCGTCGAGTACTGCAGGGAGTAGCGGGCCAGCTGCCCGTCGGTGCAGTCCAGGACGAAGGAGAACAGCAGCAGCAGTCCGGCCGCGACGAACCCGGCACGGGTGCCGGTGGCGGCGCAGCCCGCGGCGACCAGGGCGGTCAGCAGGGAGGCGGTGGTGACCTGGTTCGGGGTCAGGCCGCGGCGGGCGCACCAGCGGGCGAGGTAGCGGGAATACGGGCTGACGCAGTACGTGGTGAAGAAGCCGTCACGGGCCTTCACGGCGCTGCGCAGCCGGATGGCCTCGTCGTCCACGGCGGAGACGGCCTGCCGGATCTCGTTGCGCTCCTGCGGGTCTCCGGGGACGGCGGCCACCAGTGAGCCCAGCTCGGGGCGGTACACGGCGACGCCGTCCGCGTCGAGGGCCGCGGTGAGGCGCCCCTCGAGGTTGTCGGTCGCGACGGCCACGCCACCGGACGCGGAGCTCTCGCGGGCCAGGGCGCGGGTCAGTGCCCGGCGGGCCTCGGGCAGCACGGACACGGCGCCGGGCACCGCGGAGGCCGGGAACCGGGGGTCCGTGAGGCCGAGGCGCAGGGCGTGCGGGTGTCCGACGAAGCGGGCGTCGACGACGGCGACCCGCTCACCTGCCGGTACGGCGGCCAGCAGGGTCTCGGCGTCACCGGCTTCGGCGGCGAACCGTACGTCGAACCCGAGCGACCGCAGATCGCCCTCGAGCGACGATCCGGGGACCGGCTGGCCGGTGAGGATGGCGGTCGACAGCGAACTCACTCCCTGGGTGCCGGGCGGCCTCGCGCCGGCATGTGCGTGGTGGGACGGCCCGGGTCCGGGCCCTTTCCTGGTCCTCCGTCGTCCGCCCCGGGGGCGGGGCGGGAGGGCGCGGACAGCGCCTGCGGCCGCTGGGCGGCGTGTCGGCAGAGGCTATCGGATGATGGGAAGCGGGTGTTCACCACCCGTTCACGGTCCGATCAACCTGGTCTGAGTGACCGTCTCCGTCGCGATCATCATCGGCGATCCGGGGTCCGCGCGACAAACCGCGACCCCAGACCGGACCATTGACGGCCTACCGTACGAGAACCGGCGTACCGGTGCGGAACACGGCAGGACGGGCGCGGTACCGGGCCCGGCATAGGGTGGTCGTCCATGACATGGCTGATCACCGGCGGGGCCGGATACATCGGGGCACACGTGGCGCGCGCGATGGCGGAGGCCGGGGAGCGCGTCGTCGCTCTGGACGACCTCTCCTCCGGGGTGGCCCGGCGTCTCCCGGAGGGCATCCCGCTGGTACAGGGATCGTCTCTGGACGGGGACCTGCTCAAGCGGGTCCTCGCGGAGCACGCGGTGACGGGTGTGGTGCATCTCGCCGCGCGCAAGCAGGTCGGCGAGTCCGTGGAGCAGCCGACGCGCTACTACCAGGAGAACGTGGGCGGTCTCGCGACGCTGCTGGAGGCGTCGGCCGGGGCGGGCGTGCGGAGGTTCCTCTTCTCCTCGTCCGCGGCCGTCTACGGCAATCCGGACGTGGACCTCATCACGGAGGACACCCCGTGCGCGCCGATGAGCCCGTACGGCGAGACGAAACTCGCCGGGGAGTGGCTGGTGCGGGCGGCGGGCCGGGCGCACGGCATCGCGACGGTGTGCCTGCGCTACTTCAACGTGGCGGGCGCGGTCACGCCGGAGCTCGCCGACACCGGGGTGTTCAACGTGATCCCGATGGTCTTCGACCGCCTCACCCGTGGCGAGGCCCCGCGGATCTTCGGTGGCGACTATCCGACGCCTGACGGCACCTGTGTCCGGGACTACATCCACGTCGCCGACCTCGCCGAGGCGCATCTCGCGGCGGCCCGCCGGCTGACGGGTGACGCGAGGGGCGATCTCACCGTGAACATCGGCCGGGGCGAGGGCGTCTCGGTACGTGAGCTGCTCACGCTCGTCGCGGAGGTCAGCGGTGACGCCCGGGAGCCGGTCGTCGAGCCGCGCCGTCCCGGTGACGCCCCGCGCGCGGTCGCCTCGGCCGCGCTGGCTGCCCGGGAGCTGGACTGGAGCGCGCGGCGCGGGGTGCGCGAGATGGTCGCCTCGGCATGGGACGGATGGCGCCTTCATCACCCCCCGACACAGGATTAACGATCTTCACCCGCTCTGACCTGCATCCCGTTCACGCAGGTCAGAGCAGGTGACAACGGTGTTCAGTGCAGCCTTGGCCCGATCCCCCCACCCGTAGTTCACTGTTGCCTCCGGGCAGCGGAGGGGAGGCGGCTTCCATGGGGGCTGGACACGACCACGGGCACGCGCACGACGGGCCCCCGACCGGCACGGCGGCGGCCGCGTACCGCGGGAGACTGCGGGTGGCGCTGTCGATCACGCTGGCCGTGACGGCGGTCGAGATCACCGGCGGGGTCCTGGCCGACTCGCTCGCGCTCGTCGCGGACGCGGCCCACATGGCGACGGACGCGCTGGGCCTGGGCATGGCCCTGCTCGCGATCCACTTCGCCAACCGCCCGGCCGGCGCGAACCGCACCTTCGGCCACGCGCGGGCCGAGATCCTCGCCGCGCTCGCCAACTGTCTGCTGCTGCTCGGTGTCGGGGGCTACGTCCTGTACGAGGCGGTCCAGCGCTTCGTGACGCCCGCGGCGACCGCGGGCGGCCCCGCCGTCGTCCTCGGTCTGGCCGGCCTGGCCGCGAACACGGTCTCGCTCGCGCTGCTGACGCGCGGACGCCGGGACAGCCTGAACGTGCGCGCCGCCTTCCTGGAGGTGGCGGCGGACGCGCTGGGTTCGGTGGCCGTCGTCGTCTCCGCGGCGGTGATCATGACCACCGGCTGGCAGGCCGCCGACCCGATCGCCTCGATCCTCATCGGCGTCATGATCGTCCCGCGCACCTGCAAGCTGCTGCGGGAGACGCTGAACGTGCTCCTGGAGGCGGCGCCCCAGCATGTCGACATGGCGGAGGTGCGCGCCCACATCGTGGCGGTGCCCGGCGTCGAGGACGTCCACGACCTGCACGCCTGGACCATCACGTCCGGCATGCCGGTCCTCTCCGCCCATGTGGTCGTCGCCACGGACGTGCTGAACGCCGGCCGGCACGAGAAGGTGCTCCTCGAGCTCCGGGGCCGCCTGGGCCACCACTTCGACCTGGAGCACTGCACCTTCCAGCTGGAGCCGAGCGGACACGCACGGCACGAGGCGAGGCTCTGCCACTGAGCGGGCGAGCGCCGGGAGACGGTCCGTCTCCGGCCGGTCGGCCGGGCCGGGAATCAGGAGTGCGGGGCCGGCGGAGGACCGCCCTTCCCCGACGACGGACCGGCCTTCGCCGACGGCGGAGCGGCCTTCGCCGACGGCGGAGCGGCCTTCGTCGGCGTACGGCCCGTCCGGCCGCGGACCGCTTCGGCGTCCGCTCCCGTCACCGTACGGCCCAACCGCCGCGAGGCGCCGCACCCGCTCCGGGTACGGCGTCCGGCCCGGCTCCGAAGTGCCTCGACAGGGGCCGGGCGGGGAGTGCGAGGCGAACATCTGTCGGCCCCTGTCCTGGACGATTCCTCGTCCGCGGCACCGGGCACGATCAGGTGTCCGGCCACTTCCGGCACCTGACGCCGACCGGCCGCATGTCCCGCCCCGGGAGTCCGGGGCGGGACATGCGGGGAGCCGCGAAGTGCCGGGAGTGCCGGTTTCGTACGGCAGACTTGGGACTCGAAGACCGATGCGAAGGATGGGTATGCCGACCACACCTGCCACCGCGACGCACAGTTCGTCGAACGGCACCGTTGAAGCGATCTTGCTCGAGCTGGTCGACGAGGACGGTAATACGATCGGCACGGCGGAGAAGCTCGCCGCCCATCAGCCACCCGGGCAGCTGCACCGGGCCTTCTCCGTCTTCCTCTTCGACGAGCGCGGACGGCTGCTGCTCCAGCAGCGCGCCCTGGGCAAGTACCACTCCCCCGGTGTGTGGTCCAACACCTGCTGCGGACACCCCTACCCCGGCGAGGCCCCCTTCGCGGCGGCCGCCCGCCGGACGTACGAGGAGCTCGGGGTCTCCCCCTCGCTGCTCGCGGAGGCGGGCACGGTCCGCTACAACCACCCTGACCCGGAGTCGGGCCTGGTGGAGCAGGAGTACAACCACCTCTTCGTCGGCATGGTGCAGACGTCGCTGCGGCCCGACGCGGAGGAGGTCGGCGACACGGTCTTCGTGACCGCCTCCGAGCTCACCGAGCGGCACGAGAAGGATCCCTTCTCGTCCTGGTTCATGACCGTCCTGGACGCGGCCCGTCCGGCGGTCAGGGAGCTGACGGGCCCGTCCGCCGGCTGGTGACGGACCCGCGGGGACGCCTCCGCGCCTCCCGGCGGGATCCGGGCTTCCCGGCAGAATCCGGTGCCGCGGCGGGCAACGTTCGCCCCGTCGCACGCACCGGACGCCGCGCCTCGAAGGGCGAACGGCGCCCGCCGCGGCCCTAGACGACGCTCGGCGTGAGCGGCAGGGCGGCCCAGATCACCTTGCCGCCGCTCGCCGTGTGCTCGACGTCGCACACCCCGCCCGACTCCCTGGTGACCTCCCGCACCAGCAGCAACCCGCGCCCGCCGGTCTGGCCGTGGTCCGCCTCCAGGGCCGTCGGGCGGTAGGGGTGGTTGTCCTCCACGGAGACACGCACCCACTCGGCACCGACGGCCACCTCGACGGCGAGCGTCGGGGACAGCAGCGCCGCGTGCCGGACGGCGTTCGTGACCAGTTCGGAGACGATCAGCAGGAGCCCCTGGACGAGGTCGTCCGAGGCGGGCACCCGTTGCCGCGCCAGCAGGTCACGAACGGCGTGTCGCGCCTGCGGCACCGAGGCGTCGGCAGCGGGAGCGGTGAACCGCCACACCCCCTCGTACGGCAGCGGACCCGGCGGTCTTTGGTCGGGAGGCACGTCCCCGCCGCCTTCGGGACGGGAGTCGAACCCCCGCCCGTGGTTCTCCATCGTCCGGTCGCCACCCTTGCGCTCGATTGTCACCACACGTCGAGTGTGGGAACGCGCTGGTCCGGACCCGATGACTGAACAGAAGTCAGCGACTATCGACGCTTTCCGACCGTCGATGCACGCCATGGTCGACCGGACGACCACTTTCGCCTTCTTTATGTCTACTTCGAGAACTATTCGGGTTGTACGGGTTTGCCGCCGAGGTCTCGCGGCGCATCGGGTGTCCGCCGGTACGGGCGGCCTCGGACACGCCCGCCCTCGCTGATCACGCGTTCGAGGGTGCGGATAGCATCCGGCGTATGGAGCCGCAGCTGCTGCACAGCGTCGGCGACGGCATCGCCACCGTCGTCATCCACTACCCGGCCAAGCGCAACGCCATGACGGCCGGGATGTGGCGGGCGCTGCCGCCCCTGCTCGACGGTCTGGCCGCCGACCCGGCCGTCCGCGCGCTGGTGCTCACCGGGGAGGGCGACACCTTCTGCGCGGGGGCCGACATCTCGACCCTGCGGGGCTCCTCGGACGAGGCGCAGGGCCTGGCCGTACGGGCCGAGGACGCGCTCGCCGCCTTCCCCAAGCCGACGCTCGCGGCCGTCCGCGGGTACTGCGTCGGCGGCGGATCGCAGCTCGCGGCGGCCTGCGATCTGCGGTTCGCGGAGGCCGGCGCGCTGTTCGGGGTGACCCCGGCGAACCTGGGAATCGTCTACCCGGCCTCCGCCACCCGGCGTCTGGTGTCGCTCGTGGGGCCGGCGACCGCCAAGTACCTGCTGTTCTCGGGCGAGTTGATCGACGCGGAGCGCGCGCTGCGCACCGGCCTGGTGGACGAGGTGCCCGCGGAGGGAGAACTCGACAAGCGGGTCGCGGAGTTCACCCGGGTACTGGCGGCACGGTCGCTGCTGACGCAGGCGTCCGCCAAGGAGTTCGCGAACGGTCGGACCGACCGGGACGCCCACTGGGCGGAGCAGGCGCGCGGCAGCGGCGACACCGCGGAGGGCGTCGCCGCCTTCCTGGAGCGCCGCCGGTCACGGTTCACCTGGACCACGCCGGGTTCCGGCCCGGCTATCGGAGGATGAACCGGCTCCTCGCGCGGAGCTCCGCCACCAGGTGCGCTGGCGCCTTCTCCGGTGACCCCGCGTCGTAGGGCGGCTGCGGGTCGTACTCCGTCAGCAGCTGCACGGCCTGGGCGTGTTCGTCGCCCGCGATCCGGCCGAGCAGGTGCAGCCCCATGTCGATGCCGGACGACACGCCGGCCGCCGTCACGTACTTCCCGTCGAAGACCACCCGCTCCCCCGTGGGCTCGGCGCCGAACTCCCCGAGGGTGTCGAGGGCCAGCCAGTGCGAGGTGGCCCGGCGGCCGTCCAGGAGCCCGGCCGCGGCCAGGAGCAGCGAACCGGTGCACACGGAGGTGGTCCAGGTGCTCGTGGTGTCGGCGGCGCGCAGCCAGTCCAGGAGGACCCGGTTCTCCATCTGCGCGGTCTGTCCGGGGCCGCCGGGGACCACGACGATGTCCGGGTGCGGTACCTGGTCCAGGGCGCGGTCGGCGGTGAGCGCGAGATTGCCGGTCTCGTTGCGGACCGGGCCGGTGCGCTCGGCGACGAAGACGGTCTCCGCGCCGGGCAGCCGGCCGAGGGTCTCGTAGGGGCCCACCGCGTCCAGGGCGGTGAAACGGTCGTAGAGGACGAGGGCGATCTGCATTGCGGGTCCTTTCCCGTTCAGTGCGTGGGTGCGGGGCGGAAGCGGCGCCGGTACTCGGCCGGGGCCGCGCCGAGCGCCCGGAGGAAGGCGCGGCGCATGGCCTCCGGCGTGCCGTAGCCGCAGGCGCGGGATATCTCCGCGACGCCGTCGGCGGTGTCCTCCAGCAGACGCCGGGCGTGTTCGAGACGGACCCGGTCGACGTACCGGCCGGGTGTCACGCCCGTCTCGGAGTGGAAGGCGCGCGCGAAGTGCCGGGGCGAGAGCCGGGCGCGGGCGGCGAGCGACTCGACACGGAGGTCCTCGCCGGGGTGTTCGGTGATCCACCGCTGGACCTCGCGCAGGGGTTCGCGCCGGGCCGTCTGCGCCGCGAGCTGCGCGCTGAACTGGGCCTGGTTGCCCGGACGACGCAGGAAGACGACCAGATGACGGGCGACCGTGAGGGCAGTCTCGCGGTCGAGATCCTCCTCGACGAGCGCGAGGGCGAGGTCGATTCCGGAGGTGACACCCGCGGAGGTGGACACCCGGCCGTCCCGTACGTAGATGGGGTCGGGGTCGACCTGGACGGCCGGGTGGTCGCGGGCGAGCTGGTCGCAGTACGCCCAGTGGGTGGTCGCACGGCGGCCGTCGAGCAGGCCCGCGCGGGCGAGCAGGAGGGCGCCGGTGCAGACGGAGACCAGACGGTCGGCGCGGGGGCCGTGGACTCGCAGCCAGTCGGTGAGGCCGGGGTCCGGCTGCCGGGTGCCCTGCCCGCCCGGGACGAGCAGGGTGTGCGGGGCGGGCGCCTCGGCGAGGGTGCCGTCGGGGACAAGGGTCAGACCGCTGGAGGTGCGGACCGGTGCGCCGTCCAGGGAGGCGGTACGGACGCGGTACGAGCCGGCCCGGGAGATCTCGGCGCCCGCGAAGACTTCCGCGGGACCGGTGACGTCGAGGCTCTGCACCGCGTCGAAGAGGACGACCAGGACGGTTCGCATGTCCTCGATTCTTGGCGGGACCGGAGATGGCCGCAAGGACGGGCAGCCCACCTTTCCTGCCACGCCCCCGCACGTTCTGGCGCCCACCCGTTCCCCGCGTACCGACCAGTCGGTAACCTGCGGTCATGACCACACCTCTGCCCGAGCGCGCCGGACGGCGCTGCCACAACGTCCTCAATCCGCTGCACTCGACCCACTACTTCTCGCCGGATCTGGGCCGTGAGCTCGCCGGGGTCGGCATCGACGACAGCCGGGGCGCGTACTTCGCGGTGCGGGCCGCGGCCATGGGACCGGTGGGTCCGGGCACGGTGACGGCGACGTTCTACAACTTCCGCCACGAACTGGTGGCCCGGCACGTGCCCGGGGTGTGGGAGAAGGCCTCCCCCGAGACCGTCCTCGCGGCACGCTCGCGCGCCGTCGACGCGACGCTGCGGCGGCTGCTCGGCGCGGACGTACTCGCCTCCAAGGAGCTGGCCGAGGCTGCCGAACTGGCGTTGCGCGCGGCCGAGGCCTGCACCAGGACCGCGCGTCCGCTCTACGCCGCGCACGCGGACCTGCCCGTGCCCGACGCGCCGCACCTCGCGCTCTGGCACGGCGCCACGCTGCTGCGCGAGCACCGCGGCGACGGCCACCTCGCGGTGCTGCTCGCGGCGGAACTCGATCCGGTCGAGGCGCTGGTGAGCCACACCGCGACCGGCAAGGGCATGGCCCCGAAGTGGGCGCTGGGCACCCGCGGCTGGTCCCGTGCCGACTGGGAGGCGGCGGTGGAGCGCCTGCGCGGGCGCGGGCTGCTGGACGCGGAGGGCGAGTTGACGCAGGCCGGCACGGCGTTGCGCCAGGAGATCGAGGTCCGGACGGATCAGCTGGACCGGGCCCCGTACGAGCATCTGGGCGCCGCGGGCGTGGAGCGCCTCACCGAACTGGCGAAGGGACTGCTCATGACGGCGCTCGCGGCCGGCGCGTTCCCCGAGGGCATGACCGGCAAGGGCTGACACCGCCGAACGGCGCCCTGATCCCCCGTTGTCGGTGTCACCTGCCACAATTGCCGCGCAACCTCTGTGGAGAAGGCGGTACGGGATCGTGACGACACCCCTCGTAGGGTCCATCGAAGGCAGGATCGCCGAGGAGCTCGGCGTACGGGAACGGCAGGTCAAGTCCGCCGTCGACTTGCTCGACGGCGGTTCGACGGTGCCCTTCATCGCCCGCTACCGCAAGGAAGCGACCGAGATGCTCGACGATGCGCAGCTGCGCACCCTCGAGGAGCGGCTGCGCTATCTGCGGGAGCTGGAGGACCGGCGCACGGCGATCCTCGAATCGGTGCGCGAACAGGGCAAGCTCACCGCGGAGGTCGAGGCCCGGATCCGGGGCGCCGAGACCAAGGCGCGCCTGGAGGACATCTATCTGCCGTTCAAGCCGAAGCGGCGCACGAAGGCGCAGATCGCGCGCGAGGCCGGTCTTGAGCCGCTGGCCGAGGGCCTGCTCGCCGACCCGTCGGTCGACCCGGTCGCCGCGGCGACGGCCTTCGTCGACGCCGACAAGGGCGTCGCCGACCCGCAGGCGGCACTCGACGGCGCCCGCTCCATCCTGACCGAGCGGTTCTCGGAGGACGCCGACCTGATCGGCGAGCTGCGGGAGCGCATGTGGGTGCGTGGACGCCTGGCGGCCAAGGTGCGGGACGGCAAGGAGGAGGCGGGCGCCAAGTTCGCCGACTACTTCGACTTCGCCGAGCCCTTCAAGGAACTGCCCTCGCACCGGGTCCTCGCCATGCTGAGGGGCGAGAAGGAGGACGTCCTCGATCTCGTCCTGGAGCCCGAGGAGCCGGCCGAGTCCCCGTCCGCTCCCTCGTCGTACGAGGGGATCGTCGCCCAGCGGTTCGGGATCGCCGAGCGCGGCCGTCCCGGCGACAAGTGGCTGAAGGACACGGTCCGCTGGGCCTGGCGGACCCGCCTGCTCGTGCACCTCGGCATCGACCTGCGGCTGCGGCTGCGCACCGCCGCCGAGGACGAGGCGGTCGACGTCTTCGCGGCGAACCTGCGGGACCTGCTGCTGGCCGCTCCGGCCGGCACCCGCTCGACCCTGGGTCTGGACCCCGGCTTCCGCACGGGCGTGAAGGTCGCCGTGGTCGACGCGACGGGCAAGGTCGTCGCCACGGACGTCATCTACCCGCACGTCCCGGCGAACAAGTGGGACGAGGCCGTCGCCAAGCTCGCCCGCCTCGCCAAGGAGCACACGGTCGACCTGATCGCGATCGGCAACGGCACGGCGTCCCGCGAGACGGACAAGCTCGCCGGTGAGCTCATCACCAAGCACCCCGAGCTGCGGCTCACCAAGGCGATGGTCTCCGAGGCGGGGGCCTCGGTGTACTCGGCGTCCGCGTTCGCCTCGCAGGAGCTGCCCGACATGGACGTGTCGCTGCGCGGGGCCGTCTCCATCGCGCGCCGGCTCCAGGACCCGCTGGCCGAGCTGGTGAAGATCGACCCGAAGTCCATCGGGGTCGGGCAGTACCAGCACGACCTGTCCGAGGTGAAGCTCTCCCGCTCCCTGGACACGGTCGTGGAGGACTGCGTGAACGGCGTGGGCGTGGACGTGAACACGGCCTCCGCCCCGCTGCTCTCCCGTGTCTCCGGCATCACCGCGGGACTCGCCGAGAACATCGTGGCGCACCGCGACGCCAACGGCCCCTTCCACTCCCGTACGTCCCTCAAGAACGTGGCCCGGCTCGGCCCGAAGGCGTACGAGCAGTGCGCGGGCTTCCTGCGGATCCGGGGCGGCGACGACCCGCTGGACGCGTCCAGCGTGCACCCCGAGGCGTATCCCGTGGTGCGGCGCATGGTGAAGTCGGCGGGCAGCGAGGTCACGACCCTGATCGGCAACACCGGTGCGCTGCGCTCGCTCAGGCCGGCCGACTTCGTGGACGAGACGTTCGGTCTGCCGACCGTCTCGGACATCCTGAAGGAGCTGGAGAAGCCGGGGCGCGACCCGCGGCCCGCCTTCAAGACGGCCACCTTCAAGGAGGGCGTCGAGAAGATCTCCGACCTGGCGTCCGGGATGGTGCTCGAAGGGGTCGTCACGAACGTGGCCGCCTTCGGCGCCTTCGTGGACATCGGCGTCCACCAGGACGGTCTGGTGCATGTCTCGGCCATGTCCAAGACGTTCGTCAAGGACCCGCGGGATGTCGTGAAGCCCGGTGACATCGTCAAGGTGAAGGTGCTCGACATCGACATCCCGCGCAAGCGGATCTCGCTGACGCTGCGCCTGGACGACGAGGCGACCGCGCCGGACCAGCAGGATGAGGGCGGGCGTCCGCAGCGGGGCGGACGCCCTCCGCAGCAGCGCCAGCAGCAGCGTCAGCCGCGGGGCGGGACGGGCGGCGGTTCGCGGCAGGCCGCTCCGCCGCCGGCCAACAGCGCGATGGCCGACGCGCTGCGGCGCGCGGGGCTGACGGACCCGAAGAAGGGCCGTCGTTGAACCGCGGGTGAGCCGTGGCCGGTCGAGCGGTTCCCCGCGCCCCCGAAGGGGCGCGCCGCTGAGCCCACGCTCCTAGAGTGACCGTATGGCCGGCTCGCGTGTCCTTACCTGGGAAGTCACGGAGAGCAAGGGGTTCGAGACCTCTTGGATCATGTCCGGCGCCCGCTCTCTGCGGGCGCGCGGACGTGCCGTCGGAACGGTTCCCGAGCCGTACTGGATCTCCTACGAACTCGACACCGCCGACGGGTTCGTGACCCGGCGGCTGTGGGTGAGCGCCGAGACGGCCTCGGGCACCCGCACACTCGACCTGCGGCACGACGGTGAGGGCCGCTGGTCGGCGGACGGGGAGTGGCTGCCCGCTCTCGGCGGCGCCCTCGACTGCGACCTGGGGCTGTGCCCGCTGACGAACACCATGCCGGTGCTGCGCCACCGGCTCCATCTCGCCCCGGGCGAGCGCGAGTTCCTGATGGCCTGGGTGTCCGTGCCGGACCTCGCCGTGCGGGCGTCGCAGCAGACGTACGTCCATCTGGGCAGGGACGGCGGGCGCGGCCGGGTCCGCTTCTCCTCCGGGGACCACCGCAGCGACCTGGAGTTCGACGCGGACGGATTCGTCGTCGACTATCCCAGGATGGCGCGGCGCCTCGCGGTGGCCCGGTAAGTACCGTGCCCGGACAGGCCCATCAGCGCTCGGTCACCTTGCCCGCGGCCACTTCCAGGCGGCGCGTGGTGCGCACGGCGTCGAGCATGCGGCGGTCGTGGGTCACCAGCAGCAGCGTGCCCTCGTACGTGTCGAGGGCCGACTCCAACTGCTCGATCGCGGGGAGGTCGAGGTGGTTGGTCGGCTCGTCGAGGACGAGAAGGTTGACCCCACGCCCCTGGAGCAGGGCCAGCGCCGAACGGGTGCGTTCGCCCGGGGAGAGGCTGGTGGCCGGACGCAGCACGTGCTCCGCCTTCAGCCCGAACTTGGCCAGCAGGGTACGGACTTCGGCCGGTTCGGTGTCGGGGACGGCGGCGCAGAACGCGTCGAGCAGGGACTCCGGGCCGTGGAAGAGCTTGCGGGCCTGGTCGACCTCGCCGACGACGACGCCGGAGCCGAGGGTGGCGTGCCCGGCGTCCAGCGGGACGCGGCCGAGCAGAGCGCCCAGCAGGGTCGACTTGCCCGCGCCGTTGGCGCCCGTGACGGCCACCCGGTCCGCCCAGTCGATCTGGAGCGTGGCCGGCCCGAAGGTGAAGTCGCCGCGCCGCACCTCGGCGTCCCGCAGAGTGGCGACGACCGCTCCGGAGCGCGGCGCGGCCGCGATCTCCATGCGCAGTTCCCACTCCTTGCGCGGCTCGTCGACGACATCGAGCCGTTCGATCATGCGCTGGGTCTGCCGGGCCTTCGCGGCCTGCTTCTCACTGGCCTCGCTGCGGAACTTGCGGCCGATCTTGTCGTTGTCGTTGTTCGCCTTGCGCCGGGCGTTCTTCACTCCCTTGTCCATCCAGGAGCGCTGCATCTGCGCACGTCCTTCGAGGGCGGACCGCTTGTCCGCGTACTCGTCGAAGTCCTCCCGGGCGTGCCGGCGAGCGGTGTCACGCTCCTCCAGGTACGCCTCGTAGCCACCGCCGTACAGCGTGATCTGCTGCTGCGCGAGGTCGAGTTCGAGCACCTTGGTGACCGTGCGGGTGAGGAACTCGCGGTCGTGGCTGACGACGACGGTGCCCGCGCGCAGGCCGGAGACGAACCGTTCGAGCCGCTCCAGCCCGTCCAGGTCGAGGTCGTTGGTGGGCTCGTCGAGCAGGAAGACGTCGTAGCGGGAGAGCAGCAGCGAGGCCAGCCCCGCGCGGGCGGCCTGCCCGCCGGACAAGGCCGTCATCGGCTGGTCCAGGTCGACCGCGAGGCCGAGGGAGTCGGTGACCTCCTCCGCCCGCTCGTCGAGGTCGGCACCGCCGAGGCCGAGCCAGCGCTCCAGGCTCTCCGCGTACGCGTCGTCCGCGCCCGGCGCGCCGTCGACGAGCCACTGCGTCGCCTCGTCCATCACCCGCTGGGCCTCGGCCACGCCGGTGCGCCGCGCGAGGAAGGCCCGTACGGTCTCGCCGTCCCGGCGCTCCGGCTCCTGTGGCAGATGCCCGACCACCGCGGACGGCGGGGACAGCCGCAGCTCCCCCTCCTCGGGCGTGAGCAGCCCGGCGAGCAGCCGCAGCAGCGTGGACTTTCCCGCGCCGTTGGCGCCGACCAGCCCGATCACGTCGCCGGGTGCGACGACGAGGTCGAGCCCGGTGAAGAGCGAGCGGTCACCGTGTCCGGCGGCGAGGTTCTTGGCGACGAGAGTGGCAGTCATCAGGAGGCCGATCCTAACGGCCCGGCCGGCCTGCCGTAGACCTCGCGTTCCGTGCGCGACCGACCACCCGCACACGTGCGTCCGCCGCCCTCACCGCCGGGTGTCCGCCCCCTCACCGCCGTGCGCGTGCCGTGGGGGTCCCGGACGCAGAGTGACGTGAGCACGGCATGACGTGTTCCGCTAACGTCCCCACGTGGAGAACACGCGGAACGACGACGTGATCGTGGTCGGCAGCGGTGTCATCGGACTGACGACGGCCGTCGTCCTGGCCGAACGCGGTCGGCGGGTGCGGGTGTGGACACGGGAGCCCGCCGAGCGGGCCACCTCGGCGGTCGCCGGAGCACTGTGGTGGCCCTACCGCATCGAGCCCGAGGCGCTCGCCGGTGAATGGGCGCTCCAATCACTCTCCGTGTACGAGAAGTTGGCGGAACGGCCGGGAACGACCGGCGTACGTCTGGTCGACGGCGTACTGGCGGGGTCGCGACCGGAGACGCAGGGCCCGTGGGCCGCCCGGGTGCCGGGGCTGCGGGCGGCCACGCCCGAGGAGTACGCGGGAACCGGACTGCGCGCGCGGCTGCCGCTGATCGACATGCCGGTGCATCTGAGGTGGCTGCGTGAGAGGTTCACGGCGGCCGGCGGGATCATCGAGACACGCACGGTGACCGACCTCGCCCGGGTGGCGGCGCCGGTCGTCGTCAACTGCGCGGGGCTGGGGGCGCGCTCACTCGTCCCGGATCCGGCCGTACGGCCGGTGCGCGGACAGCTCGTGATCACGGAGAACCCCGGCATCGACTCCTGGATCGTCGCGACCGACAAGATCGCCGGGACGAGCACGTACATCTTCCCGCATCCCGACCGGCTGGTGCTCGGCGGCACCACCGACGAGGACGAATGGTCGCTCACGCCCGATCCGGCGACGGCCGCGAGGATCGTCGAGCGGTGTGCCGCCCTGCGCCCCGAGATCGCGGGGGCGCGTGTCCTCGGTCATCTGGTGGGACTGCGACCGGTACGTGCGCCGGTGCGACTGGAGCGTGAGGTGCGCGCCGACGGGCGGATCGTGGTGCACCACTACGGCCATGGCGGCGCGGGGGTCACGGTGGCCTGGGGGTGCGCGCGGGAGGCGGCCGCGCTCGCGGCCGGAGAGGACCCGGTCGCAGGGGGCTGAACCACGGCCGTGGACGCACGGCCGGTGGCCCTGCTGCCGGCCGGCGGCCTGAACGGACGTCCGGTGGAGGGTCCTCCACTCCGGACGCCCGAACAGACCGCCAGGTGGAGGCTGGTCGCTCCCCGCCACCCGGACGGGCTTCGGATCGCCGAAGGCTCCAGGTGCCCTTCGTGGCGGGGGCCGGGGCCGTGACGGTGGGTGACCGGCACGGCCCCGGCGCGCGTCCGGGACGCCGTCAGTGGCGGTCGCCCGGCACCCGCTGGGCCCTGCGCGGATCGCCGACGCCGTCGTGGACGGACGGACTCGCGGCCGTGCCGGTCCCCGCCGTCGCTCTGTCGAAGGCCTCGGCGCCTCCGACCACCGGGACCCGGGCCGACGTACGGGAGAGGTCGAGTGTCAGGGTCGGGGTGTCGGCGGGCGGGTCGATGAGATCGCGGTCGGTGCCGGCGACGACGAGTGCGAGCCGGTGGCCCGCCGGCACGACGTGGTCGGTGGCCGCCAGGTCGAGCGTGATCGTGTAGGCCCTGCCGGGCGTGAGCGGGACTCCCTTGCGCGCGGAGGCGTAGGTACCGAGGTCGGCCCAGCCCCGGCTGAGGACGGTGGCGCCCACGCCGGTCGTCGTCGCCCGAGTGATCTTGTAGCAGGAGCTGTCGCCGGCGGTGCTCGATCCCCAGCAGGTCCGGTCGGTGAGGGTGGTGATGCCCTCGCCACCGGCGGCGTAGTCACGGATCGTGTCGGGTCCGAGGTCGACCAGGACCGCGCTGAGGTGCGCGGTGGACGTGGTCGGTGTGGCGGTGACCGTCACCCTGGAGGAGCCGGACAGGCGCAGGTCCTTGGTCAGCGGCTTGGTGACGAAGCCGGCCTTCTCCCCGGTGGACCGGTCGACATCGGCCGCCCAGTCGGTCTCGCTCAGCCGCGGATCGTCGGTGAACGTCTCCGTTCCGGACCCCCTGCGCAGCCCGAGGGTGCCGACGCCCTGCTGGGTGCCCGTGCCGGGGTGCAGGGTGGCCGTCCGGGTGGAGCGGGGCGGCCAGACGGACGTGGTGACCCACTGGTCGGGGTGGCGCTCGATGTCGGCCATGGGCGCGCGGTCGATACCGTTGTCGTAGCCGAGCAGTTCATGGTCGAACCAGCGGTGCAGGGTGTCGACCCAGGCAGAACGGCGGAAGTCGAACGGGTCGACGTGACCGGTCTGGGAGAGCCAGATCTTGCGCTCGACGCCGTTCTTGGCGAGGGCGTCCCACCACTGGCCGAAGTTCTTGGTGCGGACGTTGAGGTCCTGCATGCCGTGCACGAGGAAGACGCTGGCCCTGACCTTGCCGGCGTCCTTCACGTAGTCGCGCTCGGTCCAGAACGGTGTCCGGTCGCCGGTGCGCGGGGCCCCCGCGACGATCTTCTGCTGCACGGCGGCGCACCTGGCCCGGGCGTCGGGGCTGTCGACGTAGTCGGAGAGCCAGTCCGGTCCCGAGTCGTAGAGCGGGGCGCCCTGGGCGAAGTAGTAGTCGTACCAGGAGGAGATGGCGCTGATCGGCACGATGGTCTTCAGGCCTCTGACGCCGGTGGCGGCGACCCCGTTGGCGATGGTGCCGTCCCAGCTCTTGCCGATCATGCCGGTACGGCCGTTGGTCCAGGTCGCTCTGGCCGGGTCGGCGCCGGTGCGGGTGGTGTAGGCCCTGGCCCGTCCGTTCAGCCAGTCGACGACCGCCTTCGCGGACTGGATGTCGGAGCGTCCCCCGACGTCCACACAGCCGTCGGAGCGATTGGTTCCGGCCAGGTCCACGCCGACGAAGGCGTAGCCGCGGGGTACGAAGTAGTTGTCGTAGAAAAGCGGCATCTGGACGACGTCGCCGTGCGCGTCGTACGTCTTGAGCTGGCTCTCGTTGCCGCGTCCGCAGCAGGAGTAGTACGGGCTGGCGTCCATGATCACGGGCACCTTGCGGCCCTGCTGGGCGGGTTCGCGGGGCCGGACGATGTCGACGGCGACGCGGTCGGTTCTCCCGTCGCTGTCGCCGTCGAGGCCGGTGTCCACCCAGACGGATTCACGGATCGCGTTGTCGTAGGAGTAGACCGGAGCGCTCTCCCGCACCGTGGCGTGCGCGGCGGCGGGGGTGAGGAAGGCGGCCATCAGGGCGGCCGTGGCCACCGTCGCGAGCGATCTCCAGGTCGTGAAGCGCATGCGGCGCGCTGGTATCGGCATGCGCGGACGGTACCCCGGTCAACTCCTGCGCAAAAGGGGGCACTTGGAAGCCTCGCAGGGGGAAAGTCCGGTGCGGACGAAGCGGGTGGGATGTTCCGGCGAAAGGTGTCGGCCGAATGGCGATCGTGTGACAGGGGCGGCCATGGACACGGCCGGGGTCACAGGGACTCAATAGGCTCCGAACAGACCCCGTGCCCCGACGACTTGGAGCTTGACGTGCACCGCAGACTCATCGCCCCGGGCGCGCTCGCCGCCTCCCTGCTGCTGGCGATCCCGGCATCGGCGGCGGACTACACCGCCGGGGCGCCGGGCATCGGCGACCCCTACTACCCGGCCTACGGCAACGGCGGGTACGACGTCTCGCACTACGACCTCCGGCTGACCTATCAGCCGGCGACGGACGAACTGGAGGGCACGGCCACCCTCCTGGCCACCACCACGCAGGACCTCTCGCGCTTCGATCTGGACTTCCTGCTCGACGTGAGCGAGGTCCGGGTCAACGGCGCGAAGGCCTCGTTCACCACCTCGGGCCAGCACGAGCTGGAGATCACCCCGGCGACCCCGCTGCCGAAGGGCACTCCCGTCACCGTCGTGGTCCGCTACAGCGGGGTGCCCTCCACGAAGAGCGCGTACGGCTTCTCGACCTGGCACCGCACCCCGGACGGCGCCGTCGCGGCGGACGAGCCCGAGTCGGCCTGGTGGTGGTACCCGAGCAACGACCACCCGAGCGACAAGGCGACCTACGACGTCTCGGTGGCCGTGCCGGACGGCACCCAGGCCATCTCCAACGGCACGCTCCAGTCGACGAGTTCACGGCTCGGCTGGACCCGCTACAACTGGCGCTCGAACAAGCCGCAGGCGACCTATCTGACGACGCTCGCGATCGGCAGGTTCGACATCACCACCGGGAAGACGTCCGACGGCGTCCCGGTCGTCAACGCGTACAGCAAGGACCTCGGCGACAACGACGGGGCCGCACGGGCGAGCGTCGAGCGGACCGGGGAGATCGTCGACTGGCTGACCGGCTACTTCGGCCCGTACCCCTTCAGCTCGGTGGGGGGTTACGTCCCGAACACCACCACCGGGTACGCGCTGGAGACGCAGACGCGCGTCTACTACAGCCCACGGCAGTTCGCGAGCGGTTCCAACACCTCCGTGGTCGTCCACGAGCTGGCGCACCAGTGGTACGGCGACGACGTGTCGCTGGCCGGGTGGAAGGACATCTGGATCAACGAGGGCTTCGCGCGGTACGCGCAGTGGCTCTGGTCCGAGCACGAGGGCGAGGGGACGACACAGGAGCTCGCGGACTACACGTACGCGTCGCACCCGGCGGACGACGCCTTCTGGACGGTGAAGCCCGGTGACCCCGGTCCGGACAACCAGTTCGACGCCGCTGTCTACGACCGGGGGGCGCTGGCGATCCAGGCGCTGCGCGACGAGATCGGGGACGACGCGTTCTTCACCGTGCTGAAGGGTTGGCCGAAGGAGCACCCGTACGGGAACGCCTCGGTCGGGGACTTCCGCGCGTACGCCGAGCGGGTGTCCGGCCGGTCACTCGCCTCCCTCTTCGACACCTGGCTGTTCCAGCCCTCGAAGCCGGCCGAGCCCGCGGCGCGGGGCGCGAAGCCGGGCGCGGCGCTCTCGGGGGCGCGGGTCGCGAAGGGGCTCCCCGCGCGGCCCAGGTCGTGGAAGAAGATCGCGGCGACGGACTCCGTCCACTCCGGCTGAACCCGCGGTCCCGGCCGGGGTTCGCGGTCCTGGGTCCTGGGTCCTGGGTCTTGGGTCCTGGGTCTTGGGTCCGATGTTGCTGTCCGGCCGCCCGTTCCCTCCCGGAGCGGGCGGCGGGGCGGCCGTTCAGGGACGCATGACTTCACGGCCGTCCCGAGGGAAGGGCGACCGGCGGACGACGGGTTTCAGCCGCCCTGTTCCACGGGGGCGCCGAGCCCCTCCCCCACGATGCGGCTCACCAGGTTCGAGGCCAGCTCGGACACCGATATACGGAGTTCGACCTCGGCGGCCGCCCGGTCGGCCTCGATACGGGCGCGATCCCCGGCCTCCGCGTCGTCGTGAGCGCGCTGCCCGTCCTCCCGGGCCGGGACGATCACGACGGCAGCCGGCTCCTGGGCGGGCGGCCGGATCCGGTCGGCGTCGTGACGGGCCCCGGCGAGGAGTGCCTCGGTCTGGGCGCGTTCACGCTCGGCGCGAGCGCGTACGGCCTCCGACCGCTCCCCGGTGCCGTTGCTCGCGTCGTCCCGCGCTTCGAGCAGCCGGTTCACCCAGGGTAGGACGCGGGCGACGAGCAGACAGACGAGGGCGAACAGCGGCAGCGCGCGGAGCAGATCCCGAATCCTGGGGCGGAGCGGGCCGATCGGGTGCGGGACGCGATCCATGACCTTGATGTACCCGCTCGCGCGTACGAACCAAGCGCGTCCGCGCCACAGTTGGCCGAAACCGACGACTCGGCCGAGACCCACCACCTGCCCGGACGCCTGCTGTCCGAACGCCCGGACGGCCGGAGAGCGGCCCGTCCGGCAGTTCCGCAGCTCGACAGGCCGGCAACCTGGGCAGTCCGGCAGTCGATGGTCGCCCGGCTCGCGCCCGTCAGCCCTCGTGGTCGTACACCGTCACCGCGATATCCCGTGACACCAGCCGCCCGGTCACGAGGGGCTCCACACGCGACCAGGTTCCGCCCGCCAGGCCGCAGCCGATACGTGGCATGTGGACGGACGCGTCGAGTGCGACGGCTTGGTCCGCCAGCCGTCCGAGCGCCGCGTCGATCGCCTCGTACCGGACGGGGACCCCCTTACTGCCCGTCCGGATACCCCGCTGGCCTATCAGGTTCGCGACCCACACGTACCGCTCGACCTGGACGAACTGGGCGGCGCCCAGCCCGAAGTCGTTGTGTGCGCGGTCGCGGTGCCAGGCGCGGTAGGCCGTCTCCGGCTCCGGCCAGCGGCGGGAGAGCGCCAGCACGAAGCCCTTCCCCCAGCCCCCGATGTCGTTGCAGACATGGGCGATCAACGTGACGCCCTTCACCGACGGAACGGTGGCGTCACCCCGGACATACGTGATCCCCGACATGACGCCACCGTAGAGGCCGGCACTGACATCGCTCCTCGAGCCGCTGCCGACCGCGTTCGGCGCTACTTCGTGAGCCCGCTCAGTTCGTCGTCCGCGGCCTTCGAGACCCGGCGCCGGACGGCGAACCAGCCGCCGGCCAGCAGGACCGCGATCACCGGGATGAGCGCCAGGGTCTTGCGGCCGACCTCGGGGTCGTTCCACATCAGGCCGAGCACGGCCAGCAGGAAGAGGATCGTCACGGTCTCCGTGACGGGGCTGCCGAGGAGCCGGAAGGACGGGCGCGTGAGCAGGCCGTCCTTGGCGCGGCGGACGAACACCAGGTGACAGATCATGATGATCACCCAGGTGCTGATGATGCCCAGGGACGCCACGTTCAGGACGATCTCGAAGGCCTGGTCCGGCATGAGGTAGTTCAGGCCGACACCGAGCACGCACACCGCGCAGGTGAGCAGAATGCCGCCGTAGGGCACCTGACTGCGGTTCATCCGCGCGGTGAATTTGGGCGCGGAGCCCGCCGTCGCCATGGAGCGCAGGATGCGGCCGGTGGAGTACAGGCCGGAGTTCAGCGACGACATGGCCGCGGTGAGCACGACCAGGTTCATGACGTCACCGGCTCCCGAGACGCCGATCTTCGACAGGACCGTGACGAAGGGGCTCTCGTCGGCGGAGTAGACCGAGCCGGGGAGCAGCAGCGCGAGCAGAACGACCGAGCCGACGTAGAAGAGGCCGACGCGCCACATGATCGAGTTCACCGCGCGCGGGACGACCTTCTCGGGCTCCGCGGTCTCGCCCGCGGCGACACCCACCAGTTCCAGGGCCGCGTAGGCGAAGATCACGCCCTGCATCACGAGGACGACGGGCATCAGGCCGTGCGGCAGGAGACCGCCGTGGTCCGTGATGACGCTCAGGCCGGGCTTCTGGCCGTCCACGTCGTGGTGGGTGGCCAGCAGGAAGATGCCGACCAGCATGAAGGAGACCAGGGTGGCGACCTTGATGATCGCGAACCAGAACTCCATCTCGCCGAAGATCTTCACCGAGATCAGGTTGACGGCCAGGACCACCGCGAGGGCGATCAGGGCCAGCACCCACTGCGGGATGTCGGTGAAGAAGCTCCAGTAGTGCGTGTAGAGCGCGATCGCGGTGATGTCGGCGATGCCGGTCGTCGACCAGTTGAGGAAGTACATCCACCCGGCGACATAGGCGCCCTTCTCGCCGAGGAACTCGCGCGCGTACGACACGAAGGACCCGGAGGAGGGCCGGTAGAGGACCAGCTCACCGAGGGCGCGTACGACGAAGAAGGCGAACGTGCCGCAGACGAGATACGCGATCGCCAGCGCGGGGCCCGCGGTGTGGAGGCGTCCGCCGGCGCCGAGGAAGAGTCCGGTGCCGATCGCGCCGCCGATGGCGATCATGTTGACGTGACGCGGCTTGAGGTCCTTGCTGTATCCGGCGTCGCCCGCGTCCGCGGGCGTGCGGGCCGCATCGGTGCGGGCTGCGGCGGCCTTGGCCGTGTCTACGGCGTCCTTGCTCACGGGTGGATCCACTCTCTGGTGCGCCCGACGCACAGTGCACGCGGGTCCGGACATGTCCCGGCCCGTACCTCCCCTGTCGCGGCACGGACCAAGGAGCCACCTTCCCCACGAGACCACCTGTACGCGATGGCACACCTCACATCGGGGAACATCTCACATGATGATCAAATCGGTCCCGCCGCAGGTCAGAAGGTGTACAGCTGCTCGATCACGTCCCTGTAGCGCTCCTGTACCGCCGTGCGGCGCAGCTTCAGCGAGGGGGTGAGCTCACCCGTCGCGGGGCTCCATTCCGCGTCGAGGACGCGGTAGCGCCGTATCTGTTCGGTGCGGCTCAGACGGGTGTTCGCCTGCGCCACGGCGTGCGCGACCGCCTCCGCCAGGTCCGCCGGATCCCCCGCCGCGGCGGGGTCCGGGACGAGGAGGGCGACCAGGTACGGGCGGCCGTCGCCGTGGACGTAGGCCTGGTCGACGACCGGATGCTCCTTGAGCGTGTTCTCCACATGGGCAGGCGAGACGTTCTTGCCCGTCGAGGTCACGATCATCTCCTTCTTGCGGCCGGTCAGGCGGAGGAAGCCGTCCTCGCCGATCCGCCCGATGTCGCCGGTGGCGAACCAGCCCTCCGCGTCGCGGGCGTCCTCCACCGTGCCGTCGGCACGCAGGTAGCCGTCGAAGACGGTCGCGCCGCGCACCAGGATCTCGCCGTCCTCGGCGGTGCGCAGTTCCAGGCCGTCCAGAGGTCTGCCGACCGAGCCGCGGCGGAAGGCGGCGGGACCGTTGGCCGTGGCGACGCCTGTGGTCTCGGTCAGCCCCCAGGCATCCATGATCACCAGGCCGAAGCCCGCCCAGAAGTCCGCCACGTCCGGGGGCATCGGCGCCGAGGCGCTCGCCGTCCACACCAGGCGGTCGAATCCGGCGAGGGCGAGGATCGGGTCGAGCACCCGCTCCTTCGCCGTCCGGTACGCCTCCTCCAGTTCGGCGGGCGGCTCCTCGCCCCGTTCACGGCACGCCACGCGCGCGCGTGCCGTCTCCATGGCCGCGTCCACGTCCGCGCGGCGTCGCGCCGGGAGTCCCGCGAGCGCGGTCCGTACGGCCGCGGCGAGCTTCTCCCACACCCGCGGGACCCCGAAGAACTGGGCCGGACGCAGCTCCCGGGCGATCGCCCCGACCCGCGCCGGGTCGGGGCACAGGTACACGTGCGAGGCGCGGAACACCGGCAGGTAGATGCCGAGCATGCGCTCGGCCATGTGCGCGAGGGGGAGGTAGCAGAGGTGCTCGACGTGGTCGGGGAGGTCGACGAGCCGGCTCAGGGCGTGCGCGTTCAGGACGACGTTGCGGTGGGTGACGCGTACGCCTCTGGGCTCTCCGGTGGTGCCCGAGGTGTAGACGACGGTCAGGGGGTCCGTGGCACGGGTCTCGCGCCAGGCCTTCTCGAAGAGGTCCGTCCGTCCCTGGGTGCCCGCCCTCAGCAGGCCCCTCTGCTCCAGCACCCCGCCGTTCTTCTCCAGGACGCCCAGATTCCCCCACGGCCCGAGAATCTCGTGCCCTTTGAGCGATTCGTACGTCCGGTGCGGTCCCGCCTGTGCCGCCTCTGCCACCACGAGGCGCTCCAGTCGGGTGCCGGGGTCCGCCAGCAGCGGCTCCCAGCAGCCGAGTTCGCGAGCGCCCTCGACGATCGCGAAACGGGCTCGGCTGTGCCGCGCGATGTGGGCGACCTGTTCGGGTGCCGCGGTGCCGTAGACGGTGACCGGGACGGCGCCCAGGTGGGTCAGGGCCAGGTCGCTGAGCCAGTGCTCGGGGCGGTTGGTCATCATCATCAGGACGTGCTCGCCGCGCTCGACGCCCAGTGCCGCGTACCCGGCGGCCAGGACGGCCGCTTCTCGGCGCACCTCGCTCCAGGTGAGCGTGGTCCAGCCGGCACCGGCGTCGGTGCGCCAGGACAGGGCCGGGAGATCCCCGTGGTCCTCGGCGTTGCGCAACAGCAGGGCGGGGAGCGTGAGTTCGGCTGGTTCCCCGGGGAGTCGCGGGATCGTGGTCATGACCGCCTCCTGGCGCCATCGGCTCGGCATCGCGCGTCCCGGCCGTCCTGCCGGGCTGACGGATGAACGTACGGAGCGTGCCGGTGGTTCCACGGAGCGTGTCGGGCGGGAACCGCTCCGGACGCTTTCACAACACCGGTGGTACAGCAATACTGTTGCACCTGATCGCTGTACCACCGAAGAGGCGAGGACCTGCGATGACGACGGACACCGAGGGGCCGGCGCTCACGGTCGACGAGCTGGCCGCGCGCGCGGGCGTCACGGTCCGTACGGTCCGCTTCTACAGCACCAGGGGTCTGCTGCCGCCGCCCGTGATCGGCCCCCGCCGGGTGGGGCACTACAGCCAGGAGCACCTGGCCCGGCTCGCGCTCATCGAGGAGCTGCAGCGCCAGGGCATGACCCTGGCCGCGATCGAGCGTCATCTGCGGCAGCTGCCGTCCGACCTGAGCGCCCGCGATCTCGCTCTCCACCGTGCGGTGGTGGCCTCCTGGGCACCGGACGCGGCGGAGGACGTGACGCACGAGGAGCTGGAGCGGCGGGCGGGCCGGCCGCTGGAGGAGGAGCATCTGGAGCGGCTCGTGGCGATGAACGTCGTCGAGCGGGCCGGGGACTCCTTCCGGGTCGACCCCGGGCTTCTGGGGCTCGGCGTCCAGCTCCTCGACGTACCGCTGGCGCACGGGACGATTCTCGCGGCGCAGGGTGTCCTGCTGGAGCACTCGCGTGCCGTGGCGCACGAACTGTCCACGCTGCTGCGGGAGGCGGTGGGCCCGCACGAGTCCGCGGCGGCGGTGCGATCGCTGTCGGCGCACATGCAGCCGCTGGTGGTGCAGGCGCTGCTGACCACGTTCCAGCGCTCCCTCAAGCGGGAGCTGCGGGAGTGGCTGGAGGAGGAGTCCTGAGCCGGTCGGGACGACAGGCCGGTCGGGACGAGCGGGTAGGCCGGGACGACAGGCCTGCCGGGATGAGCGGGTAGGCCGGAACGACAGCACGGTTCACGCGTGTGCCGGACCGCGACACCACGTGAGCACTCCCGGAGGAGGGAGCCGGCCCGCCGGTCGGCGTCCGGTCCCCGCCCCCGGGGAGCGGGAGTGGCGTACCGCTCAGTGGCGGATCACTTTCCGGCGGGTGACGCCGCGCTCTTCCCGTCGCTGAACCGCTCGCCCTTCGCCGCCTTGTCGACGAGCAGCGCGGGCGGGGTGAACCGCTCCCCGTAGCGGTCGGCCAGTTCCCGCGCGCGGGCCACGAATCCGGGCAGTCCTCCCTCGTAGCCGTTGATGTACTGCAGGACACCGCCCGTCCAGCCCGGGAAGCCGATGCCGAAGATGGACCCGATGTTGGCGTCCGCGACGGAGGTCAGCACGCCCTCCTCCACGAGCCGGACGGTGTCCAGCGCCTCGGAGAAGAGCATGCGCTCCTGCATGTCCCGGAACGGGATCTCGTACCCGGGCTTGGTGTAGTGCTCGCGCAGTCCCGGCCACAGCCCACCGCGCCCGCCGTCCTCGCCGTACTCGTAGAAGCCGGCGCCGCCGCTGCGGCCGGGGCGGCCGAACTCGTCGACCATGCGGTCGATGACCGCCTCCGCCGGGTGCGTCGTCCAGGTGCCGCCCGCCTCCTCGACGGCCTGCTTCGACTCCTTGCGGATCTTGCGCGGCAGGGTGAGCGTCAGCTCGTCCATCAGGGACAGGACCTTCGCGGGGTAGCCCGCCTGCGCGGCGGCCTGCTCGACGGAGGCGGGCTCGATGCCCTCGCCGACCATCGCGACGCCCTCGTTGATGAAGTGCCCGATGACACGGGAGGTGAAGAAGCCGCGCGAGTCGTTGACGACGATCGGCGTCTTCTTGATCTGGCGTACCAGGTCGAAGGCGCGCGCCAGTGCCTCGTCCCCGGTCCGCTCGCCCCTGATGATCTCGACCAGCGGCATCTTGTCGACGGGCGAGAAGAAGTGCAGTCCGATGAAGTCGTCCTGCCGCTCCACGCCCTCGGCGAGCGCGGTGATCGGCAGGGTCGAGGTGTTGGAGCAGAGCAGCGCGTCGGGCTCGACGACGTTCTGGATCTCCTGGAACACCTTGTGCTTGAGCGCGGTGTCCTCGAAGACGGCCTCGATCACGGCGTCGCAGCCGGCCAGGTCGTTCGGGTCGGCGGTGGCGGTGATGCGGGCGAGGAGCTCGTCGGCCTGCTCCTGGGTCGTACGGCCCCGGGACACGGCCTTGGCGCAGAGCTTCTCGGAGTAGGCCCGGCCCTTGGCCGCCGCCTCCGCGGAGACGTCCTTGAGGACGACGTCGATGCCCGCGCGGGCGCACGAGTAGGCGATGCCCGCGCCCATCATCCCGGCGCCCAGGACGGCGACCCTGCGGACCGGGCGCGGTGCGATGCCCTGGGGCCGGTTGGCGCCGGAGTTGACGGCCTGGAGGTCGAAGAAGAACGCCTGGATCATGTTCTTCGAGGTCTGGCCCGCGGCCAGCTCGACGAAGTAGCGGGCCTCGATGGCCTGAGCCGTCTCGAAGTCCACCTGGGAGCCCTCGACGGCGGCCGCGAGAATGTTGCGCGGGGCCGGGTAGGGCGCGCCGTTGGTCTGCTTGCGCAGGTTGGCCGGGAACGCGGGCAGGTTGGCCGCGAACTTCGGGTTCGACGGGGTGCCGCCGGGGATGCGGTAGCCGGGCTTGTCCCAGGGCTGCTGGGACTCGGGGTTGGCGTCGATGAACGCGCGGGCCTTGGCGAGCAGTTCATCGGGGGTGGCGGCCACCTCGTGGACGAGGCCGTTGTCCCGGGCGCGGGTCGCGTTGTACTGCGTGCCCTGGAGGAGGACCTTCAGCAGGGCGTCGGCGATGCCCAGCAGGCGCACGGTGCGGACGATTCCGCCGCCTCCGGGGAGCAGGCCGAGTGTGACCTCGGGGCAGCCGATCTTGGTGCCGGAGGTGTCGAGGGCGACCCGGTGGTGGCAGGCGAGGGCGAGCTCGAACCCGCCGCCCAGGGCCGCGCCGTTGATGGCGGCGACGACCGGCTTGCCGAGGGTCTCGATGCGGCGCAGGTCGCGCTTGATGGCGAGGCCGCCGTCGAAGAGGTCCTGGGCCGTCTCGGGCGTGACCCGGACGAGGTCGCGCAGGTCGCCGCCCGCGAAGAAGGTCTTCTTGGCGGAGGTGAGGATGACGCCCCGGATCGAGTCCTTCTCGGCTTCCAGCCGGTCGGTGATCGCGGCGAGGGAGGCGCGGAACGCCTCGTTCATCGTGTTGGCGGACTGGTTGGGGTCGTCGAGGACGAGGGTGACGACGCCGGTCTCGTCCTGTTCCCAGCGGATGGTGGTGGGCTCAGTGCTCATCAGGGGTGCTCCGTTAGATGCGTGGGTCCGTTGATCCGTGGGAAAGGTCAGACGCGCTCGACGATGGTGGCGATGCCCATGCCGCCGCCCACGCACAGGGTGGCGAGGCCGTAGCGCTTGTCCTGGCGCTCCAGTTCGTCGACGAGGCTGCCGAGGATCATCGCGCCGGTGGCGCCGAGCGGGTGGCCGAGCGCGATCGCTCCGCCGTTGACGTTCACCTTGTCCAGGGAGAGGCCCATGTCCTTCACGAAGCGCAGGACGACCGCGGCGAAGGCCTCGTTGATCTCGACGAGGTCGATGTCGTCGATGGTCAGTCCGGCCTTGGCGAGCGCCTTGCGGGTGGCGGGCGCGGGGCCGGTGAGCATGATGGTGGGCTCGGAGCCGGAGACGGCCGCGGCGACGATCCGGGCGCGCGGGGTGAGGCCGTGACGCTCGCCGACCTCCTTCGAGCCGATGGCGACCAGCGAGGCGCCGTCGACGATGCCGGAGGAGTTGCCCGCGTGGTGCACGTGCTCGATCCGCTCGACCCAGTGGTACTTCTGCAGGGCCACGGCGTCGAAGCCGCCGAGCTCGCCGATGTCCGCGAACGACGCCTTCAGCTTGCCGAGCGAGTCGGCGGTGGTGCCGGGGCGCAGGTGCTCGTCGTGGTCGAGGACGACGAGCCCGCTGCGGTCCTTGACGGGGACGACGGACTTCTCGAACCGGCCGTCCTTCCAGGCGGCGGCGGCACGCTCCTGGGACAGGGCCGCGTACTCGTCGACGTCCCGCCGCGAGAAGCCCTCGATGGTGGCGATGAGGTCGGCGCCGATGCCCTGGGGCACGAAGTTGGTGGCCATGTTGGTCATCGGGTCGGCGAACCAGGCGCCGCCGTCCGAGGCCATCGGCACCCGCGACATCGACTCGACGCCGCCCGCCAGCACCAGGTCCTCCCAGCCGGAGCGGACCTTCATCGCGGCCAGGTTGACGGCTTCCAGGCCCGAGGCGCAGAAGCGGTTCTCCTGGACGCCCGCGACCGTGTCGGGCAGTCCGGCGGCGATCGCGGAGATACGGGCGATGTCGGAGCCCTGGTCGCCGACGGGGCCCACGACGCCGAGCACGATGTCGTCGATCGCGGCCGGGTCGAGGCCCGGGAGGCGTCGCTGGATCTCGTGGATGAGCCCGACGACCAGGTCGATGGGCTTGGTGCCGTGCAGGGCGCCGTTCGCCTTGCCGCGGCCGCGCGGGGTGCGGATCGCGTCGTACACGTACGCTTCGGTGGTCACGGTGAGCCTTTCAGGGAGGGTGCGGAGGGTCAGCCGAGCAGGGAGCGTCCGATGATCTCCTTCATGATCTCGGTGGTCCCGCCGTAGATGGTCTGGATGCGGCCGTCGGTGAAGGCCCGCGCGACGCGGTACTCCGTCATGTAGCCGTAGCCGCCGTGCAGTTGCAGGCAGCGGTCGGCGACCCGCTTCTGCAGTTCGGTGGCCCACCACTTGGCCATCGAGGCGTGCACGGCGTCGAGTTCCCCGTTCGAGTGGTCGACGATGCAGCGGTCGAGGAACGTCCGGGTGACGGCGCACTCGGTCGCCATCTCGGCTATCTCGAAGCGGACGTGCTGAAGCTTGGACAGCGGCCGCCCGAAGGCCTCGCGCTCCTTGACGTACCGCGTGGTGATGTCCAGCAGGTGTTCGGCGGCGGCGATCCCGGCGACGGCGATGCCCATGCGCTCCTGGGCGAGGTTCGTCATGAGGTGCACGAAGGCTCCGTTGAGCTCGCCGAGCAGGTTCTCCTTGGGGACGCGGACGTCGTGGAAGAACAGCTCGGCCGTGTCCTGGGCCTTCTGTCCGATCTTGTCGAGGTTGCGGCCACGCTCGAAGCCTTCCATGCCGCGCTCGACGACCAGCAGGGACAGGCCGTGGGCACCGCCTTCGGGGGTCGTACGGGCGACGACGATCACGAGGTCGGCCAGGATCCCGTTGGAGATGAAGGTCTTGGAGCCGTTGAGCAGCCAGTGGTCGCCCCGGTCCTCGGCGTGGGTCCTGATGCCCTGGAGGTCGGATCCGGCGCCCGGCTCGGTCATCGCGATCGCGGTGATCAGCGAGCCGTCGCAGAAGCCGGGCAGCCAGCGCCGCCGCTGCTCCTCGGTGCCCAGACCGGTCAGATACGGCCCGATGATGTCGTTGTGCAGGCCGAGGGCGAGACCCGCGGCTCCCGCGTGCGTGAACTCCTCGGCGAGTACGGCGCTGTAGCGGAAGTCGGCGTTGCCGCCGCCTCCGTACTCCTGCGGTACGGCGAGTCCGAGCAGTCCCTGTTTTCCGGCCGCCCGCCAGGCCTCGCGCGAGACGATGCCGTCCTTCTCCCACTGCTCGTAGTAAGGCGTCACCTCCTTGGCGAGGAAGGTGCGCACGGTCGCGCGGAACGCGTCGTGCTCGGTACCGAAGATCTGCCGCTTCATGCGTGTCCCCTCCTGGAGCCGGCTCTTGACGGTCTCGGCCGGCCGGCCCGGTACCGGACCCCGACCGGGATGACGTCGAGCATGTCGGCCCCGGCCCCCCGGAAGGCCTCGACACGCTCGCGTACGTGGCCTTCGGGCCCGTGCGGTGAGATCGGCTCGCGGCAGGCGTCCGGGACGGCCGCGCCGGCCTCCTTCCTCGGGACGGCGGCCGCGGCGGGGGCCTGCCGGGCCTCGCCCGCGGGGCCGGCCGGGAGGGCGAGCCGCATCAGTCGCCGTCCTTCGTCCGGTCGGCCTCGGCCTCGGCCTCGGCCTCGGCCAGGCGGGGTACGCCCCAGTCGCGGGCCACGTCGGCCGCGCCCGTACCGGGCAGGGCGGGGCCGGAGCGGACGGACGTGCGGGTCACGGAGAAGCGGGGCGCGGGCGCGGGCTGGGTGATACCGCCGTGGTCGGTGAAGGTGCCGCGGGCTGCGAGGTGGGGGTGCGCGGGAGCTTCGCCCAGCGACAGGACGGGGGCCACGCACGCGTCGGAGCCGTCGAAGACAGCGGTCCACTCCTCCCTGGTACGGGTCCTGAATCGCGAGGCGGCCGTCGCGCGCAGCGCGCCCCAGCGGGCCACGTCCGTGCGGGCGCCCGCGTGCTCCTCGATGCCGAGCAGCCGCACGAACTCGTCGTAGAACCGGGCTTCGAGGGCGCCCACCGCCATGTACTTCCCGTCGGACGTCTCGTACGTCCCGTAGTACGGGCAGCCGCCGTCCAGGAGGTTGGCGCCGCGCCGGTCCTGCCAGCCGCCGGCGGCGACCATGCCGTGGATCATCGAGGAGAGGTGTGCGGTGCCGTCCACGATCGCGGCGTCCACGACCTGTCCGGCGCCGGTCGCGCGGGCGTGGTGGAGCGCGGCGAGGACACCGACGACGAGGTAGAGCGAGCCGCCCGCGTAGTCCCCGACGAGGTTCGCCGGGACCGCGGGGGGCTCGTCCGGCCCGCCGATCATGCCGAGGACGCCGGTCGGGGCGATGTACGCGATGTCGTGCCCGGCGCGCTGGGCGAGCGGGCCCTGCTGGCCCCAGCCGGTCATGCGTCCATAGACGAGCCGGGGGTTGCGCGCGTGACAGTCCCCGGGGCCGACACCGAGGCGCTCGGCCACACCGGGGCGGAAGCCCTCGACGAGGATGTCCGCGCGTTCGACCAGGTCGAGGACGCGGGCCGGACCGTCGTCGGACTTCAGGTCGATCACGACCGACCGCTTGTTGCGGTTGGTGACGTCGTACTCCGGATCGATCCCGAGCCCCGGACCGCCGGGCCGGTCCACGCGGACGACGTCCGCGCCGAGGTCGGCGAGGAGCATGGCGGCGAACGGGCCGGGACCGATGCCGGCCAGCTCGACCACGCGCACCCCGTCCAGCGGGCCGTGCGCCGTCGTCCCTGCCACTGCCATCAAGCCCCCAGCACTGTGACACCACTGATGTGACATCAGAGATGTTAAGAACGTGTTCCACGCCGGGCAAGCCCTGGCGAGCAAGCGCTTAGTTAAATCCCTGGGAGGAAACCACGGAGAGGCCGTCCGTACCCTGCCGAAACACGCCGGACACGGGCGTATCAGCGGGTTCCGTACTCCACGGCCCCGGCACCGGCCCCTGGCGGAGATATCCGGGTCCGACCGGATCCGAGACGGCCGGGGGCGGCCGGAGCGGCCGGCACGGCGCGGACGGAGCCGGCGGACCGGCCGGCTCTCGTCAGCGGGCGGCCGGACTCACGCACACGCGCGCACCGTCTCACGGTGCTCCCCGGCACGGCCACGGTCACCTCCGGCCTCTTCGCCCGACCTCGTCGTCCGGCTGTTCGCACCTCACGCTAGCCTCAGCCACCGACAACGGCGCTTCGCGCACGGCAGCGGGGGCACCGCCCGCTCGCGCGCGGTCGAGAGTGGGAGTGTCATGACCAGGGCGAAAGAGACGGATCGCGCGTACGACATCGTGCTCTTCGGAGCCACGGGCTTCGTCGGGGCACTCACCGCGGAGTACCTCGCCGCGCACGCGCCGGAGGGGCTGCGCTGGGCGATCGCGGGGCGCGACCCGAAGAAACTGGAGCGGCTGCGCGAACGGCTGGCCGGTACCCCCGACGTCATCCGGGCGGACGTCTCCGATCCGGCGTCGCTGCGTGAACTGGCCCGGGGCGCGCGCGTGGTGGCCACGACGGTCGGGCCGTACATCGTGCACGGCGAGGAACTCGTCGCCGCCTGCGCCGACGCGGGCACCGACTATCTGGACCTCACGGGTGAACCCGAGTTCGTGGACCTGATGTACGTCCGGCACGACGCGCGCGCCCGGGAGACCGGGGCCCGGCTCGTGCACGCCTGCGGCTTCGACTCGGTCCCGCACGACCTGGGCGCGTACTTCACGGTGCGGCAGCTGCCCGAGGGCGTACCGCTGAGGGTCGACGGATTCGTGCGCGCCCAGGCGATGTTCTCGGGCGGCACGTTCGCCTCGGCGCTCACCCAGTTCGCGCGCGGCCGGCAGATCCTGACCGCGGCACGGGACCGCGGGCGGCACGAGCCGCGGCTGATGGAACGGCGTGCGTCCGCGCCGGTGAGCGCGCCCCGGTACGCCAAGGAGGTCGGCGCCTGGGCCCTTCCGCTGCCCACGATCGACCCGCAGATCGTGCGGCGTTCGGCGCGGGCACTACCGCGGTACGGGCCCGACTTCCGCTACCGCCACTACGCGGCCGTCCAGCGGCTGCCGATCGCGGTGGGCGGGGTCGCGGCCGTCGGCGCGGTGTTCGCGGCCGCCCAACTGCCGCCCGCGCGGCGGTGGCTGTCCGGCCGGATCAAGCCGGGCGAGGGGCCGAGCGCCGCACTTCGGGCCAAAAGCTGGTTCTCCGTGCGGTTCGTGGGCGAGGGCGGCGGGAAGCGGGTGTTCACCGAGGTGGCGGGCGGTGACCCCGGCTACGACGAGACCGCCAAGATGTTCGCCGAGTCCGCGCTGTCGCTCGCCTTCGACGACCTGCCGCGGACGGCCGGTCAGGTCACGACGGCGGTGGCGATGGGCGACGCGCTCCTCGCACGGCTCCGCGCGGCGGGGATCACCTTCCGGGTCGCGGCCTCCCGGTAGCGGCCCCCGGGGTCACAACGGCCACTCCAGCACCGTGTAGATCATTCCGCCCACCCAGCCGACCCCGGCGACGACGGAGAGGACCAGCGCGGCCGTCACGGCACGCTCGACGGGCTGTGCGGGGCGGCCGGGTCCGTCCGGGCGGGCGGCGGGCTTCGGGGATCGGTGCGTCGTCATACGGCACAGCCTGCCGGTCACCCGGGTGCCGGCACATCCGTACAGGTACTCAGAACGCGTACGCGGTCAACGGGTCGAACCGGTCAAGGCGTTGCCTCCTGGAGGGCCCGCCTGCACAGGGAGTCCGCCCGCCGGGTGGTCTCCGGGAGGCGGTACCTCGGGGTGAGCGCCAGCGTGTGCGCGCATGCGTGGTCCAGGCTCACCCGGTGGCCGACGGACACGAACACCGGTTTGACGCCGTCCCGGGTGCGCAGCGCCCGTCCCACCTCGTCCGCGCCGGCGAGCAGGGGTGACGCGCTGCCGCGCGGGGCACCGGGCTCCTGGTACGCGAAGGCGAACGGGTTCTTGGCGACCCCGATCGTGGGAAGCCCGGTGAGTACGCCGAGGTGGCTGGCGAGGCCGAACCGGCGCGGGTGGGCGAGACCGTATCCGTCGCAGACGACCAGGCCCGGCGGGCACGGCAGGGTGTCGAGCGCGGCCAGCACCGTCGGGATCTCACGGAAGGCGAGCAGCCCGGGGACGTACGGGAAGGAGACCTGTCCGACGGCGGTGGCCTCGGCGACGACTCGCAGGGACGCGGCGTCGAGCACGACGGCGGCGGCCACGACGAGGTCCCGCTCGTCGTCGTAGGCCACGTCGACCCCCGTCACCGTGCCGGTGCCGGGCGGCGGTCCCGGCTCGTCGAGCACCACCCGCCCGCGCAACTCGTCCTGGGCGGCGCGGGCCTGCTCCTCCGTCGCGGGCCAACCCGCGGGAACGCGTACGGTCTTCATGGTGCCGACGAGCCTACGGGGCCGTCCGGCGGGCGGAGGGGCCGGGCCGCGCTCGCCTCCGGCCCGGTGCCGCCGCTCCTCGCACGGCCCCGGCTCCGGCTCCGGCTCCGGGTCAGCGCTCCAGACGTGCGACCCGGCCCTTCTCACCGGCGGCCCAGCAGCCCAGGTCGGGAGTGCAGTCCACGGTGTCGTAGGAGCCGGTGTCCAGGGTCCGCCAGGTGCGCCCGCCGTCGGTCGTGAGGTCGGTGCCGGTCGGGCCGACCGCGAGGGCGGAGGTACGGCTGTGCGGGAGCCAGGCGACGCCGGAGCGGTAGGCGGGCGGCGGCCGGCCGGCCGGGGTCCAGGCGCGGCCGCCGTCGCCGCTGACGGCCGCCGCCCGTGGGGACGTCTGGTCGGCCCGGTAGTCGCCGCCGACCGCGAGGCCGTGGGCGCGGTCGCGGAAGGCGAGGGCGAAGACTCCGCGTGCCGGGTCGCCGGCCGGGATCGGTGTGTCGGAGGCCTTCCAGGTCAGTCCCCGGTCGGCGGAGTGCAGCACGCGCGCGCGTGCGCCTCCGCCGGTGGCCAGCCACACGTCTCGCGGTCCCGCGCTCACGAGGCACTGCCCGCTCGCCGCGAAACCCGCCTCGCCCTCCTGCGCGGCGGGCATGCCGTCACCGGGCAGCACCTTCCAGGAGCGCCCGCCGTCACTCGTCGACAGGATGCGGAACCTGCCGTCCACGGGGTCGCTCATCGCCAGGCCGTGGCGCCCGTCGAAAAAGGTGAGGCAGTCGTAGAAGGCCTTCGGATCGGTGTTGCGGAAGGACTCGGCCCAGGTGACGCCGCCGTCGTCGGTGCGGAAGACCCGGGACGCCTCTCCCTCTCCGATGGTCAGGGCCACGGCGCGCCGTGCGTCGAACGCCTCGATGTCACGGAACTCGAGTTCGGTGGCGCCGGGCGGCGAGACGTCGCGCCAGCTCGCGCCGCCGTCCGTGGTGCGCAGCACGGTGCCCTTCGATCCGGCCGCCCAGGCGGTGTTCCGGCTGACGGCGGACAGTCCGCGGAACCGTGCGTCCGTACCGCTGTCCTTGAGTTCCCAGTGGGCGGCCTTCCCGGTTTCGCGCGCCTGCGCGGGTGCCGCCGCCGTCAGCGCGGCGGCGAACGCGGCCGCGCACAGTCCCACGGTGACCGCCCGACTCGTACGTCTCGACTTCCCCAAGCCCCTCATGGCGGGCGAAGCTAGCCCACTCGCCCGGCTCCGTCCAGATGTCCTCGGCGGGAACCCCGGGGCGCCGGTTGGTGTCCTCTCCGGTATCGCGGGCACGCGGGGGACTGGAAATGGATCATCACGGTCTGCCGCGGGCGACCGCGTGGGAGGGCTCGGTGACAGAGGTCACTCGGGTCCCAGGTGCACTGAACGGCTCGTTCTTTCGTCTCTTCAGATGCGTGGCATCATCCGCCCGAAGTTCGTCCAGCCGTCACAAGGGAGCAAGGCGTTGTCCACCGTCATCGAGCAGCCCGTAGAGGCCCGTCTCGTCGCCGCCGTGCCGCGGATGCCGAGCATTCCCGCAACGCTTCACTACGACCGGAGCGACCCCTTCGCCGTCCGTATGACCTTCCCGGCCCCGGCCACGCTGGAGGGCGTCGAGGTGTGCTGGACGTTCGCCCGCGAACTGCTCGCCTCCGGCATGGAGGACTCCGTGGGGTACGGCGACGTCCGGGTGCGGCCGTACGGCTACGACCGCACCGTTCTGGAGTTCCACGCCCCCGAGGGCACCGCAGTGGTGCATGTGCGCTCGGGCGAGATGCGGCACTTCCTGCGGCGCACGACCGAGCTGGTGCCCGTCGGGCACGAACACCTCCAGGTCGACCTGGACCACGACCTGGCGGAACTCATGCGGGGCACCTGCTGACCCGGTCCGCCGCCACGCACGCGCGTTTCCGGAGCCGGGCACGGCCCGGCCCTCCGGCGGACGGTGCTCCGAGCCGGTGAGCACGGGACGGAGCGGACCCGGGCGCACACCATGGGCGAGGTGAGCGTCCGCGGGTCGACGGCCCCGACGACGCGAGGCCCACGCGGCCCGCGAGCCCCGCAAGTCCGACGAGCCCGGGCGACGCGAACCCCGCGAGCCCCGGCGGCACGGCACGCCGCATGTGCGTTCCGCGGCACCAGAGGCCGGCACCACCGCCCCGGTCAGCCGCCCGACGCCGCTCCCGCGGTCGAGGCCGCGGTGGCCGCCACGATCATCGCCGTACGCACTTCCTGGATGACCTTCTTCAGCGCCGGGGCCGCCGCTCCGCTGCGCTCGGTGAGCTCCTCGATGCGCTCCTTGTAGAGCTTGCGGTCCTTGCCCGGTGCGAGGGTGCGCAGCTCGGCCGCGGCGGCCAGGGCGACGAGGGCCGCGTCCCGGTCGCAGACCTCCGTCACGGGCAGGGGCCCCCGCAGGACCGCCCGTGCCTCCTCCCGCAGCGCGTCCACCGCCTCCACCCGTGCCAGCCGGTAGTCCACGGACGGGAAGAGCCCCAGCACCCGCTTCTTCCCGGCCGTCAGATATCCCTCGGCGGCGAGCTGCGCGCGGACCGCGTCGAGGGTGACGCGCGCCCGGAGTGTCACCCAGGTCTTCCACTTGCGCGGCCGGGACTCCTCGACGAGTTCCAGCAGTCCGTCGAGGGCGAGGTCACCCGTGTGGGCGTCGATGTCCACCGGCGTGGCGATGCCGTCCACATCGGCGAGCAGCCCGCGCTGGGCCAGCTCCGTGAGCGCGCCGGCGCGGACCAGATGGTGGAGGTGGGTCTCGCCGGTGACCTTGAGCCGCGTGGTGTCCCAGGACAGCAGGTAGAGCCGGGCGGGCAGCGACAGCGGGCCGTTGGGCACGGGGGCTCCTTCGGGGGACGGACGGGGACGGACGGGGACGGGGGCCGGTCACGTTAATGCGTTGACAGCCCTTGTACCCGTTCCTACGGTGTACAGCGGTTCTGTTGCCGTCGAACGGAGAAGGACGTTGCTCTACTGAGGTCGGAAGACACCGCTCCCCCGGACCCGCCGTTTCCGGCCGGTCCGTGCGTGGCGTGCGACCTCGGTGCATGAGCCGCCTTTCTGACACGGGACTCTCACCTCTCTCTGCGGTCCGCCGCCCCGCGGTGTCTCACACGCGTTGCCCTTGAACCCCTCAAGCGACCGCGAGGCCCCATGTCTGCATCCATCACCTGTACCTCACTCTCCTTCTCCTGGCCCGACGGCTCCACCGTCTTCGACGACCTGCGGATCGCCTTCGGCCCCGGCAGGACCGGACTCGTCGGCGTCAACGGATCGGGGAAGACGACCCTGTTGAAGCTGATCGCGGGAGAACTCGCCCCGGCCGACGGCACGGTCCGTGTCGCGGGCGAGATCGGGTACCTCCCGCAGAACGTCACGCTCGACACCGGCCTCAGGGTCGACGAGGTGCTCGGTATCGCCGCCACCCGCGCCGCGCTGCACGCCATCGAGGCGGGCGACGCTGCCGCGGAACACTTCGAGACCGTCGGCGACGACTGGGACGTCGAGGAGCGCGCGCTCGCGACGCTCGGCGAACTCGGTCTCGGCCACGTCGGGCTGGACCGCACCATCGGCGAGGTGTCGGGCGGCGAGTCGGTGCTGCTCCGGCTGGCCGCGCTCCTGCTCCGCCGGCCCGGCGTACTGCTGCTGGACGAACCCACCAACAACCTCGACCTGTACGCGCGGCGCCGGCTGTACGCGGCCGTCGAGGCCTGGTCCGGGGTCATGGTCGTGGTCAGCCACGACCGTGAGCTGCTGGACCTGGTCGACCAGATCGCCGATCTGCGCTCCGGCGAGGTCACCTGGTTCGGGGGCAACTTCTCCGCGTACGAGGAGGCGCTCGCCGACGAACAGGAGGCCGCGGAGCGCATGGTGCGCGTCGCCGAGGCCGATCTGCGCAAGCAGAAGCGCGAGCTGGTCGACGCACAGGTCAAACTGGCCCGCCGCAAGCGGTACGGCCAGAAGATGAACGACCAGAAGCGCGAGCCGAAGATCGTCATGGGGGCGCGCAGACGGTCCGCCCAGGAATCCGCGGGCAAGCACCGCATCATGCACCAGGAGCGGCTCGCCGAGGCGAAGGAACGGCTCGACGACGCGGTGGAGGCGGTCCGGGACGACGACGAGATCCGCGTCGACCTGCCGTACACGGCGGTGCCGCCCGGCCGTGCCGTCCTCACGCTGGAGAAGCTGGAGCTGAGGTACGGCGCGCGGGTAGAAGGCCTGTTCGATCTGCGCGGACCCGAGCGGATCGCGCTGATCGGGCGCAACGGCGCGGGCAAGACCACGCTGCTGCGGACGATCGCCGGGGAACTGGCCCCGGTGTCCGGCGAGGCCCGGACCCATGTGCCGACCCGATTCCTGCCCCAGCGGCTCGATGTCCTCGACGACGAGCTGACGGTCGCCGAGAACGTGGCCCGTTTCGCGCCGGACGCCACCAACAACCGGATCCGGGCGCGGCTCGCCCGCTTCCTCTTCAAGGGGGCGCGGGCCGATCAGCGGGCGGCGACCCTCTCCGGCGGCGAACGCTTCCGGGCGGCGCTGGCGGCGCTGATGCTGGCCGATCCCGCGCCGCAGCTCCTGATGCTCGACGAGCCGACGAACAACCTCGACATGGCGAGCGTCCGCCAGCTCACCACCGCCCTGGACTCGTACGAGGGCGCGCTGATGGTCGCCGGCCACGACGTGCCGTTCCTGGAGTCGATCGGAATCACACGCTGGCTGGTGCTGGAAGGAGGAGAACTGAAAGAAACGACGCCGGAAGCTGTCGGGTATCCCGCCTAGCGGGGACCCGCGGGGCTGGCTAACGTCGGTCGGGACGCGGGGCCGTCCGGCGTCGGTCCCGAAGTTCCCGGGGCCGGCCGGCGGCCTCCTGCCGTCGGGCCGGACCGCGTCGCGTCCGGCGGGGGGTGTTGCGCGCGCGAACGGCGCTGCATGATGTGCGCCGACGCACCCTGCCGATTCGGAGACCGCACGTGCCCAGCCAGAAAGCACTCATCCGCAGGCCCAGCCCCCGTCTCACCGAGGGGCTCGTGACGCACATCGAGCGCGAGAAGGTGGACGTCGACCTGGCGGTGGAGCAGTGGGAGGCGTACGCGCAGGCCCTGCGCACGCACGGCTGGGACACCGTCGAGGTGGATCCGGCCGACGACTGCCCCGACTCGGTGTTCGTGGAGGACGCCGTCGTCGTCTTCCGCAACGTCGCGCTGATCGCCCGCCCCGGCGCCGAGTCCCGGCGCGGCGAGACCGCCGGGGTGGAGGAGGCCGTGGCCCGGCTGGGCTGCTCGGTGAACTGGATCTGGGAGCCCGGCACCCTGGACGGCGGCGACGTCCTCAAGGTCGGCGACACGGTGTACGTGGGCCTCGGCGGGCGTACCAACGCGGCCGGGGTCCAGCAGCTGCGCGCGGCCCTCGAACCGCTCGGGGCGCGTGTCGTCCCCGTACCCGTGAGCAAGGTGCTGCATCTCAAGTCGGCGGTCACCGCGCTGCCCGACGGGACGGTCATCGGCTACGAGCCGCTGGTGGACACGCCGTCGCTGTTCCCGAGCTTCCTGCCGGTGCCGGAGGAGTCCGGGGCCCACGTGGTGCTGCTCGGCGGCGACAAGCTGCTGATGGCGGCGAGCGCCCCGAAGACCGCGGAGCTGCTCGCGGGCCTCGGCCACGAGCCGGTCGTCGTGGACATCGGCGAGTTCGAGAAGCTCGAGGGCTGTGTGACCTGTCTCTCGGTACGACTACGGGAGTTGTACACCTGAACGAGTGAACGACCCATCCGTTCGGCTCCCGAGGCGGGTGAGGCGGGAGTGGTCGATGGGGCTTCGGAGCGAGCCCCGAGAGACGCGATACCGCCTGGAATACCTCGCTGATCAGGCACTCTTTACAGCGAACTTAACCTACGGTTTCGTAACCTACGGATACGTAGCTTACGATGCCGTAGGTTTTGTCCCCACCCAGTCGTACGTTCCGTCGTACGTCCAGTCATTCGTTTCAGCAGCTCGCCCGGTAACACGCTCAGTGACTCACTCAGTATCCCGCTCAGTAACTCGCTCAGTACTTTCACGTCCCCTGGAGCACCCGTGACGATTACTTCTCCCCACCTCGGCAGTCCGTCCGCGGCCTGGACCGACGCTCGGCTGCTGTACGCGCTGGAGGAAGTGGTCGAAACCGAGCTCAACCGCCATCTCAAGGTGGCCAAGGACTGGATGCCGCACGAGTACGTGCCGTGGAGCGACGCGCGCAACTTCCCCGGCCTGTTCGAGGACGGCGAGGCCTGGGGCAAGGAGCAGTCGAAGGTCACGGAGATCGGCCGGATCGCGCTGGTCGTCAACCTCCTCACCGAGGACAACCTGCCGAGCTACCACCACGAGATCGCCGCGCTCTTCGGCCGTGACGGCGCCTGGGGCACCTGGGTGCACCGCTGGACCGCGGAGGAGGGCCGGCACGGCATCGTGATGCGCGACTACCTGCTCGCCTCCCGCGCCGTCGACCCCGACAAGCTCGAGGCGTTCCGTATGGTGCACATGAACGAGGGCTTCGAGTCGGACAACCGCCACTCGATGCTGCACACGGTCGCGTACGTCGCCTTCCAGGAACTCGCGACCCGCGTCTCGCACCGCAACACCGGTCACCAGTCGGGCGACCCGGTCTGCGACCGGATGCTGGCGCGCATCGCGACCGACGAGAACCTGCACATGGTCTTCTACCGGAACCTGCTCAAGGCCGCGTTCGAGCTGGCCCCCGACCTGAGCATGCAGGCCGTCCGCGACGTCATCGTCAACTTCCGGATGCCCGGACACGGCATGCCCGGCTTCGAGCGCGCCGCCGCGCAGATGGCCATCGGCGAGGTCTACAACATGCGCATCCACCACGACGACGTGCTGCAGCCGGTGCTGCGCCATCTCAGGGTCCTGGAGATGGACGGCCTCGGCCCGGAGGGCCTCCAGGCCCAGGAGGAGCTCGGCTTCTTCATGGGCGGCCTGGACTCGGAAGCCTCGAAGTTCGACGAGAAGCTCGCGGCACGCAAGGCGCGGATGGCCGCGCGCGCCGCCGGCTGACACCCAGCGCACGTCGCACCACCGGGGCCCGGCGGCCCCGGACGGTCGCCCCACCCCTACGCCGCCACCCGGGCCGGCGCCGCGTCCCGCGCGTCGGCCACCGGGTGGCGGCGCGGTGCTCCCGGCCGCCGCGACGGTGACCGTAGGGAGTCGGCGGGCGCTCGGCGTGCCGCCGGGGATCCCGGTCCACACGGGGGCCGTGCCCGCCTACTGCCGCTCGGTGGACCGATTTCCCGGTGCGGGCCCGCCCCCGGCTACGGCATCATGCGGCCATGCTTGACCACACCACGTCGGAACGGGCGGCCGGGTTCCTGCTGGGTCTGCTCGAAGCCGGGGAGGCCGAGCGGGTACGGCGGCGGATCGGCCTGCGGCCCTGCCCGCCGACCGACGAGGAGCCGGGAGGGTCCGCGCGGGACACCGACGCCCGGCGCTCGGTGTACTCCTGGTGGACGCGCACGCCCGTGCCGTCCTCCGTACTGCTGTGGGTTCTGGAGGAGGACGATCCAGAACTCAACGCCCTGGTGTGGCGGCATCTCTTCGCGGACGACGCGATGCGCCGCGCGATCGTGCGCGGGATACCGCACGGCCCCGGCCGCGGGCAGGTCGTACCGGTGGCCGAGTCGCTGCGCCGAGACTGCCGGACCCGGTGGGTGAACTTCGTGTGCGAGGCGGGCGTCGTCACCCGTCGTCGATCTGGCGGACCGCAGGACGTTCGGCCGCTACCGGTCGGCCGGCCCGGAGGTGGTCGAGCGGGCGCGGCGGCTCAAGGAGGCCGCGCTGCCGGACTTCGGTCCGACCGAGTCGGCGGTGACGTCCTGGCTGTGCGCGGAGCGCCACCATCGAACTGACCACGACCGCGGTGGACACGGCGGCCGTGGTGGCCTCGGGCGACGGCACCTGCCTGCTGCTCCACAACCCGGACTTCTTCGTACGACTCGGCCTGGACGGCGCGAAGTTCGTGCTGTTCCACGAGGCGCGGCATCTGGTGCGACGGCACCTGTTCGCCGACCCGGAGCTGCGCGCGGACCCCGTCTTCGAGACGGCCACCGAGGTGTCGTACACGACGGCGAGCGGTTCGTGTGCCCCAAGAAGCGAGGCGCGCTGCTCGCGGCGCTCGGTCAGGAGCTGATGCCCTCGCGGCGCGGGCCGGTACGGGACAAGGCACTCGTCATCGCGTACGACACCTCGGGTTCCATGCCGGACCGGGTGATCGACTGGCTCACTGGCCTCGTGGGGCGGATCGACGGGGTCGAGGCGCACCGGCTGTCCTTCGACGCCGAGGTGACGCCCTTCGAGCCGGGCGGCAGCGTCCTCGGCGGAGGCGGCACCGGCTTCCGGGCCGTCGCCGACTGGCCGCCGTACCGCATGACGGCGCACCGGCCGCGCGGCGGTCGTCGAAGGGGGATGGAGGGTGTGCCGGAGTACGGGTGGGGGTGGGCCGGAACCGTACGCGCGGGAGCGCGGCCGGTCAGTGTCGGTCCGCGCGCCGGAGGCTGAGCCGTTCCTTCTCGGAGAGGCCACCCCAGACGCCGAAACGCTCGTCGTTGTTCAGCGCGTATTCGAGACAGGCCGGGCGCATCTCGCACATGCCGCAGATGCGCTTTGCCTCACGCACCGAGCTGCCCGGCTCGGGAAAGAAGAACTCCGCCCCGGTCTGCGCGCACAGCGCCTGCTCCTGCCAGTCGGAGTCGGCGGGGATGATGGTGTCGGTGTGCATGCCGAAGAGCCTGCCCCGGATCGAAAAACGTTCGATCAACGCCGGATCAACGCCACGTTCCGAGCGTTCCGGCGGCCCCGATGATGCTCCTGCCGACCGCACGGGAGCACGGCGGCGCGCGGGCGCCATGAAAACAATACAAACATCTTCGGTCACCCGTGGTAACCGGCGCGATCGCTCGCATCACGGGCCGCGCCAGGCCCCGCGTCCCGGCCGCGATTGTCAGTGGGCGGTGCAAGACTCGGCGAAGCAGACAACGGGACCCCTCAAAGGAGGGCACTCATGCTCACCACCCGCTTTGTTTCCGGCGCTCCGAACTGGCTCGATATCGGCACGCCCGACATCGACGGCGCCACCTCCTTCTACGGAGGCCTCTTCGACTGGCGATTCCAGTCGGCGGGGCCCGACGCCGGCGGCTACGGCTTCTTCCAGCTCGACGGCAAGACCGTCGCAGGCGGCATGCAGACCACCTCCGAACAGGGGCCGCCCTCCTGGACGGTGTACTTCCAGACCCCCGACGCGGAGGCCACCACCAAGGCCGCCGAGCAGGCCGGGGGCAGTGCGGTCTTCCTGCCCATGGATGTCATGGGCGAGGGCCACATGGCGATTCTGACCGACCGGGCGGGCGTGCCCTTCGGCCTCTGGCAGCCCGCCCGGACCAAGGGCGTCGACGTGGCGGGCGACCCCGGCTCGCTGTGCTGGGTCGAGCTCTACACCCCGGACGTCGCAGCGGCCGCCGCGTTCTACAACTCCGTGTTCGGCTGGGAGACCTCGGCCGCGCCGTTCCCCGGTGGCACGTACACCTGCGTCAATCCCGCCGGGACCGAGGAGACGGACATGTTCGGCGGCGTCGTCCCGCTGGCCGACGACCCGACCGAGGCCGCGTCCGGTGCGTACTGGCTGCCGTACTTCGAGGTGACCGACACGGACGCGATCGTCTCCAGGGCGCAGGAGCTGGGCGGCACGGTCCGTATGCCCGCCACGGATCTGGAGGGCGTCGGCCGCATGGCCAAGCTCGCCGACCCGCACGGGGCACGCTTCGCGGTGATCAAGAGCGCCCCGCGGCCGAGCTGAGCCCCGCCGCGGCGACGCCGGGAGCGGACGGGCCGGCCGGCCCCGCCAAGGGCCGGCCGGCCCGTCACCGGCTCCCGACGCTCCGTCCCCCGCATTCCCGCTCCGTCCCCGACCCCCGTGGCCGGCCCCGCCGTTCCCCTCGTCGCACAGTCCCGTGTCGGCCCCGGCAGCCCGGCGTCGCCGCGCGGTCCTGGCGCCCGCACCGTTCGGTCCGGCTACGCGGAGGCCCGTCGTACCAACGTCGTCGGCAGGATCACGTCGGTGGGGCCGCGCACCGCGCTCTCCTTCGCCGTACGCCGGTCGAGATCCCGCAGGAGCAGACGAGCCATCAACCGTCCCATCTCCTCTATGTCCTGACGGACCGTGGTGAGCGGCGGATCCGTCTGCTCCGCGACCGGCAGCATGTCGTCGAAACCGATCACCGCGACGTCCTCCGGCACCCGCCGCCCCCGCTCGCGCAGCACCCGCAGGGCTCCCGAGGCGGTCAGGTCGTTCGCGGCGAACACCGCGTCGACGTCCGGGCAGCGCTCCAGCAGTTCGCGCATCGCACGCTCGCCGCCCGCGGGCGTGAAGTCGCCCTCGACCACGAGCCGCGGATCGGCGTCGGCCATGACGTCGCGGAACCCGTCGAGCCGGTCGACGGCGGAGGTCTGGTCGAGGGCGCCGGTGATGTGCGCGACGCGGGTACGCCCCAGGGCGACCAGGTGGCGTACGGCCGCGCGGGCGCCGCCCCGGTTGTCGCTGTCGACGTACACCGGGGCCGCGGCGTCGCGGGTGCCGTCGCCCCAGCCGGGCCGTCCGCCGAACACGGTCGGCACGCCGGCGCCGTGGATCAGCTCGGGCAGCGGGTCGTCGAGGTGCAGCGAGAAGACGAGCGCGCCGTCGACGTGTCCGCCGGCGAGGTACCGGCCCACCCGCGCGTGGTCGTCGCGGCCCTCCGTGAGCAGCAGGACGAGTTGCGAGTCGTGCGCCGTCAACTCCTTGCTGATGCCGCGGAGCTGGAGACCGAAGAAGGGGTCGGCGAAGACCCGGGTCTCCGGTTCGGCGATGACGACGGCGACCGCGTCGTGGCGCCGGGTGACCAGACTGCGGGCAGCCTGGTTGGGGACGTAACCGAGTTCCTCGACGGCCTGCCGGACCCGTTCGACGAGTGGTTCGCGCACTCCGTCGCCGCCGTTGACCACACGCGACGCGGTGGCCCGGGAGACCCCCGCCCTGGCGGCCACGGCCTCCAGTGTGGGGCGCGACGCTGTCTCGGTCACCTCAGGGCTCCTCCTCGGCGGTTGCCGATCAGGATAGCCCCGGGAAGCACCCGATGAGAGCGCTCCCGGCGCCGGGCCCCGCGCCCTCGGCCGAAGGCAACCGCGCCCAGGACGCCCTGCCCGGCCGAAGGCAACAGCGCCGACGACGCCCTGCCGGGCCGAAGGCAACCGCGCTCAGGACGCCCTGCCCGACGGCGCCCGCGCGACGGGAGCGGCCTGCCACCCGTCACCCGCGCCCGTCACCCGCGCCCGGCGGGCCGCCGGTCTACGCCTGGCCTTCCGCCCGCTTGGCCCGGCTCGGCTGCACCCGCTTCGGCTCGCCCGGCATCTTCGGGTACTCGGGCGGATACGGCAGATCCCCCAGACCGTGGTCGTGCTCGTCGCGGGCGGCCAGTTCCAGCAGCGCCTCGAGGGAGAAGGCGTGGTCGTCCATGTCCGCGTGCACGTCGCCGAGTTCGGCGAAGCGCCCCGGCATGGTCGCCAGGTCGAAGTCCCGGGGGCGGGCCTCCGCCACCTCTTCCCAGCGCAGCGGTGCGGAGACGGGGGCGTGCGGCCGGGGACGTACCGAATAGGCGGAGGCGATGGTGCGGTCCCGGGCCGTCTGGTTGTAGTCCACGAAGATCTTTTCGCCCCGTTCCTCCTTCCACCAGGCCGTGGTCACCCGGTCGGGCATCCGGCGCTCCAGTTCACGCCCGGCCGCGATGGCGGCGCGGCGCACCTGGGTGAAGGTCCAGCGCGGTGCGATCGGCACGAAGACATGCAGGCCGCGCCCGCCGGAGGTCTTGGGCCAGCCGCGCAGGTCCCCGTACTCGTGGAGAACCTCGCGCAGTTCGTGGGCGGCGCGCACGGCGTCCTCGTAGTCCGTACCGGGCTGCGGGTCGAGGTCGATGCGGAGTTCGTCGGGGCGGTCGACGTCGTCGCGGCGCACCGGCCACGGGTGAAAGGTGAGCGTGCCGTACTGCGCGGCCCAGAGCACGGCCGCCACCTCGGTGGGGCACATCTCGTCGGCGCTGCGGCCGCTGGGGAAGGTGATGTGGGCGGTCGGGATCCAGTCCGGCATGTTCTTGGGCGCCCGCTTCTGGAAGAAGTTCTCGCCCTCGACTCCGTCCGGGTAGCGCTCCAGGGTGGTGGGGCGGTTGCGCAGGGCGCGCAGGATGCCGTCGCCGACGGCGAGGTAGTACTGGGCGAGGTCCAGCTTCGTGAAGCCGCGCTCCGGGAAGAAGATCTTGTCCGGGCTGGACAGACGTACGGTCCTGCCGGCTGCCTCGAGTTCCACCGCTTCGCCCATGCGGGCCACGGTAGGCGCACCCCGCCCGCCTCGCACACCGGGCGAACCGCTCCGTGTCGCCGCAGAATCGAAGCATGGATCTGCCGGTGATGCCGCCCGTGAAGCCGATGCTCGCCAAGTCCGTGGCGAAGATCCCGCCGGACATGCACTACGAGGCGAAGTGGGACGGGTTCCGCGCGATCGTGTTCCGCGACGGAGCCGAGGTCGAGCTCGGCAGCCGCACCGGCAAGACGCTGACCAGGTACTTCCCCGAGCTGGTGGAGGCGCTGCGCGAGCGGCTGCCGGAGCGTTGTGTGATGGACGGCGAGATCGTGATCGCCAGGGACGGCCGGCTCGACTTCGACGCGCTCACCGAGCGGATCCACCCGGCCCAGTCGCGGGTGCGGACGCTGGCGGAGAGGACCCCCGCCTCCTTCGTCGCCTTCGATCTGCTCGCGCTGGCCGACGAGTCACTGCTCGACGTGCCGCTGGGCGACCGGCGCGCCCTGCTGACGACGGCGCTGTCGGGGACGACGGCACCGGTCCATCTGGCACCGGCGACCACCGACCGGGAGGTGGCGCAACGGTGGTTCGAACAGTACGAGGGCGCCGGGCTCGACGGGGTGATCGCCAAGCCGCTCACCGGGCCGTACCGGCAGGACGAGCGGGCCATGTTCAAGATCAAGCACGAGCGCACCGCGGACGTCGTCGTGGCGGGGTACCGCTTCCACAAGAGTGGCCCGATCGTCGGTTCCCTGCTGCTCGGGCTGTACGACGACGCGGGCGTCCTCCAGCACGTGGGGGTGAGCGCGGCCTTCCCCATGAAGCGGCGGGCCGAGCTGGTGGCGGAACTGGAGCCGCTGCGCATGGAGGACATCGAGCAGCACCCCTGGGCCGCCTGGTCGCAGGAGTCGGCGCACGAGTCCGCCCGGTTGCCGGGCGCGCCCAGCAGATGGTCGGCGAAGAAGGACCTCTCCTGGGTACCGCTGCGGCCGGAACGGGTGGCCGAGGTGGCGTACGACCACATGGAGAACGGCGTACGGTTCCGCCACACGGCCCGCTTCCGCCGCTGGCGCCCTGACCGGACCGCCGAGAGCTGCACCTACGGCCAGTTGGACGAGCCCGTGGGGTACGACCTCGCGGAAATCCTCGGGCCGCCGGACTGACGACCACGAACCCGGTTTCCCCTCCGGGTCTCTCCGGGCCCAGCCCCGCCCGGCCCGGCCCTTGTCCCGTCCCACCCGCCGATCCGCCAGTCCCAAGGGGGCCCCAGCGAAGTCACCGAAACCATTGGCCCCACCGAACCCACTGGCCCCACCGGCCGCGCCCGGCCGGCCCTCGCCTTGGATCGGCGGCGGAGCAATCCGTGCGTCGATCCGGTCCGCTCATCGCGCACGACCTCAAAAAGAACGGGTATGAGCACCGATGAACATATGAACATATAAATCGATGGCACAGGAAAGGGCGGCACGGTGGGCATACGACAGAAGACCCCGATGCGGTGCCGCGCGATGGCGGCGGCGATGCTGGCGGTCGCGGCGACGGGCTCCCTGATGACGGGCTGCGCCTCGGGCGGCGGCGCGCACGCCGACGGGCGCGCCCGGACTCCCGGCCAGAGCCAGTCGCCGGGGCCGACCCCTGGTCGCGCCAGTGCCGACAGTGTCGGCTCCGTCCTCGCCGTGAAGATCGACAACGTGGGTGCGGCCCGCCCCCAGACGGGCCTCGACGCGGCGGACATCGTGTACGCGGAACAGGTCGAGGGTGGCCTGAGCCGGCTGATGGCGATCTACGCGACCCGGTTGCCGAAGGCGGTCGGACCGGTGCGCAGCGCCCGCGAGTCCGACCTGGAGCTGCTGCGCCAGTTCGACGAGCCGACGCTCGCCTTCTCGGGCGCCCAGCACAAGCTGCTGCCGGTCATCGACAAGGCACCGCTGCGGCCGGCGCCGCCCGAGCGGAACGCCGACGCCTACTACCGCGGCACCGCCAAGCCCGCCCCCCACAATCTCTATGTGCGGCCCGGCCGACTGCTGCGGTCGGCCCCCGGCGCCGACGCCCTCACCACCGGGTTCCGCTTCGGCGCGGCCCCGGCGGGCGGCACCCCGGAGACGTCCCGGACGGTGCGTTTCCCGGCCGCCCGCTTCACCTTCTCCTGGTCCGCGAGCACGCACCGCTGGCTGGTGTCGACGGACGGGACGCCGACGGTCACGACGGACGGCAAGAGGGTGGCCCCGGCGACCGTGGTCGTGCAGTACGTGAAACTGCGCAAGTCGAAGTACCACGACGTCCTCGGCAACAACACACCCTTCACGCAGACGGTCGGCTCGGGAACGGCGAAGGTGCTGCGCGACGGCCGGGCCTTCGACGCCGACTGGAAGCGGCCGACCGCGACGGACGGCACGGAGTTCACGACGAACGACGGCGCGCCGATGAACTTCGCGAGCGGCCAGGTGTGGGTGGTCTTCGCGTCCGCGTGAGACTCCCCGCGAAGAGGCCGTGCCGGACCGGGTCCGGCACACCGGCCTTCGTCGGAAGTACGGGCAGGCGATGCACCCCAGCGGAGGGCCTGCTCGATGTGCCCGAACGCGCTCATGTCAGTCAGGCCCGCGCGGCCTCACATCCGGGATCTCAGCACGTCGACCTCACAGCCCGGCGCGAACGGGTCGAAGCCGTGCTCGACCAGCCAGCGAACCACCAGCAGGCTTCGCAACGACCACCACGCGCGGATCACGGCGAGGTCGACGTCGGTGCCGTAGCCGGCGACAAGGTCACCGAGGCGCTCCTCGTGTCCGAGCGTCAAGGTGGCGAGGTCGGACAGGGCATCGCCCTCGCCCGCCTCGGACCAGTCGATGATGCCAGTGATCTCGTCACCGTCGACGAACACATGAGTGATCTGCAGGTCGCCGTGCGTGAACATCGGGGTCCACGGCCGGAACACGGCCTCGGCGACCTCCCGGTTGCGGGTGACCAGGTCGGCGGGCAGGACGCCGTTCGTCACGAGCCACTCGCACTCGCCGTCGAGATCCGCCGCCAACTCGTCGAGACCCCTTCCCCGGCCGGGCCAGGGCGGCAACGGCGCCTCGTGCACCTTCCGGATGGCGGCACCGGCCGCGGCCCACGCCGCCGGGGACGCGGTCGACGGCTCGCCGAGGCGGCCGAGTGCCGTCCCCGGGACCGCGGCGATCGCGAGCACGGGCGGCTTGCGCCACAGGACCTCCGGGGTCGGGACCGGCACCAGGGCCATCGCCGCGACCTCCACGTCGATGCGCGCCTGATCGGCATCCACCTTCAGGAACACATCGCCGACGCGCAGGGTCGCGCGCTCGGAATGGGCGACGACAACCTCGACCTCATCCATGAGCGACGAGTATCCCGGGGATGACCGTCTGCGTCGCCGGGTCCGTCGCGTGCGATGGCACGGCCGACCGCGTCCCGCTACCCGGCGGCCTCGCGCACGGCACCGACCGCTGACCAGGTCAAGTCCGCAACGGCTGTCAGGAGTTCTGAGGAGCAGGCAGGGGTTCCGTCGGATTGCGGAGACCCTCCGCGGCGTCCGACACCCGCCGGATGAGGTCGAAGAACACGGTTTGCTCCTCGGCGGAGAGCGGGGCCAGGAAGATCTGGTTCATCCGTGCCGTGCGCACGGTCAGTCTGCGGTGCGTGCGCGTCCCGTCGTCCGTCAGGCGCAGCACCGAGCGCCGGCCGTCCTGTGGGTCGCGCACCTTGTCGAGCAGACCCCGGCGGCCGAGCCTGCTGACGACCTCGGCGATGGTGGAACGGTCCAGGCCCACCCGCTCCCCCACGGTGCGCTGATCCAGCCCCCGCTCCGCGACGAGCGCGTTCAGGACCGCGAACTGCGGCGAGGTGATCTCCTCGGAGACCATCGTGTTCCACAGCAGGTAGTGCGCCTGCTGCAGCCGGCGGGCCAGGTGCCCGGGGTGGGTGGAGAGGTCCACCGCGGCCATGTGCGCTCCAGGGATCGTCGGCACGGTCGTATGCCCAGCATTTTTTGGTATGTGCACTGAACAATACCGTCCGCACACCGACCTGTCTTCCGCACGGATCAAAACTGTTCAGGCCGCCTTGAGCGGGGTATTGACGACTGGAGGCCCCGGTGGCAGCGTGAACGAATCCTTGGGCACATACTCAGTGCCCTGACTATTTACGCCCCTGTTCGGGGTCGGCTCGGGACGCTCGGGAGAGGGAGGGCTTCACGGATGGACGAGGTGGTCGTCCTGGTGGAGACGGCGCCTTGCGTCACCGTACGGGCCGTACGGGAGGTCACCGCCAGAACCGGCGCCGGGCCGCACACCCCGCGGGAGCCGTCATGAAGCACGGCTACGTCGTCGACACCGACCGCACCCCGTTCGGCAGGTACGACGGCTCGCGGGCCGCCGTCCGCCCGGACGACCCGCCCGCGCACACCCGCCGGGAACTCCTCGCCCGCCCGCCCGTCCTGTGCATCGGAGTCGGCCAGGACCTCGCCGTCGCCGTCGCCCTCGCCTCTCCCTCGCCCCCGCCCCCGCCCCCGCCCGAAGGGCTCGCCCTCGCCCCCGAACGACAGGAAGCCCCCGCATGGCCCTCACCCAGTCGGACATCGACACCGAGATCAAGGACCGCCAGGACGCGTACGACAAGGCGGTCGCCGGCGGCGCTCCGGTCCGGCACCATCCGGAGCGCGACTACCCCCCGTACCGCGGCTCCCGGCTCCGTCACCCCCACCAGCCGCTCGTCGCGGTCGACGGCGGCGACCCGGAGACCGTCGAGCTGTCGGGTCCGGTCTTCGGCGTCACCGACATCACCGAGATCGACAACGACCTGACCCGGCAGCACCGGGGCGAGCCGGTCGGCGAGCGCACGACCGTCTCCGGCCGGGTGCTGGACAGCGAAGGGCGGCCGGTCCGCGGCCAGCTCATCGAGATCTGGCAGGCCAACGCGGCCGGCCGCTACGCGCACCTGCGCGAACAGCACCCGGCGCCGCTCGACCCCCACTTCACCGGCGTGGGAAGGACACTGACGGACGATCAGGGGAGGTACCGGTTCACCACGATCAAACCGGGGCCGTACCCGTGGGGGAACCACACCAACGCCTGGCGGCCCGCGCACATCCACTTCTCCGTCTTCGGCGCCGCGTTCACCCAGCGCCTGGTGACGCAGATGTACTTCCCCGGCGACCCGCTTTTCCCGTACGACCCGATCCTGCGGTCCGTGACGGACGAGGCGGCCCGCGGCCGGCTGATCGCCGCCTACGACCACGGTCTGTCCGAGCCCGGGTTCTCACTCGGCTACTCCTGGGACATCGTCCTCGACGGTCCCTCCGCCACCTGGACCGAGGAAGGCCGTCGAGCATGACCGAGCGGTTGCTCCCCACCCCGTCCCACACCATCGGCCCCTTCTACGGCCACGCGCTCCCCTTCCCCGGCGGCGAGCAGGTGGCGCCCCCGGGGCACCCCGACACGATCACCGTGCACGGGTACGTGTATGACGGCGCGGGCGGTCCGGTACCCGACGCCCTCCTGGACTTCTGGCAGGCGGCGCCCGACGGCTCACTGACGGGCGCCCCCGGCTCGATGCGCCGCGATCCCTCGACAGGTGCCTTCCTCGGCCGCGACGGCGTCGACTTCACGGGCTTCGGACGGGTCGGTACGGACGCCGACGGGCACTGGGCCCTGCGTACGCTGCCACCGGGCAACGCCGGCCTGCCGTACCTCGCTCTGTGCGTGTTCGCCCGCGGTCTGACCCACCACCTCTTCACCCGCGCGTACCTCGCCGACGGCGCGGACCCGCTGCTCGACCCGCTCCCCGCCGACCGGCGCGCCACGCTGATCGCGGCCAGGGGGCCGGACCGCACGTACCGTTTCGACATCCGTCTTCAGGGCGAAGGCGAAACGGTCTTCCTGGAGTTCCAGTGACACCTGCCGACCCGGCCGGTCCCGCGGGCCCCGCCGATCTCACCGATCCCGCCGACCGGAACTCCCGTGGGGACTCCGGCCGCCGGAACGATCACGGCGACTCCGGTGACCCCGACGCCGGTCTGCTCGCCCCCGGACGGGCCGGTTCCCCCGCGTCGTCCTCGGCCTCGGACCGGGCGTTCCTGCAAGCGCTGATCGACGCGGAGGCGGCGCTGACGCGCGCCTGGGCCGGACTCGCCCTGGCCCCCGCCGCGGCCGCGACGGCCCTGTCCGCCGTCACCGCCGCGGACCTCGACGTGCGGTCGATCGCGCTGCGCGCCCGGGAGGGCGGCAACCCGGTGATCCCGCTGGTCGCGGATCTGACAGCGGCCGTGGGCGCCGAGTACGGCCCGTACGTCCACCGGGGCGCGACCAGCCAGGACATCATGGACACCGCGATGATGCTGGTGGCCCGGCGCACACTTCGGCCGGTCCTCGAAGACCTCGAGCGCACCGCGCGGGTGCTGCGAGACCTCGCCGCCGCCCACCGGGACACGGTGCTGCCCGGCCGGACGCTGACGCAGCACGCGGTGCCGACGACCTTCGGACTGAAGGCGGCGGGGTGGCGCGCGCTGGTCCTGGACGCGCGTGACCGGCTGGCGGCCCTGCGCCTTCCCGCCCAACTGGGTGGCGCGGCGGGGACCTTGGCCGCGTTCACCGCGTTCGGCGCCGAGGACCCGCAGGTCCTGGTGGCCTCGTACGCCCGCGAACTCGGTCTTGTGGAACCGGCGTTGCCGTGGCACACCCTTCGCACCCCGATCGGTGACCTCGCCGGGGCACTGGCCCTGACGGCCGGAGCCCTCGGCAAGACGGCCGCCGACGTGCTCACCCTCTCCCGTACCGAGATCGCCGAGGTGACCGAGGGGAGCGGCGGCGGTTCGTCCGCCATGCCGCACAAGGCCAACCCGGTGGCGGCCACGCTGATCGCCGCCGCCGCCCGGCGCGCACCGGGACTCGCCGCCACGCTGTACGCGTCGATGGCCGCCGAGGACGAGCGGCCGGCCGGTGCCTGGCACGCCGAGTGGGAGCCGCTGCGCGAGTTGCTGCGGCTGGTCGGCGGCGCCGCCCGCGGCGCCGCCGAACTGGCCGAAGGGCTGCGGGTGAACACGGACGCCATGCGTGAACATCTCGGCCTCATCCACGGGTTGATCGTCTCTGAGCGGCTGGCCGTCGCGCTCGCCCCCGTGCTGGGACGGGCCCGCGCGAGGGAACTGCTGACCCGGGCCGCCGAGCGGGTCGTCGCCGAGGGCCGTCCCCTCGTGGACGTACTGGGCGAGGAGCCGCGGCTCAAGGATGTCGACCTGGTGGATCTCACCGACCCGACCCGTTACACGGGCTCCGCCGGAGTCCTCACCGACCGTGCTCTGGAGCGACGTTGAAGACCTGGCCCGAAGGCAGGCTGCCGTACCACCGCGCCGAGGGGGCCGCCACCGCTCCCCCACTTCTTCTCGGCCCCTCGCTCGGCACCTCGACCGCCCTGTGGGACGAGGTCGCGCCCGAGTTGTCCGTCACCCACCGGGTGGTGCGCTGGGACCTGCCGGGGCACGGCGGGTCCCCCGCGAACCTGATCGGGCCCGGCGCGACCGTCGCCGACCTCGCCGCGCTGGTCCTCGCCCTCGCCGACGCGCTCGGCGTCGACCGGTTCGCCTACGCGGGCGTCTCCCTCGGCGGCGCGGTCGGCCTGCACCTCGCCGTGCACCACCCCGACCGGGTGGCCGCCCTCGCCGTCATCTGTTCCTCGGCCCACTTCAACGGCACCGGGCCCTGGGAGGAGCGGGCGCGGACGGTACGCCGGGAGGGCCTGGCCACGCTCGCGGAGAGCGCGAACTCCCGCTGGTTCACCCCCGGGTTCAGCGTTCCGCGGCTGATCGAGGACCAGCGGACCGCGAACCCGGAGGCGTACGCCGCCTGCTGTGACGCGCTCGCCGCCTTCGACCTGCGCGACCGCCTGCCGTCGATCACCGCGCCGACCCTGCTGGTCGCCGGCCGCGAGGACCCGGCGACGCCGCCCGCGCATCTGCGGGAGATCGCGGACGCGGTGCCCGGTTCCTCGCTCACCGAGATCGCGGGTGCCTCGCATCTGGCGCCCGTGGAGCGGCCGGAGGCCGTGACTGCCGCGCTGCGCGGGCACTTCGCCGGGTATCCGGCGCGCGGCATGGAGGTACGCCGCGCGGTTCTCGGCGACGCGCACGTGGACCGCGCGCAGGCCCGGCAGACCTCGTTCTCCGCCCGCTTCCAGGACTTCATCTCGCGATACGCCTGGGGGGAGATCTGGACGGATCCGACGCTGTCGCACCGCGAGCGCAGCCTGATCACGCTGACGGCGCTGGTGGCACACGGTCACCTCGACGAACTGGCGACGCACGTCCGGGCGGCGCGCCGCAATGGTCTGACCCCCGAGCAGATCGGGGCCGTGCTGCTCCAGACAGCCGTGTACTGCGGTGTCCCGGCGGCCAATTCGGCGTTCGCGGTGGCCCAGCGGGTGCTCGACGAACTCGATGCGCCAGGCGCACCCGAGGGCGATGAACGTGAGGCACGCGGTGAACACGGCGGACGCGACGCGGCAAAGGGCTCCGGGGAGGCGTGAGCGGTCCCCACGGGCGTGCCGTGCCGCGACCGCACCCGCCCCGCGACCGCACCCGCCCCGCGACCACCCCTGACGCCCGACCGGACGCCCGCCGTCGCCGTCGGCCGGGTCCGGTGTGCCCGGAGCCGGTGGCGGGACGGGCTCCTCGGAAGGTGGCCGGACGGAGGGCTACCGCAGTCCCCGACCCGTCTCCAGGACTGCCTCCGCCTTCGCGACCAGTCCGTCGGCCCCGCACGAACGCGCCAGCGTCAGACCCTTGTTGAGCTCCGAGACCGAGCGCGCCGCGATGCCGTACTCGACGCGGGCCGCCGCGTGTTCGTACTGGCAGGGCGAGGCCTCCAGATAGGCGACGGCCTGCGCCGCGAGGCGTACCGCACGCTGGCCCGTCTCGAGGGCCGCCGCGCAGCGCAGTGCCTCGCCGATGGCGGTGTCGGTACCGAAGCGCTCGGCCCGCCGCCGGGCGTCGACGGCCAGCGCGGCGGCACGTACCGGATCCTCCGAGGCGAGCGCGCGGGCGAGGTCGATCGACCAGGGCGCCATCACCGTGTTGTGGTGGCCCCGCACCGCGGAGGCCTTCTCGGCGGCCTCCAGTTCGTTGACGCCGTCCTTGACCCGGCCGACGGCGATCAGCAGGCGGCCGCGTACGGATCGGGTGTCGGGCAGCACGATCGTGGTCGGGTACGGCGGTGCGAAGCCGTACTGCTCGGCGATCGCCCAGGCTTCCCGGACGTCGCCGCGGGCGAGCAGCGTGTCGACGAGTCCGCAGGTCGCGGACCAGTACAGGGGCAGCCCGCGTCCGACCCGCTCGGCGATGCGCAGTGACTCGCGCAGGGTGGTCTCGGCGTCCCTCAGACGGCCCCGCCTGCGGTGCGCGAGACCGACGAAGGCGTGGGCCAGGGAGAGATGGCCGCCGCTCCAGCCGGCGGTCGTGTACGAGCGCAGCGCCTCCGAGAAGAGGCTCTCGGCCCGGTCGAGCCGGTCCGCGTAGGCGTACGAACTGCCCAGCATCATGAGGAGTTCGAGGCCCCACTCGGTGTCGGTCCAGCCGAGTCCGGGTGCCAGACGGCCGTTGACGAGGGCCCGGTCGCAGAGCTCCACGACCTCCTCGGCGTTCTCGCCCCGGGTCATCGCGTCGAAGCCGCGCAGTATGAGCAGGGCGCGCTCGGAGTTGTCGCGCCCGGTGCAGGTCCCGGCGAGTTCGGCGAGCCCCCGGGAGCGTCCCGGCACGTGGTCCTCGCCCGCGTGGATGCCCTCCCACATGTAGCGCACGGCCTGCAGCCGCATCCGGGCGGGGCCGGGGGCGAGCCGGGCGGCCTCCGCGTCGACGGTGCGCACGGCCTCGTCCAACTGGTTGTTGTGGACCAGCGCCTGGGAGAGGCGGAAGACGGCGTCCACCCGCAGGTCGCCCACCAGGCCGGGCCGGTCGAGCGCGGCGCGCAGATGCCCGATCGTGGTGGCGGGCGCGGTCAGGAGGGTGGCACAGCCCAGTTCGTAGAGCACGCGCGCGTGGACCTCGGGGAGCGGGGGCTCCCTGAGCGCGCGTTCCAGGCAGCGGCGGGCCGCGTCGGGCGCGCCGACGGCCAGGTGTTCGCGGGCTGCCTCGCGCATCTGCTCGACGAGCTCGGGGTCGTCGTCCGGGTGCACTTCGAGGAGGTGGCGGGAGGCGGCCGCGGCGCCGCGGCCCGACTCGGTGACCGCCCAGGCGGCCTGGCCGTGCATCGCGGTGCGTAACGCGTCGGGAATCGAGCGGTAGACGGCGCTGGCGATCAGCGGGTGCACGAACTCCAGCTCGCTGCCGATCAGTTGACTGCTCGTGGGCTCGACGTCGGTGAGGATCCGGGCCGCGCCGAGCAGTTCGGCGCAGCGCTCGGCCTCGTCGCGCGGCATTCCGGCGAGCTGGGCGGCGAGGTCGAGGGAGATGCCCGTGCCGAGTATCGCGGCCGCCCAGGCGAAGCGGGTGGCGTCGATGCCGAGCCCTTCGAGGCGGGCGACGAGTCCGCGGCCACGCGCCGAGCGGTTGAGGGCGCGCAGTTCGGCGGCCGACGCCTCGACCGGTTCCAGCTCGGTGTCCTGCACCTTGGCGAGGAGTTCGACGGTCTCGTAGGGGTTGCCGCCGGTGACCGCCCACACCTCGCGGCAGAACGGGGCGTCCGCGTGCCCGCCGAGCGTGGCGCGGGTCAGTCCCGCGGTGGCATCGGGGGTCAGCGCGCTGAGGGTGACGATCGGGCGGGCCGCGGCGGCGACGGCGTCGAGGTGACGGGCCTGCTCACCGGTCGCCTCTCCGGGGCGGCGGGCGACCACGACGAGGACGGGCAGGTCGTCGAGGCGCTCGGCGAACGCGGCCAGCCAGCGCAGGGTCTCCTGGTCGGCCCATTGCGCGTCGTCGACCATCAGGACGAGCGGCCACTCGCGCCGGGCCAGCCGCCGCACGGCCGCGACCAGACCGTCGCACACGCCCTGCGGGTCGGCCTGCCGGTCGCCCGGCTCGGCGATGCCGAGGGCGGGGCCGGCGATGTCGTACCAGTCCCCCAGGTATTCGCGGGCCTCCTCCGGCATCAGCGAGACGATGGCCGGCTGGAGGAGCTGACGAATGACGTTGAAGGGGACGGAGGTGACGGTCTCGCCGCCGCGGGCCGACCAGACCGTGCAGCCCTTGGCCTCGGCCGTCCTGCGGGCCTCCGCGAGCAGCGCGGTCTTGCCGATGCCCGCCTCACCGCCGAACACCAGCAGACTGCCTGAGGACGAGGCGTCCGCGCGCAGCGCGTCCACGGCCTGTGCGACATCCGCGATCTCCGTCTCGCGCTCCCAGAGGGAGGCGGAGGCCGCCGGTCCCGGCCGCGCCTGCGTCATACCGCTACCTCCCCAGGCCGCACGGACGACGTACAGGCATCGAGCCTAGCCGTCCCCGAGCCGATACGGAGGGGGGTCCGGGCCCCTGTTGCCGAGACGGGTGACGGCGCGCGCCCGAGGGCGACGCGACAGGACGCGGAGCGGGGGCGGGGAGGTCATGGACGGTCGGCTGCCGCCGGGGTGCGTCCCGCCCCGCCGTCGGCGGACTCGGTACGGATCCGAGAGAAATCCCTTACGGGTCGCGGGAGTTGGGCAGGAGCGGGTGACCGGCCCGATGCACGGGGCGTCGTACGGCGCGGTCGACCCGGCGGACCCACCGCCGCCGCACGGTGCCGCAGGCCGGCGGGTCCCGGGCGGGGGTTCCGGCCACCGCGGACGGTGGGACCGGTGCCCTCTCATCCGCCTTTCACCCGGGGCTCATACGGTGGGGTCCATGACGCAGGTGACTCCCCCCGGCTGGTATCCCGACCCCGGGCAGACAAGTGACAGTCCCGCCACCGAACGCTGGTGGGACGGCAGTGCATGGACGGAGCAGACCCGCCCCCTCGGGTCCGGCGCCGCGTGGGGTCCCCCGGGACAGCCGCCGGCCGCCGGGCCGTACCCGGTCCCACCCCCCGGGCCCCGGCGACGCGGGCTGCGCACCGGCATCGCCGTCGCCGCCGCGATCGCGGTCCTCGCGGGCATCGGGGGTGGTGTGTACGCCCTCACCAAGAACGACGGCAACGGCGGGAACAGCGCCCGTGCCCAGGGACCCGACGGCCAGAACGGCCAGGGCGGATCCGGCGGCGGACAGGGCGGCGGCTCGGGCGGTCCGGGCGGCGCTCCCGGCGGATCGGGCGGCTCGGGCGGCCCCGAGGGGCAGACTCCGGCTCCGGGCCGATCCGGGGTTCCGCGGACCGAGGACGGCTACGCCACGGACGCGTACAGCGGCATCAGTATTCCGGTGCCCGACAACTGGACCGGCCAGAGCGGCATGGGAAGCGCGGTGCTGTCGACCAAGGACACCTACAAGTGTCCCGGCGACACCTCGCAGAAGTGTCAGCGGGGCGGCGCCTACTCGGCGCCCGCGCGGTACCAGGGCATCAAGTCGACCACGGCCGAGGCGGCGGCCAAGGAGGACATCCCCAGGAACGCCCAGGAGTCCTACGGCAAGGGCTACGGCAAGATCACATCGCACACGGAACTCGCCTCCCGGGCGGTCACCGTGGCCGGCGAGAAGGGCTATCTCGTCCGCTGGAAGGTCGTCACCGGCAAGGGCGACGACGGTTACGTCGAATCACTCGTCCTCCCCTCCCCCGCCGACCCCAAGGCGCTGGTCGTCATCCGCTTCGGCGTCGACGCCGGCTCCAAGGGCCCTCAGCAGTCCGTGATCGACGACATCACCAAGGGCATCAAGCCGGCGTCCGGAGTGGGCGGCGCCGGACAGAACGCCTGACCTCGGCGCCCGCGCCCGCCCCCGGACACAGTTCGGCCGGGTGGAGCACCTCTCCGCTCAAGAGGAGCCCCACCCGGCCGGGGGGTGCGCGCCGCCCCCGTCCCCACGGTGCGGCGCGAGCAGGCCACCGTCCGGTCATCCCGCGGACGGCGGCCTGGGTCTCAGGTCAGGCCCAGTGCCGGAATCACCACGGCCTCCACGAACTGTGTGAGATACGCCGCGTCCGCGTACTCGCCCTCCAGAACCGGGCGCACCCGCACCACACCGAACAGCTGCGCCGGGATGAACTCCAGCGCCGGGTGGTCGGCGGGGACCTCGCCCCGGGCGACCCCGCGGGCGATGATCTCCTTGACGGCGCTGATCTCGGGCTCGATGAGCGCCCCGCGCAGGGCCTCCTGCAGTTCCTTGTCCTGCAGCACGGCGTGGCCGAGTGCCTGGAGCAGCTGGGTGTCACGGCTCGACCAGCCCCCGGCGGCCCGCGCCATCGCGCGCAGATCACCGACGAGCGAGCCCGTGTCGATTCCCGAGAACCGCGGACACCGGTTGGAGCGCAGCGCGGCGGCCACGAACTGGGGCTTCGTCTTCCACTGCCGGTAGAGCGTGGACTTGCTGCAGCGTGTGCTCGCGGCCACGCCCTCCATGGTGAACGCGTCATACCCGCACGTACGGATCTGCTCGAGCACGGCGTCGTAGAACTCCTGCTCACGCTCGGGCGTGATCTTGGAGCGGCGCGAGGCGATGACCGACTCCGGTCCCTCCGCGGCCTGCGACGTCATGGGGCTTCTCCTCGCTCGTGGGGTGGTCCGTTTCACAGAGTCTAATCGATACGCCAGTGTACCGGAACGCTTTGGTATCGGTACACTGGCGTATCGGTACACTGTCGTATCGATGAGCCTTGGTCAGGATCCACCCCTCCGTCGAAGAGACGCCGAGTGGAGCCTGTCCTGGGCTCACCGCGCACCACCTCACATAAGAACGTCAGCAAAGGGGCCGGGGGATGGATTCCCGAACCGAGCCTGCAGAATCGGAGCCCGCCGCGGCCGTACGGCGGCCGTCGCGGCGCGACACCGCCGCTCGTCCGCCGCTCGTCCGCGAGCTTCTGCTCGTCACAGGACTCTTCGTCGTCTACAAGGTCGGCCGGCAACTGGCCACCGGACACACGGCCGAGGCCTTCCGCAACGCCGGACACGTCTGGGACTGGGAACGGACCCTGCACCTGCCGGGCGAGGGCGCCGTACAAGGCGCGCTGCTGCACAGCGACACCCTGGTGCACATCGCGAACACCTACTACGCGACCGTCCACTTCCCGGCCACGGCGGCCTTCCTGGTCTGGATGTACCTGCGCCGCCCGGTCCACTACGTGTGGGCGCGCCGGGTCCTGGCCGTGATCACCTCAGCCGCCCTGGTGCTGCATCTCACCTTCCCGCTCGCGCCGCCCCGGCTGCTCGCCGCCGCGGGCCTGGTGGACACCGGACAGGTGTACGGGCCCACGGTGTACGGCGCGCACCCGGCCACCGACGAGATGGCGAACCAGTTCGCGGCGATGCCCTCACTGCACTTCGGCTGGGCGCTGATGGTGGCGATCGGCCTGATCGCCGCGACCCGCTCCCGGCTGCGCTGGCTGTGGCTGCTGCACCCACTGGTCACCCTGGCGGTGATCGTCGGCACCGCGAACCACTACTGGTTCGATGCCGTGGCCGCGGCCGCGCTGCTCGGGGTCGCCCTCGCCGTGATCCACCTTCCGCACCGGACCGGGACGACGGCCGGGCGCGCGCGGGAGCGCGCGGTCGCGGGAGACATCAAGGAGTCCGTACCGGAGCTCGTGGGGGCAGGACGATGAACGCCACTCTCGCCGCCGTCGTACTGTCCCTGTTCTCGGCCGTCGCCTATGCCGCCGCGGCCGTGGCACAGGAACGGCTCGCCTCCCGGACCACCGAACCGGGCGTCCTGAGCATGCTCGGCAACACCGCGTGGTGGTGGTCGGTCGCGCTGAACGCCTCCGCCGCGCTGCTGCACGTCGCCGCCCTCAAATACGGGACGCTCACGCTCGTGCAGCCGCTCGGCGCGCTCACGCTGGTGGCCGCGGTGCCGCTCGGCGCGCGGGTGGCCGGACGACGGGTCAGCGTGGTCGAGTGGCGCGGAACCGCGCTCACCCTGGTCGGACTGTCCGCCCTGCTGGTCACGGCGTCCGGACCGGCGCCCGACGACGTGCTGAGCGTGCCGCAGGCACTGGCCGTGGCCGCCGCCACCTCCGTGGCGATCGGCGTCCTGTCGCGGCCCGGCACCCGGCCGGGACTGCGGCACGCGACCGCCTCCGGGTTCGCCTCGGGTGTCGCCTCGGCCCTCACCCAGACGGTGACGGTGGCCGTGACGGACCGGTCCGGACCGATCCTCAGCGTCCAGGTCATCGTGGTGGCGCTGCTCGTGGCGGCCTTCGCGACCGCCGGACTGCTCCTGTCGCAGACCGCCTACCGGGGTGGACTCGGCGCTCCTCTGGCCGTCGTGACGCTCGCCAATCCGGTCGCCGCCGCGGCGATAGGCCTCTGCCTGCTCGGGGAGCAGCTCCAGGGAGGTCCGGCGGGCCTGCTGCTCGCGGCGTTCGGCGCGGGGGTGGCGGCCTGGGGCGTGGTGACGCTGTCACGTTCGGCGCCGGAGCCCGTTGCCGCCGCACCCGGGCCCTTCGAGGACGACGAGCACCCGGTCGCCGCGGTGCTGGCGCTGGAGGCCGAGGCCGCCAAGTACGCGCCCTCGTTCATCCCGAACCAGCCGGAGCCGGGACATCGGACGAACCCGGGGCATCTGACACCCCTGTGAGAAGGACACGACGACGAAGGGCGGCCGCGGAGGAATCCGCGGCCGCCCTTCGTCGTATGCGCCAGGTCAGCCGAGCCCGCGGGAGTCCTGCTTGAGCGCGGTGTCCACGGTCAGCGCCGTCGCGATGACGAGGCTGAGCAGCGGCTCGGGAAGCTGGTAGTGGATCTGCAGGACGTAGTTGTCCGCCGTGGTGAACATCGTCTTGGCCAGACCTTCCCAGGTCTTGGTGATCCGGGCGACCTCGTTGCCGCTGTGGTCGACGATGGCGAAGTTCCAGGCACGCCAGTTCTCCGCCTTGATGGCGCCGACCTGCTGGCCGTTGACGTTGATCGCGAAGTTGATCTTCCCGATCATGTTCTGCTGCACGATCTCGCCTACCGGCTGCCCGTCCGGACGCTCCACGATCACCCGCGACTTGATGAACTTCGCGGGACGCGTGAGCCGCAGCACCGGCTGCCCGTGGGCGTCACGGATCTCCAGCTTGTGCGTCATGTACTGGTCGACGCTGGAGACGAAGCGAAGCGCCTTCTTCAGGCCGCTCTGACCGACCTCGACGACCGCACCGAGCTGGTTGCCCTGCTGGTCCATGACCTTGTACTCGTTGGTCAGCTCGATCAGCTTCGCCTTCTGGTTCACCACCAGGACCGGCTCGGTGAACAGGGTGCCGCCGCCGGCGCCGCTGGGCGCGATCCCGGCCTGCTGCTGCACCTGCTTCTGCGCGCGCGGGTCGGGTGCCGCGGCCGGCTGTCCGTACGGCTGCTGTGCCTGCTGCGGAACCTGCTGTCCGGCCGGCGCCTGCTGGTCCGCATGCGTTTGCTCGGTCCACTGCGAGCCGTCCCAGTACCGGAGTGTCTGGGGCGTTCCGTGCGGATCCGGGTACCAACCTGCAGGAGTGTTCGAATGCGTGGTCACCGGGGCACACTACCTCGCGTCGGCCGGAAATTGTCCCCTGTCCCGACAGCCATCAGCCGGTGACGATGGCGGGGTCGCTGACACCCGGACGGCCGTTCTCGACATGTCCGGCAAACCGCCGCGAGAAGCCCGTGTGCGCGGCGGATTCGACGGTCAGGTCGTACCAGCGGTGGCTCGCCCGTAGCTCCACCCGATGCCGTACCGTCGCGCCCGGCCGCACCTTGAACGAACGGGGCCGCCCTCCGTAGCCGTCGGTGAGCTTCAGATCGGCCGTGCCCGCAGCCCTGTTGGTGAAGGTCAGCTCCACGTCCTCGCCGACGTGGCGCGCGGTGACCTCGGGTCCCGCGGCCTTGCCGGGACCCTTGAAGACGCGCAGGAAGCCGTTCGGACCGTGCACCGTCAGGTCGTACGAGCCGTTCGAGTACGCCGAGTTCCAGGTGTCCGACACCGTCTTTCCCGCCTCGGCGGTGTACGTCCAGGGGCCGTCGGCGCGGTTGCCGGAGGTGACGAGGAAGGCGGCACCGGCCTTGGCACCGGAGCCGAAGGTGAGCGTGAACCTCCCGGCCGCCGGATCCGCCGAACCATCCACCAGGGGCGCGTACTTGAGCGGGCGTGCCGGGCGCGAGCCACGCTCCTGCCGGGGCAGTACGGGGTGGGCGGGCGGGGTCGGCACGTAGTCGGGGTGGCGGTCGTGGTCCGGCGGCAGATAGCCGTCGGTGTCCGGCAGCGCGACCGGCCCGGCGTCCTTGCGGGAGAAGTCGAAGGCGGCGGTGAGGTCGCCGCTGACCGCGCGGCGCCAGGGCGAGATGTTGGGCTCGTGCACCCCGAAGCGACGCTCCATGAACCGGATGATCGACGTGTGGTCGAGCGTCTCGGAGCAGACGTAACCGCCCTTGCTCCAGGGCGAGACGACCAGCATCGGCACCCGCTGGCCCAGTCCGTAGGGCCCGGCGGCGTGGTTGGCGTCGCCCTTGTGCAGGTCCGGGCCGACGTCGACCGTCGACCTGCCCTGCGCGGCGGACTGCGGCGGGAAGGGCGGCACCAGGTGGTCGAAGAAGCCGTCGTTCTCGTCGTACGTGACGAACAGGGCCGTCCTGGCCCACACCTCGGGGTCGGAGGTGAGCGCGTCCAGCACCTGCGCGATGTACCAGGCTCCGTAGTTCGCGGGCCAGTTGGGGTGCTCGGTGAACGCCTCGGGTGCGACGACCCAGGAGACCTCGGGCAGCTTCCCGCCCTTCACGTCCGCCTTGAGCTGGTCGAAGAAACCCTCGCCCTTGCGGGCGTCGGTGCCGGTACGGGCCTTGTCGTAGAGCGGGTCACCGGGCTTGGCGTTGCGGTACTGGTTGAAGTACAGCAGCGAGTTGTCGCCGTAGTTGCCCCGGTAGGCGTCCGGGATCCAGCCCCAGGAACCGTTCGCGTCGAGACCGTCGCCGACGTCCTGGTAGATCTTCCACGACACCCCGGCCGCTTCCAGCCGTTCCGGGTAGGTCGTCCAGTCGTACCCCGCCTCGTCGTTGCCGAGGACCGGGCCGCCGCCCTTGCCGTCGTTGCCCGTGTAACCCGTCCACATGTAGTAGCGGTTGGGGTCGGTGGAGCCGATGAACGAGCAGTGGTACGCGTCGCAGATGGTGAACGCGTCGGCGAGCGCGTAGTGGAACGGGATGTCCTCACGCGTCAGGTACGCCATCGTCGTCGTCGACTTGGCGGGCACCCACTTGTCGTACCTGCCCTGGTTGAAGGCGGTGTGGCCGTCGCTCCAGCCGTGCGGCAGGTCCTGGATGAACTGCAGGCCCAGGTCGTCGGCGTCGGGCCGGAAGGGGAGCACGTCCTTGGTGCCGTCCGACTGGTGCCAGACCGACTTGCCGTTCGGCTGGGTGACCGGACGCGGGTCCCCGAAGCCCCGGACACCTCTCAGCGACCCGAAGTAGTGGTCGAAGGACCGGTTCTCCTGCATCAGCACGACGATGTGCTCGACGTCGTCGATCGTGCCGGACGCGTGGTGCGCGGGCAGTGCGGCGGCACGCTCGACGCTGTTCGACAGCGCGGTGAACGCCGCTGTGCCACCGGCGAGTTGGAGGAATCGACGTCGGTTCACTTGAGGCATGTCTGGGTGACCTCTTGTCCTGACGTGGTGCGTTGGATGAGACCTGCGCGGGGGGAGTGTTCCAAGAGGAACGAACGCCGGGGAAGACCCCGTGGCGCTTGTGTGACCGCCGGGAGTCCGCGATGCGAACAGCGGCGCCCCGGCCTCCCGCGCCGGAGCGGAGTCTCAGACGCCCTTGCGCAGGATGGCGGTGATCTCCGACCCGGCCTCCCGGTCCAGTCGGTCCGGGCACGGAACACCCAGCGCGAGGGCCAGTTCACGACCGTGCAGGTCGACCGCGGACTCCACCAGCTCGGCGAACGCGTCCATGGCGGCCCGACCCCGGCGCAGGCCGACGGCCGCGAGGCCCACCGCGATCAGCGCGGCCGGCCACCACCGGACGGCGACCAGCAGATAGGGCCCGCTCCAGGCCGCAAGCCGGACGGCCGCGTCGTAGACGTCACGCGCGCCGCGCAGTTCGGTGCGGATGTCGCCGGACAGGACGAGCCAGAGACGGGACCAGGCCGAGTCCAGGTCGAGCCGGTACGCCCGGTGGATCCGCAGGTCCAGCGCGCGCACCCGGTCACCGATCCAGCAGGGGTGGACGGGCTCCTCCAGGGAGATCCGGTTGCGGGCCGCCGCGTGGCGCGCCAGGTCCGCGGTGGTGCCGGGGTCGAGCGGCGCTCCCAGTTCGACGGCGCGCGCCTCCACCCGGGCGTAGGCGTCCTCGGCCGCCCGCCACCTCCGCCGCCTGCGCTCGGCCAGCAGGCGCCCCGGCACCCTCGCGGGTCCCCGCCAGTCCCCCGCCCAGCACCGCTCCACCACACCGCCCAGGGCCTGCGCGGCGAGACCCAGTCCGGCCGAGGCGATCAGCGTCGCGGAGGCCGCCAGCACCACCCCTCCGGTCGACCGGCTCGCCGGGTGCCCGGCCAGCTCGTCGAGCGCCCTGGTGACCCGTCCGACGTCGTACCAGTGCGCCTGCCCGAGCAGTCGTCCGGCCCCGGCGACCGCCAGGAACAGCAGGCCCGACGGCACCAGGTAGGTGAGCCAGCGCGCGGCGAGGTTCCTGCCCAGTTCGGCGAGGACGGCGTTCACGAGACCCTGCGCCGGCACAGCGGCTCGCCGTACAGCCGGCAGACGGGCGGCACCGGTTGGTTGCGGGCGGGGCTCCGCCGGTCGCACCGCTCGCACGGACAGACGTACGCCTCCACCACGGGGTGCCCCTCGACGGCCGCCGGGAGCCCGCCGATCCCCGCGCCCCGGAAGGCTCGCAGGCCGGCCGCCACCCCGCTGCGGCGCAGCAGCCGGTGCAGCTGAGCCTGCGGACCCGCCGGGTCGCCGCTCCCCCGTAACAGGGCGAGGATCTCCTCCAACTCCGGCCCGTGGTCGGCGGGAACGACGTCCCGGATCTCGTCCAGCCGGGAACAGACGTCGGACCGCATCGCCGTGGCCCTCCCGCTCCCGTCACCGGTGCCGGTGTCACCCATCCGTGCAACCTCCCTACACGACAACCGAGTTGCGAGGATACTGGGCGCACACCGACGATCACGGGGGGTGATGCCGATGTTCTGGCGTCGACGCGCACGAGGACGTCCGGCGGAGCAGGGCGGAGCGCGGTTCACCTTCCGCGCGCTGCCGTCGGAGGCGGAGCTGCGCCGGGCGGCCGAGACCGGATCCCCACAGGCCCTGAACCAGTACGGCGTCAAGTTACGGATCGACGGACGCCTCGAGGAGGCCGTCGAAGTACTCACCCCGGCGGCGGAGGGCGGCCATCAGGACGCCACGGCCAACCTCGCCCTGACCCTGCTCTCGCTGGGCCGGGGCGAGGAGGCCGCCGCGTGGTTCGAGCGGAACGGCCCGATGGGCGAGGCGATGGCCCGGCGCATCCGGGAGCGGCGTGACGAGGACGACGCTCCGGGATCCCCGGGCCGGCCCGCTCACTGATGGCCACCCCGTACGACCTGTTCGGCACACCCGGGTACGAGCAGTTGCTGGCCGTCCTGGGGGGTGCCGAGGAGGCGCTCGCCCGTTACGAGCGCGCCGGCCGCCTCTCCGATCTCGAACGCGCCCTGGTGCTCTTCGACGCGCTGCTGACGAGAGCCGAGAACATCGACCTGCGCAGCGCCGCCATGAACGGCGTCGGGATGGTGCTCTGGTCCCGCTACGAGCGGTTCGGGGAGCCGGACGACCTGGACGGGGCCATCACCCTGTTCCGTGAGGCCCTCGCCCCCTACGGAGCGGAAGTCACCGTCACCACGCCCTCCTACTGGACGAACCTGTCCGGCGCGCTGCGGCTGCGCTGGCTGCGCACCCGTGACGCACGCGACCTGGGCGCCTCCGTCGACGCCGTCAGGACGGCCCTGGCCTCGACGCCGTCCCGCGGCGCGTTGCGCTCCAACCGTCTCAACAGCCTGGGCGACGCGCTGCTCACCCTCTTCCAGCTGCACGGTGACTCCAGCGCGCTCGCCGAGGCCGTGAGCAGCTTCCGGGAGGCGGTGGCCTGTAGCGGACCGGGGAGGGACGAGGGTGTCTGGGCCCGCTCCAGCCTCGCCGAGGCCCTCCGCCATCATCACCGCTGGTCCCCCGACGGCGCCCCGGAGGCGCTCGACGAAGCCGCGGCGCTGGCACGGGAGGTGCTCGCCGGGGTCTCCCGGCGCCACCGGCTGTATCCGCGGTTCCTGTCGAACCTCGCCCTGGTCCTGACCGACCGGCACACCGCCCGTTCGGACCCCGCCGACCTGCGCGAGGCCGCCCGCGCCGCCCGGCGTGCGGTCGCCGCCACCCCGGCGGGACATCCCAACCTCGTGCAGCGCAACGCGGTACTGGCGACCGTGCGCCGTCTCGAACTCGTCCGCGCCGGCCGCCGAGCCACCGGCCTCGACGTCACGGACCCCGGCGGTTCCGGTACGACCGGGCGCCTCGACGCCGGCGGGGTGCCGGCGGGCTCCGGGGCCCGTGGCCGTCCGGCCCGGCGCGAGCGACGCGCCCTGCGCGCGTGGATCCGGGCCACCGGTCAGGCGTACGCCGCCACCCCCGAAGGGCACGCGCTGCGTGGACTCGCCCTGCTCCACCACGGCTCGGCCCTGGCCACGAAGGCGGCGACCGAGGACGACGCGCGGGCCCGGGACGCGGCGATCGCGCTGTACCGGCGGGCCGCGCGCGATCCCGCCATGGACGTGAGCGTCCGGGTGGGCTGTGCGCGGCTGTGGGCGCTGAGTGTCCTCGACGGCGGCGGGGGTTCACCGGCGGACGGCCGGGCCGCGGCGATGGAACCGTACCGGCTCGCGGTCGAGCTGCTGCCGCGTACGGCCTCCTACCGCGTCGGACGCATGGACCGCGCACGCCAGTTGGGCGATTTCGCGGGTCTCGCCTGCGACGCGGCCGCGTGTGCGCTGGACCTCGCCGACGCCCGGCGACCCGACGCGGCCGCCGCCCACGAGGGAGCGGCCGACGCGGAACCAGACGCGGTCGGCACCGAGTTGGCCCTGCGGCTTCTCGAGCAGGGCCGCGGTGTGCTGCTCGGGCAGGCGCTCGACGCCCGCACCGAGACCTCGGAGCTGCTGAGCCTGGTGCCCGACGAACTCGCCGTCGAGTGGCGGCGGTTGCTCCCACAGCTCGACCGCCCCGAGGCCGCCGTCTTCACCTCGTCGGAGCCGGGAGGGGCGAACGACCCCACGGCGGAGGACCCGTTGACGGGCGAGGACCGGCACGCCCTGGCCGAGCGATGGGAGCGGCTCGTGGAGTCGATCCGGCGGGTGCCGGGCTGCGAGGACTTCCTGCGGCTCCCCCGCACGGACGAGATGCTCGCCGGGATCGGTGACACGGGCCCGGTCGTCGTCGTCAACGTCAGCCCGCTGCGCTGCGACGCGCTCGTCCTGCACGGGGGGCGCGTGCGGCCCGTACGGCTGGAGGGGCTGCGTCACGCGGAGGCGGAACACCGGGCGGACGCCTTCCTCGCCGCGATCCGGGCGACCGGCGACCACGGCCTGCCCCTGTCCGCGCAGCGGGACGCGCAGGCAGAGATCCGGGAGACGCTCGGATGGCTGTGGACGGCCCTCGCCGAACCGGTCCTGGACGCGCTCGCCCACTGGGGATGGCCCGGGGACGATTCCGCGGGAGGACCGGGCCGCCTCTGGTGGGTTCCGACGGGCCCGCTCACCGCGCTGCCCCTGCACGCGGCCGGCCGGCACGAGGAGGACGGGGACAGTCTGCTGGACCGCGTGGTCTGCTCGTACGCCCCGACCGTCAACAGTCTCGTGCGCGCCCGGCGGCGCGAGGCCGGACGCCCGGCGGCGGTCCGGCCCGAGCCCAGCGCCCCGCTGATCGTCGCCGTCGCCGAGGCGCCGGGTTCCGGATCTCCAGCGCTGGAAGGCGTACGGGAGGAGGCGGCTCGGCTGGCCCGACGACCGGGCGCCCGCGTGCTCCTGGCCCAGGACGCGGTGCGGCGGTCCGTGCTGGACGCGCTCCCCCGCCACGCGTGGGCGCACTTCGCGTGTCACGCCGTCGGCGCGCTCTCCGGAGCCGCGGCCGGTCACGTCGTGCTGCACGACCACGCGACGGCTCCGCTCACCCTCTCCGACATCGCCCGGCTCCGGCTCCCGGAAGCGGAACTGGCCTATCTCTCCGCGTGCGAGACCACGAGCGGGCGCAGGGAGTTCGCCGACGAGGCGCTGCACATCACCGGGGCGTTCCACATGGCCGGGTTCACCCATGTCGTCGGAACCCTGTGGGCGGTCGCGGACGACACCTCTCTGGAGGTGAGCGAGCGGTTCTACGCGGCTTTCGGCCCCTCCCACCCCTTCCCCGGGCACACGGCACACGCGCTGCGCGAGGCGGTGCGCGAGATCCGCGAGAACGTCGAGGGGGTCCGGGAGAACCCCAGCCTGTGGGCTCCCTACATCCACGTCGGGCCGTAGTCGCCGCACCCGCGGCCGCGGTCGCCCTGTGTCCGGGGCACGGGGGCACCGGGGCACCGCGCGGACGCCGCCCGGCGCACAATATCTGTGACCGCGACGTGAGAAATGAATATGACGCACAAGGAAGATTCCTCGCCCGACAGGCGGAGCAGAGTTATCCAGCGCACATGATCGATCGCACCGTGCTACTGTCGATGTCAGTTGCAGTTGTGGTTCCCTAAAACTTGCGAGTGCCCTCACCGTCTTTCATGCCGGTGGAGCTCCTTTTTATCTCCGGAATTCATTTTCCGGCGGGGTGATCATCACGGCGACGCGGAGTCCGCACACCGCGCATTCCGAACACCGCCCCGAAGGAGATCTACATGGCTACCGGCACCGTGAAGTGGTTCAACGCGGAAAAGGGCTTCGGCTTCATCGAGCAGGACGGCGGCGGCGCCGACGTCTTCGCCCACTACTCGAACATCGCCGCCCAGGGCTTCCGCGAGCTCCAGGAAGGCCAGAAGGTGTCCTTCGACATCGCTCAGGGCCAGAAGGGCCCGACGGCCGAGAACATCGTTCCCGCCTGACGCGTCACGTACTTCGCAGCCGGGGCCCGCACCATGGGGTGCGGGCCCTGGCTCGCGGCATTTTCGGGCACGGTCCCTCCGCCGGTCCGCCGCGTTCTCACCCGCGGCATGACGCAGAGGATTCACCGCCCAACCCACGGGAATGCCCCGTCGACACTCAGGGTGCGCCTGTCCACCCTCTTCATCGAGTGCCCGGGCCCCGCCACCGGAACCGCGCCATTTATCTGAGCGATGTTTCCCGTGAGCATTCCCCGGCGGAACCGCATCGGTTCCGCACTGTCCCGGCTCGTTCTTGCGATTCTCTGCGCTGCTCTTTGCTGCGGGAATTCCTTGATACGCGCCGCATCAAGGAAGGTTCCACATGAACCGCACGCGCACGAACGACCGCTACTCCCGTACCCGCACCGGAGGTTCGGGCTCCGGGAGGGGCGGCAGCCGCTTCGGGGCTTCGACCGCCGGCCGCTCCGGAGGTCCGCGACGCTCCGAGGGCCAGGGACGTCGACAGAGCGCGCCGCAGGGCGAGTTCGCACCGCCGGCGACGATCACCCCGGCGCTGCCCGCCGTCGAGGCCTTCGCCGATCTCGCCATGCCCGCACCGCTGTTGGAGGCGCTCGGGCACGAAGGCGTCACCGTACCCTTCCCGATCCAGGCGGCCACCCTGCCGAACTCGCTCGCCGGCCGTGACGTGCTCGGCCGCGGTCGCACCGGTTCGGGCAAGACCCTCGCCTTCGGTCTCGCCCTGCTGGCCCGCACGGCCGGACGGCGCGCCGAGCCGCGGCAGCCGCTGGCCCTCGTGCTCGTGCCCACCCGCGAACTCGCCCAGCAGGTCACCGACGCGCTCACCCCGTACGCCCGCGCCGTCCGGCTGCGGCTGGCCACCGTGGTCGGCGGGATGTCGATCGGCAGGCAGGCGGGCGCGCTGCGCGGCGGTGCGGAGGTCGTCGTCGCCACGCCGGGACGTCTCAAGGACCTCATCGACCGCGGCGACTGCCGCCTCGACCAGGTCGACATCACCGTCCTCGACGAAGCCGACCAGATGACCGACATGGGCTTCATGCCGCAGGTCACCGCACTGCTCGACCAAGTACGCCCCGAGGGCCAGCGGATGCTGTTCTCCGCCACCCTGGACCGCAACGTCGACCTGCTCGTCCGTCGCTATCTCACCGACCCCGTGGTCCACTCCGTCGACCCGTCCGCGGGCGCGGTCACCACCATGGAGCACCACGTACTGCACGTGCACGGCGCGGACAAGCAGCGGACGACCACCGAGATCGCCGCGCGTGAGGGCCGGGTGATCATGTTCCTGGACACCAAGCACGCCGTGGACCGGCTGACCGAGCATCTGCTCCAGAGCGGTGTCCGCGCGGCGGCCCTGCACGGGGGCAAGTCCCAGCCGCAGCGCACCCGGACGCTGGCCCGGTTCAAGACCGGGCATGTGACGGTCCTGGTCGCGACCAACGTCGCGGCACGCGGGATCCACGTCGACAACCTCGACCTGGTCGTGAACGTCGATCCGCCCAGCGACCCCAAGGACTACCTGCACCGCGGCGGTCGTACCGCGCGGGCCGGCGAGTCCGGCAGCGTCGTCACCCTGGTGACCCCTCAGCAGCGCCGCGACATGAGCCGGCTGATGACCGCGGCCGGCATCACCCCTCTGACCACCCAAGTACGTTCGGGTGAGGACGAGTTGAGCCGGATCACGGGCGCCCAGGCTCCTTCGGGCGTACCGGTGGTCATCACCGCGCCGGCCGTGGAACGCACCCGCCGCGGCTCCGCCTCCCGGAGTTCCTCCGCGTCCCGCGGCTCGTCCTCCCGGGGCTCCGGCTCGTCCCGGGGCCGGCGTGGCGGCGCCGGGCAGGAGCGGCCCACCGGCGAGGCGGCGCGCCGTCCGGCACGGCGACCGTCGGCCCTCGACTCCGCGGCCTGAGGGCTTGCCGGGCGTCGCGGGGCAGGCGGGACTCTCGCGGCACGCCCGGGTACCGCGGCACCGGCACCGGCGGCGTCGCACTTCATGACGGGACAGCTCACCCCACTGCGCAGGAGGCATCCTTTGACACTGGCACCGGCCTTGACACTGACGACGGTTCAGACGCGGCGACGCCCGGCGGACACCGCCCCGGCCCCGATCGACGCCATGGACGTATCCGGACCGCGGGTCGTCGGCGACATGACCGTCGAAGTCGCCCTGTCCGTCATGGCCAGTGCCCGTGTCGGGTACCTGCTCCTGTGCGACGACGACGAGCAGTGCACGGGCGCGATCACCCGCGCCCAGCTCGCCGCCGTCCGCGACAGCTCCGCCTACACGGACCGGATCCGGGTACGGGACGTCCTCGGCGCCGGCGGACACGACCGCGTCACGGGTGTTCCCTCCCTCGTCGGTTGATCCGTCCCACCCGGTCGGACCCACTTCTTCCTCTCCCCTGTTCCCAGTTCCCCTGTGAGGCATCATGCGCTGCGTCATCGCCAGGTTCCCGTTCGACCTCTCCAAGAACGGGGTGCTGGCCTCGATGAAGGGCGTCAAGCCCGAGCCGATCACCGGTGAGTCCGTCCTGATCGGCCGCCGCCACTACCCCGTCAAGCAGGTGGGCGAGGTCATCACCCGCCAGGACCGCCGCGACTTCACCAGCGGGGAGGTCACCCGGGCCATGACCCGCCTCGGCTTCACCTGCCAGGACGGCCAGGAGGCGGTACAGCCCACCCGTGTCCTCACGCCGCTGCAGAACGCGTCGGCACTGCTCGGCAGCCCGGCCACGCTGGGACTCTGAGGAGTCGAGGGCCTGGCGCCGCGGCACCAGGAGGACGCGCGGACTCCGCGACCGTGCGGACCGACGGAGCCGTCCGGCGGTAGCGACTGACGGAAACCGCCGACAGGACGACGACGAGGGCCCGGCCGACACATGTCGGCCGGGCCCTCGTCGTGCGCCACCGTCCGGGCGACAACCACCGGCCGCACGGGGCCGATCCGGCAGCGCGGCGTCTCACTGGTCGAAGTAGCTGAAGTCGCCCACGGTCCAGGCACTGACGTCCTTGATCGCGACGCGGTACATTCCGCCCGTCTCCGGGATCCCGACGTTCCCCTGCAGGATCCGGGCGAGGTGGAAGTGCAGATGCGTGGGCGGCTCGCCACGATCCGCCCGGCTCTCCGCCCGTCGTGCGGTGAAGACATCGGAGAACGGGCCGAGTCGGTCGGAGTCCTTCAGGACGTCCGAGACACGCTCCCGCCACACGGCTTCGGGAGCCAGCCGGCCGGTGATGACGGCTCCGCCGGCGACCACGGTCAGCGACATCTGATTGCTCTGCCCGGTCTCCACCATGGCGGAGATGTCCACGAGCAGCTCGTCAGGGTTCGACATGAGAGCCGATTCTATGGGCGTCGCCGGCCGGTCGGACGCGAACGCGATCCTGGTGGCCCGCGGACCCCACAATACCTGCGACACGCCGACGCCAAAATCTGTCTTTGTCAGAGTAGACATTGGTCGGCAGCATGGCTAAAGTTTCTCACGTAGACATGACCGCCACGTGGACGGCCCGCAACCGGAGGGGCCGTCGGCAGCACCGAAGTGACGCGTGGCGGACGCAGAGGAAGAACGGAGGAACAGACACCATCAGATCGCCCGGCCCGAGCACCAACGGCCGGGTACCGCACCGAACCCGGAACGGAAGGTGGTCCCCGGTCACGCATCCTCGATCCCCGCACTCCCGCCCCTCCCCGGGGCCGGTCAGCGGAAACAGAAGGTCGGCGCAGCGGTAAGGCCGACAGATGGTGTTGAATTTCCTTCGGGGCCCTGGTGCCGTACGGCATCGGGGCCCCTCGACGCGTTGCTCAACGAGGTGAAATGACAGCAGATACTCCGCTCGGTGGCCGTCTGGACGACGACGACTACCCCGCGTACACGATGGGACGGGCCGCCGAGATGCTCGGCACCACCCCCGGCTTCCTCCGAGCCATCGGCGAGGCCCGGCTGATCACTCCGCTCCGCTCGGAGGGCGGACACCGGCGCTACTCCCGCTACCAGCTGCGGATCGCTGCGCGCGCCCGCGAGCTCGTGGACAAGGGCACCCCGGTCGAGGCCGCGTGCCGCATCATCATTCTCGAGGACCAGCTCGAGGAAGCACAGCGCATCAACGCCGAGTACCGCCGCTCCACGGACAAGGGGACCGAGAACGCGGGCTGAGTACACCGAGGCGATGCAGCAGCCCGAACGAGCGATCGCGTACCGCCGAAGGCACGGGTCTCCTCGCCGTACCCCGGAAGGGGCACACCTACAGGCGTGGTAGTGAAGGGCGGTCGCCTCCGCGGCGAGGGCTCCATGAGGCTTCAGCCGAACGATCGTCCTCATGGGCATAAAGGTGAGGCCCGGGGACACAGTTCCCTTCACCACCACATGGGTGAAAACCACATGGGCCCCGCAGACATTCCCGCGACAGCGGCGCGCGGGCGTCGACGGTCACGCGCGGTCGGAGCACGGACCGGCGCGCCACCCGCCCGCCGCCCGCCCCCCTCGCTGACAATGGGCGGCAGCCCGTGGCACCGGCGGCATCCGGGTCCGGACGGTACGGCCGGGCCGGGGCCACAGTCCACCAGGCACCAGCGGGAACCAGCGACGAAGGAGCCGCGTGAAATTCGGGATCTCCACCTTCATCACCGATCTGAGCACCCGGCCGGCCCCCCTCGGGCGCGCCATCGAAGAGCGCGGGTTCGACTCGCTGTTCATCGCCGAGCACAGCCACATCCCGGTCGACCGCCGCTCTCCCTATCCCCCGGGCGGGGACCTGCCCGACATCTACTACCGCACGCTCGACCCCTTCGTGGCGCTGACCGCGGCGGCCACCGTCACCGAACGACTCCTGCTGGGCACCGGCATCGCCCTGGTCTCACAGCGCGACCCGATCCACACCGCCAAGGAAGTCGCCTCGCTCGACCTGGTCTCCGACGGCCGGGCCGTCTTCGGTGTCGGCGTCGGCTGGAACCGCGAGGAGATGGCCAACCACGGCACCGACCCGGCCACCCGGGGCAAGCTCGTCAACGAGCGGCTGCGCGCCATCCTCGAACTGTGGACCAAGGAGAAGGCCGAGTTCCACGGGGAGTTCGTCGACTTCGACCCCGTCTACGCCTGGCCCAAGCCGGTGCGGAAGCCGCACCCGCCCCTCTTCGTCGGCGGTGGCAGAGGCGCCTTCCCCCGGGTCGCCGAACTCGGCGACGTCTGGCTCGCCAACGGCGTCCCGCCCGAGGTGCTGGCCCCGCAGATCGAGGAGATGCGGGCCATGGCCGGCCGCGCGGTCCCGGTGACGGTCTACGGTGTGCCCGCCACCACCGAGGCGGTCGAGGGCTACGCACAACTGGACGTCGAGCGCGTGCTGTTCTATCTGCCGTCCGATCCCGAGCCGGCGACGCTCGCACAGCTGGACCAGTTCGCCGAGGTCGCCGCCCGTTTCCGCTGATGCCCCTCCTGACCGCGTCCGAGGCCCGCGAACGGTTCGCGGCGTCCCGGGTCGCCCGCCTGGCCACCGCCGACACCGAAGGCCGCCCGCACCTGGTGCCGGTGGTCTTCGTGGTCACCGGGGACACGGTGGCCATGGCCGTCGACCACAAGCCCAAGCGGTCGGCCCACCTCAAACGGCTCTCCAACATCCTCGCCAACCCCGCCGTCTCGCTCCTCGCCGACCACTACCAGGAGGACTGGGACCAGCTCTGGTGGACCCGCGCCGACGGCCGGGCCCGCGTGCTCCCACCCGCAGGCCGGTCCGCCGACGCGGCCCACTACGCGGAGCTGCTCACCGAGAAGTACCCGCTCCAGTACACCGGCCGTCCCCCTGCGGGCGAGGTGGTGGAGGTGCTCGTCACCCGCTGGACGGGGTGGCGGGCGAGCTGAGTCGCCCCGGGTTCCTGCGCCGCGACACCGTCCAGGAAGCCCGCCTGTCCCCCCACGGGTCGCCGTCCTCGATCCTCACGTCACTTCCCTGTCCACCGCGGGGCGCGACGCTCGGCGAAGGCGGTCATGCCCTCGCGTGCGTCGGCCGAGGCCATCAGGATGCCGAGTTCCTCGCGCTGCACGGCGAAGAGGTCGGCCTCCGGCACACCATCGGCGGCCCGTACGAGGTTCCGCACCGCGGCGAGTGCGAGCGGCGCGTTGCGTGCGAGCTGCTCCGCGAGCCCGAGGGCGACGGCCACCGCTTCGCCGGGCCCGGTGACCCGGTTGACCAGACCCAGCCGCTCGGCGCGGGCACCGCTGACCGGCCCGCCGGTGAGCAGGAACTCCATCGCCAGGTGGTACGGGACGCGCTCGGGCAGCCGGGTCACACCGCCTCCGACGGCGATCGGACCGCGCTCGACGTCGGGCAGGCCGAACGTCGCGTCCTCGGCTGCGACGATCAGGTCACAGGCCAGGGCGAGTTCGAGTCCGCCGCCCAGCGCGACCCCCTCCACGGCGGCGATCAGCGGCTTCGTGCGTCCGGCCCCGTCCGGGCCGCCGAACCCGCGGCCCGGGATCGTCGGTGACTCGCCGTTCAGTGCGGTCTTGAGGTCCGTGGTCTTGAGGTCCTTGCCGACGCTGAAGGTGCCCTTCGCTCCGGTCAGGACACCGGCGCGCAATGCGGAGTCGGCCTCCAGTTCGTCCAGCGCGGCGGCCAGGGCGGCGGCGACCGCGGCGTTCACCGCGTTGCGTGCCTGGGGGCGGTCGATGGTGATCAGCAGGGTCGAACAGACCCGCTGCACACGCACACCGTTGCTGGTCGTGGCTTCTCCTACGCGATTCTGTGGCTCAGCGGGAGACAGCTCGCGCCGCGGCGGGCGAGGTCCGCCCCGTCGCGGACGTCGCCCGCCGCGGTACGAGCTCGGCGAGGACCTCCGCGGTGTCCTGGCCGGGAACCGGGGCCAGGCGGCGGATCGAGCCGGGGGTGGCGGAGAACCTCACCGGGATCCCGATCGTGCGGAGCGGGCCTTCGGTGGGGTGCGCGATCGTTTCGAGGAGGTGGCCGTCGCGGACGTAGGGGTCCTCGTGCGCGCGCTCCAGCTCCAGCACCGGACCCATCGGAATGCTGTGCTTCGCGCACACCTCGGCCCACTCCGCCGTGGTCAGCGCCGGGGTGCACTCGCCGACCAGGGCGAACAGGTCGTCGGCGTCGGCCGGGTCGAGGGTGGGACCGTTGACGCGTGGGTCCGCGGCCAGGTCGGGGCGGCCCGCGGCGGCGAAGAAGTCACGGTAGTTGTGGGGGGTGTACGGGAGCACGGCCGCCAGGCCGTCCTTGGTGCGCCGCGCCTTGTGCTGCTCGGACAGCGACCGCGCGTAGCCCGTGGGACCCGTCGCCTTCTCGAACGTGTGGCCGGCGAGATGCTCGACCAGGTTGAACGCGATCAGCGTGTCGGCCATCGGGATCTCTATCTGCTGGCCGTGCCCGGTCCTGTCCCGGTGCACCAGGGCGGCCAGCACGCTGTAGACGATGGTCAGGCCGGAGATCTTGTCGGCGAGGATGCTGGGCAGGTAACGCGGCGTGCCCAGCGCGCGGTCGGCGATGTCGACCAGCCCGGAGGCGGCCTGCACGGTCTCGTCGTAGGCGGCGGCGTCGGCCCGGTCGGAGTCACCGCGGAACCCCGCGGCGTGCGCGTAGACGAGGCCCGGGTCGGCGGCGGCGAGGTCGTCGTAGGTCAGGCTCAGCCGGGCGAGCGCGCGCGGCCGCATGTTGGTGATCAGCACATCGGCGGTGTGGATGAGCTCGAGGGCCTGGGCGTGCTCGGCCTCGTCCTTCAGATTGAGGGACACGCTGCGCTTGTTGCGGTTCACGTTGAGGTGCAGCGGGGTCATGCCGGGCGTGTTGCGGTACTGGCCCACGCGCAGGGAGTCGGCGGGGGACTCGATCTTGATGACATCGGCGCCCAGATCTCCGAGGATCTGGGCCGCGTACGGGCCCATGACCACGGTCGAGAGGTCGATGACCCGCACGCCTTCGAGCGGTCCGGAACTGTGTGTGTCCGCCATTGCCGCGTCCTTTCATGTCTCGGCTGCCTCTGACATGAAACGCTAAGGGAGCTGCGCGGAGAATGGAATCATCATATTGCTGATATCGGCGTGACCGCAGCGGTCACGCCGATATCGGTATCGAATCCGGATGCCGCTCGTCTCACATGTGCAGCGGATCGGCGAAGACCTCACGGGCCGCTGCGACGATGTCGTCCAGGTCACCACCGGAGGCCCGGTCCCGCCGCCAGATCAGGGCGGTGTCCAGGACGGGCTCGAAATCCGTGAACGGCAGGACCCGCGTGTTCTCCAGGGCGTAGCCGTGCATGGGGCTTTCCGCGTTGAGCATGGAGAAGTAGAACGCTATCCCGCTGGAAACCACTTCGGCGATTCCTCCATAACCGGAGTCGGTGAGCTTGATGCGCTTCTTGATTCCCCGCTCCGAGATTTCCCGGTCGAGCTGATCGAAATAGGGGAACCTCAACTCCTGCGGTGCGACGACGAAGCTGAGATCGGCCAGGTCGGCCAGCGCCACGGAATCCCGTCCGATGAACTGGTCGGCGGGCACGATCGCTCCGAGCCGTTCGGACATGACGGGCAGCATGTCCAGTGCGGGGTCACTGATCGGCAACCGGGCCAGCGCGAGCGCCAGCCTCCCCTCGCACACGCCGGTGACCAGAGCCTTGGAGGTGCCGGGCCAGCGCAGGAGTTCGCACCACTCGTCGGCGCGCTCCGCGAGGATGTTGACGAGTTCCCTCAGTCTGGGGTGGAGCCCGGACGGAATGCCCACGAACATGGTGCCGCGCTCCGCCCGCGTCACCTCGCGCAGCCGCCACGGAATGCGGTTGACCCGCTCCAGTACGTCCCGTGCGATCGGGAGCAGCGCCTCTCCGGCCGGCGTGAGCTTGACACTGTGCGTGTCACGCTCGAACAGCCGGAGGTCGAGTTCCCGCTCCAGATCCTTGATCCGCTGGCTCAGCGGTGACGTGGCCATGTGCAGCCGACGGGCCGCCGCGGAAAAGTTCAGCTCCTCGGCAACCGCGACGAAGTAGCGCAGATGCAGCATCTCCACACTGACACGTTAACCCGATCCACGAGTCGGTTCCGAGGCGTCGCGCGTCGGCGCGGTGGCTGTCGCGGCGAAACCGTGGGAGGCCCCGCGGCCGGTCGCGGGATCGCCGGCACGGCGCGGTCCCGGTCACCCGCCTCGCCGGAAAGCCCGCTTCTCAGCCGCGTGGGCCGGCCGTGTCGCGCAGGGATGCCAGAGCCGGGCCGTACATCCGCGCCTTGATGGTGCCGAGTGTGTCGCCGGCCTTGCTCAGCTGAGCGTGGGCGATCTCCACGGCCGTGGACCGTACGACGTCCTCGGCGACCGCCTGGTCGACGATGCCCGCGGCCGCGGCGTCCGACCCTCCGTAGCGGTGAGCGGTGAGCATGGCCTCGTGCGCGGTCTGTGGCGCCAGCCGGGACTGGATCAGGGCGGACATGCCGGGAGTGAAGGGAATGTTGATGTCGGCCTCGGGCAGACACCAGAAGCCGCGGTCGCTCCGCATGACGCGGAAGTCGTGCGCGAGGGAGAGCATCGCGCCGGCGGCGAAGGTGTGCCCCTGGAGGGCTGCCACGGTGATCATCGGTAGGGACAGCAGGCGGGCGAAGAGGCTGTGGACGGAGACGATGTAGTCGTCGTGCTGGTCCGCGTGGGCGGACAGCCACTCCAGGTCCAGGCCGTTGGAGTAGAACTTGCCCGTCGCGGCGGTCACCAGGGCTCGCGGCCCTTCCGCCTTCTCCACCTCGTTCAGGGCGGCGTCGGCGGACGCGAGCCAGTCGGGGTGGAAGCGGTTCTCTCCGTCTCCGAGGTCGAGCACGAAGACGTTGTCCTGGCGGTCGAGGGTAGGCATGGTGCGCTCCTGCGGGGGTTGCGTGGTGTCGGGGGACGGACGAGACCGGGCAGCGGGGTGTCGCAGTTCCAGCATGGGAGGTGTCGTAACGGCGTGCAGGGCGAACGCCCGCACCCGCTTCGGTGCGGTGGGCGCCGGCGAGGCCGCCGGGGGTACGGGCCCGCGTACGGACCCGTTACCGCGGCCGGCGGGTCGCCCCCGTCTGCCGGCCGCCGCCCGCGCTCATGACGCCGCTTCGGCTTCCGTCGTGCCGGGGATCGCGCCCCGAGCGCGCAGTTCGGTGATCTCGGCGGGGCCGAATCCCAGCTGGGCGAGGATCTCGTCGTTGTGCTCGCCCAGGTCGGGTGCCCGCCTGGCCGGGACCTTCGGTACTCCGCGGAGGTTGACCGGGCTGCTGATGGTCTCCGTCAGCCCCTCGACCCCTTCCAGGGGCACGACGACGTCGTTCTCGCGCAGTTGCGGGTCCTTCGCGGCCTCCTCCGGTGTCTGGATGAGGCCGACGGTGATGCGCTCCCGGGTCAGGACGTCCTGCCAGTGGGCGAAAGGACGCGTGCGGAACGCGGTGTCGAGCAGTTCACTCAGCGCGGCGGCGTTCTTCGCGAAGTCCTCGATGTCCGCGAAACGGGGATCCGCCTGCAGTTCGGGACGCCCGATGGCCCGCGCCAGTCCCGGCCAGTGCGCGGACGAGGTGGCCAGCATGAACCACCGGCCGTCCGCGGTCCGGTAGGGGTTGGTCAGCGCGTTCACCGGTACGTTCCGGTCGTGCAGCTCGAACGGTGTGCCGCCCGCGAGTGCGCCGGCCACGAGTGTTCCCGTGGCCCAGACGCCCGTGGCGAGCAGCGACGTTCCGACGTTGGCGCCTTGTCCGGTCCGTTCGCGGTG
>NZ_JBEXHZ010000025.1:0-93826 GCF_040608315.1 Streptomyces sp. NPDC005195
ACGTACGCGAAGTTCCCGAAGCCCTTCTTGAGGGCAAGTTCGCGTACGGCCGCGTACGAACCCGCGAAGCCGATTCCCGCGATGACGAGCGCACCAGCGACGACAAGACCGATCAGAATCCGGTGCGCTCGAGTCAGCTGCGGTGCCGGTTCATTCCCCGCAGCCACGTTCCACTCCCCTGTTTCCACGCTTCGCTTCTGGACTGTTCTCACACTGCCACGGGGTGAGGCAGGTGGGGGTGCTCCGGTGCGGCTTCCTGGCGGATCGTCAACGAAAAGTAATCGTGGGCTGGTGAGTGCTCCTCTGCTTGCTGTGGAGGCAGGAGCTCGACGACGGATCCGACTGACCTCCCGGCTGGCGCCCCACGCCTGGCTCACACAAGCCCGTCTCGTGATGTCATCTCACCTCACCGTTACCCGCCGCGGCACGTTGCGGAGCGGAAAGTGGGGTGCCGTGGGGTTTGGGCAACTGGACACTGTGACGTGGACGGTAGGGTCAACGGCGGTCAGATAGGCGCCCATCGGACACATGGAGTCAAAGGCCGCTATTAGCCGCGCTCCATCTCTGCGTGATTGCGCCGCAATCACGCAGGGGTGCGGCGGAGACTTCGCCGCGGCCGATAGGCTCCGGCCTCGCACACGTTTCAGCACCCTACGGAGACGCCCATGCCTCAGAAACCCGGCCTCAATCGAGACCTTGCTGCCGAGAGGGCAGCGCGTAAGGCGGCCAGTCAGCAGGCACGGCTGGTGCCGCAGGGGCTGCCCACCGTGCGACCGGATCAGCTGATGTCGAGCCCGGAGAACGGGCGCAAGGTGCTCCACAAGATCGAGGAGTTGGCGGCCTCGCTGACCTCCGACGGCATGAACACCGCGATGACCGTGATCCCGCCGGACGTCTACGTGGAGTTCTATCCGCAGCACAAAGAGGCCGTCGAAGAGAAGGTCGCCGAAGGTGTCCTCTTCGTCGTCCACCATGGCCACCGCCGGCTTGCCGCTGCCCTGAAGGCCGGGCTGAGTGAGGTGCCGATCCTGGTACGTCGAGACGTGCCGAGTCTCCGGATCGCCGCGATTCAGGAGAACCTCCAGCGGATGGGTCTCAATCCCATCGAGGAGGCGCTCGAGTTCCAGGCCGCACTCGACGAGAAGGACGAGAACGGAAAGCAGCTGTCGCAGCGAGAGCTCGCGAAGCGGGCCGGCTGCTCGCAGACGTACGTGTCACATCGGGTTGCTCTGCTCCGCCTGGTTCCCCCGCTGCAGCAGGCGGTTGTGAACCATTGGCTGAAGGAGCAGCAGCTTCTTGAGACCGAAGGGCGGGACGCCGGAAACGCAGAAGCGTTGCTGGCTCTCCCGGTTCGTGAGGCTGCCACGGTCTACGCTCGCCTGCGGCCGGACCTCCAGGAGGCCTTTGTGCGCGGCGAGCTTGCGGCCGGCGATGTGGCTGCGGTCAGCAAGCTTCCTGGCGATCAGCAGGCGCTGCCGTCTGCCGAGGACGACGGTGATTGCGGCGCAATCACTCAGGAGGAATCCGTCAAGAGCGCACTGCCGGTCCCGCGGGGGAGTGATTCAAGCGCTCAGGGCAGCAACTCTGACGCGAAGCCAGTTCGAGACTCTGCGCAGAGCCCTCAGCCTGTACCTGCCCCTGAAGGTGACGGCAGCCGCGGGACCGCATCGCCGCAGAGCGCACCACAAAAGTCGGCTGCCCCTGGTGTCGCTGTAGTGACTCGGGAGGAGCCGCGAGGCGTCATCGTGGTGCAGAGTGTCGAGCAGCTGGCTCTCAGCATCATCGATCTGCTCAACCCTGCGGAGATCGAGGCGCTGAAAGAGCACCTGTCTGCCTGACCATGACTGATTCGTCACCCCATCGGTCTGAACTGGTGGGGTGGCTGGTTTTTCCGGACGAGTGCCCTGTAACGTGCGGCGCGGTATCGCACTTCCTCCTGAACCCAACACCATCGCTCAGTGCTGGCCTTCAGAGATGTGTGATTGCGCCGCAATCACCCCCACCGACTTGAGTGGGCCCGGCGCCCGCCCTCAGGGCCGCATCAGCTGAACCGAACCCACATCTTGCGGACCACGTGCCAGAACCCGCGCGATCATCACGCCAGCACTGATTGCGCCGCAATCACCCGTGGAGGCCATCCATGACTTCATCCAAGAACCGCAGCGCCCACAACGACGCTCTGGCAACCCGCCAGCTCGCACGCGTCCTTGCTCTCACGAACCAGAGTGGCGGGGCGGGAAAGACGACCTCGGCCGTGAACGTCGCTGCCAGCGCTGCAGATCTCGGGTACAGATCTCTCGTGATCGACGCCGACGCGCAGTGCGATGCGTCGGCCGCCACAGGCTATGACAATCCCGACGACGTGCCGAACCAGGCGAACCTGTACGACGTCCTCACGGGTGCCGCGAAGCTCGAAGACGCTGTCGTTCCGGCACTGGCAGGTCCGATGGGGGAGGACGACACGAAGCCGATCCCGAACATGTTCATCGTTCTCGGATCGAGCGAGCTGGAAGAGGCAGAGCAGCTGCTCGCCCCGAAGACCGGCCGTGAGTTCTGGCTGCGGACTCAGATCGAGCGGATCCGCGACAGCTACGACCTCATCCTGATCGACTGTCCCGGGAACCTGGGCCTGATCGTGGTGAACGCCATCGTCGCGGCCGACGAGGTCGTCGCGTGCGTCAAGCCGGGTTGGAAGGAGCTCCGGGCGCTGACTCGTATGGAGGCGAAGATCGACGGGATTCGGGAGACGTTCTCCGCAATGGGCGCCCGAGCTGAACTCTCCAACATCCTGATCGTCGACTGCCCCACCACTCGCAACCAGGGCGCGGTGTACGACGACAGTCAGCAGCAGGCAAAGGATGCCTACGAGGAGCTCGTTCTGCCGACGGTGCGGCGAAGCCCGCGGATCCCTGAGGCCTACGCGGCACAGAGAGTTCTGCGGTTCTACGACCCTGTGACGGAGAATCCGTCAAAGCTCACCGAAGCCACGGCGCTGTCCGCAACGGACGACTACTACCTCGTGACTCAGGCGCTTGGCTTCAAGCGACGGTGAGGCTGATTGCGCCGCAATCAGCTTGCAGGACAGGGGAGGCAAGGAGCCCGGGTATCCGGACTTCAGCGCCTCCCCTCTGCATGCCCCGTGACTGGCCGAAGCAGTTCCGCGAAGCACGCATAACGTCTGAAGCGCTACCCCGCAGATCGCAACTGCCTGGTGGCCGAAGCATCGAGCTCTAGCTCCATCGTCAGCTCGGAGGCCAGGTCCACCGGCGCTCCGAAGAGGAGACAGAGCATTTCGGCAGCATGATTGACAGCCTCGGCGAGCGTCCTCCCGAATCCTGCTTCTGTGAGTGCCGGCAGCGAGGCAGCGAAGTACCCATCAGACCAACTGACGTAGAGCCGAAACTGGTGGGCTTTGAAGATGCCCCAGCCGTCACTACGGGCAATGTTCAGGATCACTGGGCTGGGCCGTCGGGCCTCTTCTTCACGGAATGCCAGCCAGAGTTCGAGGGCGACCATGCCCTCCAGGGTGGCGCCTTCGTCTCGCACAGCGTCGTAGCAACGCAAGCGATTGAGGTCCTCGACCGAGACGTTCAGGCGGCTTTCGCCAAGTACGCCAACCGACCAGAGGGGTTCGTTGCGGTTGACGACATCGAAGTGCCAGCCCGGGCGATGTCCGAGGAGGTTGCCAAGAGCTCCCCAGGCTGGCCAGGCTAACGAGCTCGGCCGCCGTGTACGCGACGGCTATAAAACGCAAAAAGCCCGTCTTCCCGGACACCTGGGTCCGGGAAGACGGGCTTCGCCTGGTGTTCTGACGCAGCTTCGGTGTGAGGGCTTCGCGTCTGCCCTTACTCCGCTTCCGCGGGGTCGTGGTGCAGGAGGTCGTACGCGGAGCCGGCTGCCTTCCAGATCCGGGCGGCGCTCTCGTACCCCTCCTGTGCGTGCAGTCGGGCCCACAGGCCAGGGAAGTTGCGGCCGGTACCGTCCCCGCCCGGCTCGCTGTCCATCAGGGCGGCGATGAGGTCCGGATCCGTCGGGAGGTACGGGTCGAGGTGGTCGTGCTCCGGGAAGTACGGCTCCACGCTGATGGTCGTGCCGGGAACGTGCTGGGTGCTGGTCCTCTGTTGTCGCAGGCTGCTGGCGACTGAGCCGGCTCGGGTGACCGATCCGTAGGGACCCAGCCGGATGTCCCCGAGCCCGGGACGTGCGACGACGACGGCGCAGGTTCCGTGCTGGTCGAAGGCCCGTGGTCCGCCGGCCAGGTCGTCTCCCCAGGGGCGGGGGGTGAGGTTGCCCGCGAGGCGGAGGGGGTGGCGGGGGTGGCCTCCTTGTGTGACGGCGAGGGCGCGGAGGCGGTGCATGCCGGGTAGGGCTCGGATGTGGGCGACACGGTCGGGCTGGGCGTGTGTTCCCCAGCCGACGATGAGGGGGCCTCCGGTGTCGTGGGCGACGGCGGCCGCGGTCTGGAGGTAGCGGTCGTTGTCGGGTCCGACGGGGTCTTCCGCGTCCGCGAGGCCGGAGGGCTTGGTTGAGCGCCACGCGTAGACGTTGGCGATGAGGAGGCCTGCGCAGCCCCATGTCCGTGCGTAGGTGATGCATCGCCTGGTCGTGTTGTCGTCTCGGCCGGCATCGGCGGTGGAAGGGTTCAGGAGGACGAAGACGGCGATCTTCCCGGTGTCAGCCCATTCCCGTATGAGTAGGTAGCGGTACTGGCCGCAGGGAGAGAGGGCGGCGGAGCGCCGGACGTCGGGGTGTGGTGGGGTCGTCGGTTGCGTCATGGTGGTCCGTTTCGTGGCGGCGGGTTCTGTTCGTGAGGAGTTCGGGGTGTGGGGGACTGCTGGCGGAATCTGCCGGTGTTGTGTGCGGCAGTCAGGGGGCGTTGAGATGGCAGGTCAGCTGTCGGGTGCGTTGGGCGTGCGTGTGGGGGAGAGGGGCGGGGTCGCCTCGTGGAGCCGGCCGGAGAGGCAGCGGCCGGCTTTCCCTTTTCCGACGCGGCGCATGCGGATGGCGTCGGGTGGTGTGGCGGGGTCGGCGTCGTCCCAGGTGTGTCCCTTGAGGTCGATCACGGTGGTGCGGCCGCGGTCGTGGTGGTGTGTCTCGGGTGCGTACGCTCCCCACTGCTTGAAGAAGAAGGCGACGTCCGCATTGCGGCATTGGTCGCGGAGGTCGGTGGCCCAGCGGGGGTGCATGGGGCGGGCGTTGGGGCCGGACTCGCCGCCGGCGATGACCCAGTCGATGCCGTGGAGGCGGCTGGTGCAGCAGTCTCCGGTGTGGACGTAGGAGGCGGTGAGGCCGTGGCCTCGTTGGCTGCCCATGGGGATGACGGCCTGTTGGAGGGCGATTGGGCCGAGGAGGGGTTCGCAGGACAAGAACCGTACGGCCGCGGGGATCTGCAGGAGGGCCGGGATGCGGATGTTCGCCCAGTGCTGATTTTCCGCGGAGGTGCCCAGCCATACGTGCTCCGGCCAGGCGTTCCCCCAGGGGACCATGCTGGTGACGTTGCGGGGGCGTTTGGTGAGGAGTTGCCAGCGCAGCCATGGAGTCTGGTCGATGAGAGGCCAGAGCCGTTCGCGTGCTTCGGTCACGTGGGGGTGGTCTTCGAAGAGGTCGCCCATGGACATCGTGAAGACGCGGATCGGGACTTCGGTGCGTTGGGCTTCGCGGTTCCAGGTGAGGGGCTGGCGCCAGTAGTCGTCGGAGAGCATGCGGCGGGGGCCGCGGTGCTGGAAGACCTGGTGCCCCCATCGTCGGGCGAGGGTGTCTGCGTAGCAGTGGTCGCAGCCTGGTGAGACGGGGGTGCAGCCCCACCAGGCGTTGAAGGTCTTGTCGGTCCATTCGATTCGGGTGTCACCCATGGGTGGGCTCCTCTGTAACGGGGGGTGCCTGGAGCGGCAGGACGTCCGGCCGGGCCCGCGTTGTCGCCGCGGTGGTGTGCCGCGGCTGCCTTGTCGGGGGAGGGCGGGAGCATCCGGGCGGCTGGACTCTGTGGTCAGCGGCCGTCCCGGGCCGAACCCGTCGGCTGGTCCCCGCAGTTGAGCGCGGACCTACCGGCTGCCGGCTCCCTGCGGGGGGCGGCTGATGGGGTCAGGCCGCCCAGGTCTCGTGCTCAGCCTGGTCGGGGTCCGGTATGCCCGCGGCGGCCGCCGTTGCAGCGGGGTGACGTATCGCGGTGACCGGGACTGCGCCCGGTTCGGTGGGAGGCGCCCAGACCATCCGCCAGCTTCCCTCCTGCTCGCAGGCGCATCGTTCGTCGTCGTGGAGGTGACGCAGGAACACCCCCCAGGCCAGGACGGCGCGCGGGATGCGGGGAATGGTCTCTTCGGGGTCGTCACCGGGGTAGATGTGGAGGGTGCGCCACTCGTGGACGAGGTTCATGTAGGCGCTGGCGCCCTCGATGGCGTCGGACCACCGGTGGTGTCCGAGGGTGATGAACACCTGTGGGTACAGGTCGTCGTCGGGCGGTGAGCTGAGGCCGCTGGTGTACAGCCCGTTGTGGATGACGAATCCGTGGCGGGCGGCGTCCTTGCCTGCTGGCGTCCACAGGATCTCGCTGGGGTGTGTGGCGAGGTCGGTGCTCGTGCTGGTCGCCGTGTCGGACAGGGCGGCGGTCATGTGTTCGCTCCGTTGGTGGTGTCGGCCAGGGGCGGCACGGCGTCGTTCTTGCGCGTGAGGTTCGGCGAGGCGCCGAAGGTGTCGACGGGCCACTGGTGTCCGCAGAGGGGGGAGGGGCAGAGGTGTATGCGCTGCCCGGTCTGGGGGTGGTAGTCGAGTCCGCGGCCGGGGCGCCTGCAGGCCGGGCAGGGCGCGGGGGCGCCGATGTCCTGGGAGTGGCTGTCGCGGGCGTACATCCAGGTGACGGGGACGGCGCTGGGTGCGTCTTCCGTGACGCTGTTGAACCGCCATTCCGCGCGGGTGAGGTAGGCGACGAACTCGCCCCAGTCGCGGTGGATGTTGTCGGCGAGGACGTGGCCGTCGAAGGCGCGTAGCCGCAGCCCGCAGGTCTCGCGGTAGTAGGCGCTGGTGGCGGCCAGGACGTCGCGTACGGGCGGGTGCCCGATGATGAGCAGGTCTCCGTCGTCACCGGAGTCGGTGACGAGTAGGCCCCCGATGGTGTCGGTGACGTCGTCGGCGGTGGGGGTGAACGCCGCCTGGTCCATGTCGTATTCGGTCTCGGGTACCGTGGCCGACGCCCAGATCCCGATGTCGTCCAGGGCGGTGTTGAGCCGGTGTCGGGCACCGTCGATGAGGGGCTCGGTGTCCAGCGCGCGCGCCCATGCGGTGATGCCGGCTGTGTCGTGCGCGCCGAGGCGCAGGATCAGGCTGTGCTGGGGGCGTCCCGGCTCGGGGGTGATGCTGCTGGAGATCCCGAAGCTGTCCAGCGGCAGGCTGGGGTGCTGCCGTAGCAGGCGTCGGGCGGCGGCTAGTTGCCCAATCTGGAGGGATGCGTACTGCTCCAATTGCGCCAGCACGTGCTGAGTCCGCTCGGGTGCTGGCGGATTGATGGGCATGGTCACTCCTTGAGAAGGGGGAGCGTCGCGGCTGCTTGGTGGAGGGTGCGGCGCTCCCGGGGTGGCGGTGGCTACGGGGTAGGGGTGTGCACGGTGGAGGCAAGGAAGGCGGCCAGGGTGCGTGGCTCGTCGGTGGCGTCGAGTGTCCAGAGCCGGATGCGTATCTGGTCGACGGTCGTGTCGATGAACGTCATTCGCCACCACAGCCATTGCGGCAGGCCGGTCTCCTGGCGGGGTTCGGTGGTGCCGTAGCTGCTTGCGCCCGTGGTGTGGGCAGTCGTGTTCAGGGCCTGTGCCCAGGACCGAAGTGCGGACGTGTTCTCGACCTGGATCAGGGCGGCCGGTCCGAGACTGTGCACGTGGGCGACGTCCACCGACGTGACGGAGAGTTCGGGGTGCGCGGCGAGGAGGGTGGCGGCCGCGTTGGAGGCGGCGGCGTAGGGGCGTGGGTGGGTAACGGTCATGAGGTCCTCGTGGGACGAGCTGGCGGGCGGGGTTGTGGGCGTGCCCGGTCCTGCCGGGCGTGGCTGGACCGGGCACGCAGTTCAGGTCAGCGGGTGGCGAGCGCCGTGCGGTGCTCGTCGCGGTGGGCGCGGGCCGCGGGCTCGGCTACGGCCTTCACGCGGTGGGGGCTGTTGACGTCGCCGTGTTCGCTGCACACGACGGCGAACGCCGTCCTTCCCGGGCACCCAGAATCCGGGTCGCGGGGCTTGCCGGAGGGTTTGACGGCGTGGTCGCAGGGGCTGTTGTCGGCGTGCCGGGGCTCGATGCCAACGATGATGCGGGCCATGGGGGGGGTCTCCTTCGCAGACGCGAGAGCACCGTGGCTCCTGCCAGGGGAGGTGCCGCGGTGCTCGGGGGTGTGTGGGTGGCTGGACACGGTGGTGCTGTGGGGCGGCCGGAGCTGCGTCGATGGCCGCCTCGCGGTGGAGGCGGCCGGCCGGCGAGGGCCGGTGGTGCCGTTGTGGAAGTCCGGCGGTCTACCGGTCGCTGTCGTCGGCGCCGGCGACGGGGGAATTGCCGAGCAGGTCGTGCGATGCGCGGGGCGCGGTGGCACCCTTCTTCTCAGGCCGGTTCGCGTCGATGCCGCCGGTGAGTTCGGTGAGGTCCAGGTCGTCGAAGAAGCCGGGGATGTCTGCGGGGGACAGAGGGCCCAGGCTGGTTCCGGTGTGCGGGGGAGAGCTGTTGAGCGTGGCGTGCATGGCGGCCACCGCGTTGGTCAGCTGGTGTGTGTGGGTTGTGGTGATGTCGATGTTGTGGCAGTTGGTGACGTCCAGGCCGTGCAGGCCGATGGGTCCGATGTTGATGCGGACGTCCGGCTGCTCCCCCGCGGTCGTCGTGCAGGGGAGGCCGGTGAGGGCTTCGGCCAGGGCCTGAATCGCCCTGTCCCGGTCTGTGTGGTCGTCGGTCGGGCGGTTGGGGGGCTGTTCTTGCAGCGGCGCCTCCCACAGGATCTCGACGGTGTCGACGTCCAGCCGGATACCGCCGTCAGCGGTGCCTGGGAGGGTGAGGTGGCCGGTGACACGCAGCAGGTCGCTGGGCTGGCATTCGGTGAGCAGCTTGCGTGCGACGTCCGGGTGGCTGGTGGTGCAGGGGATGATGGCCTCGTCTGCCGCCTCGCAGTCGGCGGGGGAGGAGATGATCCGCCAGGCGGCGGTGTCGACGTCGGCTCCGGGGGTGGCGGCGGTGTCTTGGTAGCCGGTGAGGGCGATCGGTATGCGCTCGATCATCGGGTTGCTGTCCTCTTGCGTCGGGTGGTCTGGCGGCGGCTTGCGTGGGGCAGGGAGCTGACGGACCTGCGTTGGCGGGCGAGTGTGCGGGCTTGGGCGCGTGCGGCGGCGAGGCTGCATCCGTCGCAGGGCTCGCTGCCGGCCGCTTCATGGCAGCGGTGGCCTTCCACGGTGGCGTGCGGGGCGGTGATGCCGTGGGCCGCAGCCAGCTGGTAGAGGTCGTCGCCGGAGGTGCCGGTGCGCTTCGTGATGCTGCGTTCGGTAGAGCCGTCACGCAGCAGGACAAGCGCCACGGCCTGCGCGGCGGTGAGCGTGCTGTCCTGTGTGTCGGGAGTGGCCATGAGGTGGCTCCTTTCGGCGTCCGGATGCTCGGCGTTCGCGTACCGTCGCGGCGACTCGCTGTGCGGGCGGCCCGGATGGGTTGAGCGGGGCGGGGACGTCTTGCGGGTGCTCAGGCCTGTGGCTTTCACGTCCGGGCCTCCGAGTTGTCGGTGAGCACCCAGAACTGGTCGCTCGGCAGGTCCATTACGACCCTGGCGTTCTGTCCCTGGGTCCGCTGGGCGGCCGCGAATTCCTCGGCCGGCCACGAGCCGCGGGGGCCTCCGGCGGGGAACCGCTCGAGGACCGTGCCGTGCTTGGCGGTGGCGTCCATCACGCGTCACCGCCGTTCACACGCTGATCGATGTCGATCAAGTCGGCGACGGTGTCCACGTTGTCAGCGATTCCCACCCATCGTCCGAGCGTGGTGAAGACGGAGACGGCGTCGGTGTCGGCGTCGAAGCCGAAGACGGCGCAGTATCCGTCGTAGCGGCCCGCACTCGGTTTCCGTTCGACTTCGTTCAGGATCTCCAGGGTGTCGATAGTGAGGCAGGCGTTCTCGCCAAGGGTCTGGGACTGGATCAGGGTGCCCTTGGCGCGTACCAGAGTTCCGAGGTCTATGGCGTTGAGGAGTTCGTGGTTGATCTGGGGGTTGTCGCTGGTGCAGGAGATGATCGTGTCGGGGGCGTCGTCGGGGAGGCTGTCGATGTCCGGGGGCCGGACCACCAGGTCGAAGGTGACGGTGCCGTGCGGGCCGCGGACGGGGACCGCTTCGATCCATCCGTCGAACAGGCTGCGTGTGGTCTTCATCGATTGGTCTCCGTCAGGGATTTGGTGCGGCGAGGGGTGCGGGGTCGAGGGCCGTGCTGCGCGAGCAGCAGGAGTTCGCGGTTGCGTTTCTTCTGTGCGTCGGTGAGGGGCCGGGCCTGCATGCCGCCGTGGCGGTGCCACAGCGACGAGGCGGGGGGCTCGGGGTAGGCGAGGGCGTGGTCGACGTCGCGATTGGTGGTCATGGGGCCTCCAGTTGGAGGGGTTCAGGCGTGGTCGTCGTCGCGCCAGTCCAGAAGGCATCCGGGAGGCGGGATCAGGCCTGCTTCAAAACGGGCTTCCTACCTGCCATGCGACTCATGGGTTCAGGCCAGGCAGTTGCTGGAGAACCTGGCCCACGAGGTCGCCTGTCGGCTTCCAGGCCGGCAAGGCGCCTCTGGCAGGCACGGGCAGAGCCAGTTCGTGGATATCGGCGAGGACCAGGTGGTGCGCGTCGCGTTGTGCCCAGGGGTTGGTGCACCGCTCGGGCCCTCGGTCCAGGTGGCAGTCGATGAGCCGGGCAACGCCAATGACTGCCCCGAGCTGGAGTTCACGTCCGCGGATCGCGGTCGCGACCAGTGGGTCGCGCAGTACGGCGGGGTCGGGCTTTGTCTTCCCGGCGTGAAGGAGGATCCAGCCGCGCCACGGCCAGTCCGAGACCCGGTTCTCGATGGTCTTTCCGGCGAGGATGCACGTCGCCCAGGGCTGTCGGATCGTGATGCCGCGGATCCAGTCCCCGGGTGTGAGGTCGGGGGCGGTCATGCGGCGCGCCCCCAGGCGGATGTGCCCGGTCGTCCTGCCCGGCGGCCGTTGATGGACGGGACCGTGACGTGCTGGACCGTGGCGATAACCGCACGGCCGGTGTGCTTCCCGTCGTACAGGGCGGCGTCGGCGGCGCGCTGCAGTCCGCTGAGGTCGTGTACACCGGTCGTGTCCGGTGCAGCGGCGCCGACGGACGCGGCGACATCGACGGTGCGGCCGTCGCCCAGGGTGACCGGGGTGTGCAGCATCCGGACCAGCTGCTGCAGCCGCGGGGCCCGATGGTGGGCGGGCAGTTCCAGGACCGCGGCGAATTCGTCGCCGCCGAGCCGCCCGACGGCTGCACGGGGGCCGGCCCAGGCGGTGAGCCGGTCGGCAAGCGCGGTGAGGACGGTGTCTCCGGCCGCGTGTCCGTAGGTGTCGTTGATCGCTTTGAACCGGTCGGCGTCGACCATGACTACGGTCGTGTCGCCGTGGTGGCGGGCCAGGAGTCGGCGGGCGCGGGCGGTGTAGGCGTCGCGGCGCAGCAGCCCGGTCAGCGGTTCCCGCCGGGTCGCGGCAAGTCTGTGGTGCAGCACCAGAGCGTGCACGGTCCAGCCGGTCAGGGGAACGGCGGCGGTGGTGATCAGGAGGGTGCGCGGGCCGATCGAGCCGTGCGCGCGCAGGACGGAGTCCATACTGAGGATCTCCCTCTCTCGTCTCGTACGGGATTGGGTTGGGCCCGGGACGGGCGGTTGGTTTGGACGCCTCGCTGTCCGTCCCGGGGCGGAGCTACAGCTCGAAGGTGCGGGCCTTGGTCCAGCGGTTGGGGTTGACCCAGCGGCTGGCCCTCGCGGCGGACCAGTCGAGTTGCCAGCCGGGCCGGTAGCCGCAGGCGCACCAGCCGTCCGCGCTCTCGTGGGGAATCTCCCGGCCGGCGTCCTGGGCGGTGCGTGCCGCGTCGTAGACCTCGTGGGCGTTTCTTACGGCGGCGCTGCGGCTGTCGGCGCGCCCGGTGAAGACGTGCACGCCGCTCGCGGCGGGCTGGTCGGTGCGGTGTATCGGGACGTCGACCTGGAAGACGGGCAGGGGCATGACGTCCATCTCCTTTCGTAATCGTGGTGTGAGGGACCACCGCGACCGCCCCGGCCTCCGTGGTGCGGGGGAGGGCCGGGGCGGCACGGAATGTCCGTCATGCTGGGGTGGGGTGCAGGTCAGGGATCCAGGTGGATCGTGATCTTTCGCCGGGGGTCCCCGGTGGTTGTGTGGACGGTGCGCTGGTGCGCGGAAAGGCCTGCGCCGCCGCCTTGGATGGGCAGGTGGCAGTCCGGGCATCCGTGGAACCAGTCGTCGCCGTTGGGGAGTTCGGCCGGGGTGAGCGGGTGCGGGTGCGGTCCGTCGGCGGCCCGGCTCATCCCCGGGCCGCGCCCGCGAACGGCGCCTGCAGATCCGACCGGCCGGCAGGGTCGTCGTCCTGGCCGTCACCGGTGTTCGGGCCGTGGACGGTGCAGATGATGTCCTCGCTGCCGTTGAGGTCCCCTGTCAGCGCCCGCGCCAGGCAGGTGACGCTGTAGACAGGCGCCCATGCGGAGCCGGTGCATTCGGCGTCGTGGGGGCAGGGCAGGAGGACGTCGAAGCCCAAATCTCCCTCGCCGTCGACGTCGGTGCGCAGGGCGAGGGTGAGATGGTGCCTGCCGAGGCGGATCTCCGCTACACGGTCGCCGCCGGCGACGTCCGAAGCGGGCCGCCACCGCCACAGCGGCACGATCTGCGGTCCGAACATCCGCTCGACGAGGAGCAGGTCACCGAGGCCCTTCCCGCCGTCCAGTCCGAGGCGTGCGGCCCTGTTCTCGCTCAGCCGCTGCAGGTGGGGCAGCAGTCTGTCGAGGGTGTCGGCGTAGACGACGTGGGTGAAGCCTTCGGCCGCGAGTCCGGCGTGCGCGTGGACCATGGCCTTGTGCTGCGCGCGGACCACGTCGTCGGGAACGGTGCAGTTGTCCGGCCGCGGGCCTTGCCGGTCCACGCACACGGATACCGGGGTGGGGACCAGGATCGCGAGGGCGGGCATGTTGTGACGCTTGGCGGCGGCGACCAGCGGTGCCCTGGCTTCGCGGGAGACGTTCGTCGCGTCGATGACCGTGTTGAGGTGGCGGGCCATCCGCCGCTCCAGGAGCAGGTGCAGGGCGTCGACCGCGTCGGCGGTCGCTGCCTGGTCACCGGGGTCGTCGCTGACAGCCTCGCGTAAGGCATCCAGGGACAGGACCTGCGAGTCGGGCCACGTGATGGCGATGGCGCTCTTCCCGGCCCCTGCGGGGCCGATCAGGACCACCAAACTGTTGGTTGGCAGGTGCGGGTAGATCGGTTTCTTCATGCGGACTCTCCTTGCGTCAAGGCAGCGGTGGTGACGTGCTGTCTCGCGAGGCTGGTGAGGCGGGGCGTCAGTTTCGGTGGGAGAGCAGGCGGAATGCCCGTCGCGTTGGCTCGGTGTGGTTGGAAGACCAAGTCGGTAGGTGCAGCGCGCTGCTACCGGGAGAGCGGCCCATTCGTTGGCCGAGGGGATGCCGCACTTCAGCGCCGCCATGGGCGCCAAGCCGGCCTGCGCGGGGTGCTGCGCCCGCACGTGCACGCCGGTCCGTCGATCCCTGTGAGGGAAGCGACGTCGCTGCCGTCCAGGTGGAGGCGGTCGACCAGTTGATCGGCCAGAGTTGTGATCCTGTCCCAGTGTTGGTCGATGACCTGATCGGCGAGGTCATGGATGGACTGGTAGTGAATGTCCGTGTCGCCGAATCCAACGTGGGGGTTCAGGGCGAGTAGGTTCAGGCGGTCGCCGTGGGCCCCGATCTCTACGCAGACGGCGCGCCGAGCGGTCCACAGGCCGTTGTCGCGCAGCCACCGGTCGTCGGCGCGTTCGCCGGCTGCACAGAAGGCGGCGAGGCTCTGGGGGTCTGTGAGCCCGCAGACGCCGGTGATTCCTCCTGTGCCGCCGGGGTTGCCCGGCGGTTCGATCTGCGTGTGGTGAAGGTGAGCGCCGCCGGTGAGCGCGATGACGGCGTGTGCGGCCTCGTGGATGGCGCGGATCTTCTGCATGGATTCAGTCGGTAGTGCGAGGTACCGGCTGCCGTGGTCGCCGCAATCGACGTGGGTATGGTGACGGGTCGGGTAAGGGGCACCGCCCGCATACTGATTGGTGTGCCAGACCCCGGCGCCCTCGTTGGCGCCTTGGGTCGGATGCGAGGGCGGGTCGTGGGCGGCATTCATTTCGACGCGGCGATGACAGCTGCGACCGTCTCGACAGCGTGGTGGAAGGCCTGGTCAAGGGCGTAGCTTCCGCCGAGGGGTCCGCCCATCTGGTAGAAGTTCCCGTTGCCGGTGGCGTTGGCGAGAGCTTTGAGGTGGATGCGTCGGTCGGCCCACCAGTGGGTGCCGGCCGAGAGGGCGAGCGCCGCAGCGACGCGGCGAGGGCGAAGTCCCAGGCCCAGTGCTCGGGATCCCGCGTACAGAGCGGCCGCCTGCGTGGCGGTGTAGGTGACGACGTGCATGGTGCAGGCGATGCGGCCGACCCTGCTGGACTGTCCCTCTGTCTCGTCGTGCTGGCCCTTTGTGGTGGCCTGATGGTCGGACTGGATCCAGTGGTCGCCCAGATCCGATGCTGCGCGGAGCAGGGCGTACACCGCTGCGAACTGGGCACCGCGAAGGCTGCGTTGGGGCATTGTGGTCGTTCTCCTGATCTTGTAGGCAGGGCGGAGGTGGGGGTGGCCAGCCTGGGTGTGAGCGGGTCGGCTACGCCCGCGGCTGGTGCGTGTCACAGAGCGTGCGGCTTGACTCGTGCGGTGCTGACCCGCGCTGCTGGTGCCGGGATCCCCAGCATCTTCGCGAGCTCCTGGCGGGCGTCGAGATCGTGCTGGTCGTCGTGCACGAAGTCAGCGACCCTGCGCATGCGCCGACGGAGTTGCTGTAATTCGTCCTCGCGTAATCGCAGCTCGGGAGGGGGAGCGGCGGCCCGCCAGGCGCTTGCGGGTGCGGTCATGTCTGGGGCCTTTCTGGTGTGGTGGTCGGGTTGGTCGTTGCCGTGGGGGGACGGGCTCCGAACCGAGAGGCATCCCACTCGGGCGCGGCCTCGGTGGACTGCCGGCGTGATGTGGCTAGCTCCACCCCGTCCTGCCGAACGGCGGGCCAGTTCCGCTGCAGCACGCGCGCGGGGTCCCGGAGACAGCTCCACGGGTCCCCGCAAGCGCGCGGGGAAGGGCGGGGGGCAGTGCCTGTGCTGCGGCTGGCGGGGCGCTACTTGGGCAGGTGGTCCAGGGCGCGTTGCAGCAGGGGGCGGTGCGCGGCGTAGAGGGTGCGGCCTGCGGCGGTGATCGCGGCGTCGAGTTCATTGAGAGACTGGAACGGCCACCAGGTGGCGTCCAGAGCATCGTCGGCGGCGACGGCGGTCACCGGGGCGGGCAACTGGTACAGGGCGCTGGTGGATGCGACCCATGCGTGATCCGAGGTGCGCCAGTCGTCGACGACGTCCCGGCCCAGGATCACGGGGTGGTGGTCGGCCAGGTCGACGCCGGTCTCCTCGCGCAGCTCGCGGACCAGGGCGGCGGGGGCGGTCTCGCTGGCGTCGACCATGCCGCCGGGAATCGCTTCGACGTGGATGTCGTCCCGGGTGATGAGCAGTACCCGTCGCTGCTCGCCGGTGCCCGCGACCACGATCGGGTCGGCGGCGGCGTTCTCACCCCATTTTCCGAGGTTCCGGCCGGTGCGCCCGGTGCGGCCCGGTGGGTGCAAGGGCCAGCCCCGTGCGTCCAGCTCGTAGGGGATGAGCGCGGTGGCCCGTCGGTGGTCCCAGTCGTCAACGTCGGTCGGCGTGGCGGCTGCCTCAGCCCAGTCCGGAACGTGCCTGGCCAGTGCAGCAGGGTGCAGCTCGGGAGGCGTGATGTCGACCGGCGTGTACCCGGGCCAGCTCGCCGACCAGCAGCGCAGGCCAGTGGGGATGTTCTCCGTGGTATCGCTCATGGGCTCTCCTGGTCTCGTGGTGGGTGAAGGAAGGGCCGCAGCCAGGTGCTGCGGCCCTTCCTGCGTTCAGTGGGTGTCGGCGTGCACGGCGGTGGTGGTTCGCACCGTGTCCGCGAGCAACGCCGTCAGCTCTCGGCTGTGGCTGACGACGGTCCGCAGGCTCCGGATGAGCTCCGGCGCCAGGTGCCGGCTGCGGGCGTCGGCCAGGACGGCCTCCAGGTAGACGAAGTCGGCGAGCGCCCGGGCGCGGATGTCGATGAGGCACGGCTGCACGGTGAGTTCGTCGTGCTGGGCGGCGGCGAGGTCGGTGGGGTCGGGGGCCTGGCTGTAGGCGAGGTCGGTCTGCTGGCTGAGCAGGGCGTCGACGTCGGTGGTGTCGGCGTAGGCGCGCCGCCGGCCGAAGCGCGCGGCGACGGCGTCGATCAGGGAACGGGTTGCGGGCACGAGGACCTCCTGCAGAAGGTCGTCGCCTGGTCCGGGCGACCGGGCGGACACGGTACGTCCACGACCGCTACCCAAACGGTCGAGGACGTGCCGAGAGCGCCGGGGCTTCCTGTGTGGGATCCGCTACCGCCAGGCGTCGACGGTGCGGCTGTGCGGTTCGGCGGTGATGCTGGTGCAGTCGTCCGGGTCCCTCTCGTCGTGAGGAGAGAGACCGGCGGTAGGCCGGAAGTCAGAGAGGACCTCCATCAAGTGCTCTTCGGTCTCGAGGCGGATGTCGATGTATCCCCGGCCGCAAGTGCACGGCACGATCAGCGTCAGCACGTTCGCTGCACCATCGGCTTCGGTGATGAGCAGGGTGTGGTGCAGCCACAGACCGCCGTCCAGCCACGCCACCGCGGACGCCTCCCAGTGCCGGGTCCCTTCGTCGGTGACGGCCGGGTAGCCCTGCCAGTCGTCCGCGCCGACGACCTGGGCGAGTGAGACGCCATAGACGCCATACACGTGGTGGGCCGCGGCCATTTCGGCGTCCTGCCGCTGCTCTTCCTCGGAGGGGGAATCACCGTGCTGGTCCACGAGCTCCAACAGGTAGGCGATGGGGGAATCCGCGCAGAATGAGCGGGCGGCCGCGTGCAGTGTGTCGGTCATCTGGTCTCCCTGTCGGGATGGGTCGTACGGGCCGGACTGTCCGGTCCTCAGCACCGCGCCGCCCCATGATCGGGCCGGCGCGGCACAGAGGGCCGTCAGGCAGACGCGCGGTGCACCACGGGCCGATGCAGATCGCGGTGGACCAGGACGACCTGGTGACCACGCCGACGCAACCGCCGGGCAAGAGCGTGCGCCGTGACACCTGCACGATGCCGGCCGCCCGCACAGCCCACCGCGATGGACAGCGGATGTCCGTCCCCGCCCGGGCCGCGGGCGTAAGCCTGGGCTTGGGCGACGGTCGCTGCGAGCAGCTGCCGTATGCCGGGCGTGCCGAGGACCGCGCGGATCACGCGTCGGTTCCGGGCGGTCAGCTCTCGCAGGCCCTTGTCCCAGTGCGGATCACGGAAATGTTGGCGCAGGTCGAGGACGATGTGGGCGTCGTCGGGGCGGGGACCGTGGAGGTGCCCGAACGAGGTGATGCGGATGTCCATGCGGTGGTCCTCTCAGGTGTCAGGGGGTGAGCTGGTGGGCGGGTGCGGGACTGTAGGTGGTGGGGTCGGCGGGGGTGCCGTCGTGGCATTCCAGGCAGCTCCCCAGGGCGCGCAGCGGTACTGGCGGAGTGCACATGTTCCGAAGGTGTCGTATTCCGGTCCAGGTAGGTGGCTTTCAGTTGCGCGGGCGCGGTACCGAGGCGCGGGCGGGACCGCTTTTCCAACAGCAGAGCAGCGCAGCATTGAAAAAAGGGTGGCCTCGCCTGATTCACGAGTGGTGTGCAGCACCCCCGGCACACAGTTGAAGCCCCAGTGCCGTGTGGCGGCCATTGCAGCGCGGGAACTTACTTGCGGACGAAGGCGTGGCCTGCGAGGGTCCCGGCGTGAGCACGATTTTGAGAGACAGGCAGCGGTTCGCCACGGAAGTGGGTGACCGGGACCACGAGCTGTGCCGGGTGGACATCTGGGCTGCGGGGCAGTGGCTGACCTGCGACGACAACATGGTCTTCGTCCGGCAGTTCCGCCGCGACGTACGGGACACGGCCGCCTGGCTGCGGTCCGGCATGGCCTCTGCACTGCCATTCGATGGCCTGTCCCCGCAAGCCACACACCGGCGTCTCATGCTCCGCGCCGGAACTGACGACGAAACCGAAGCCGACTTCGAGTTTCGCAGCCGGTTCCGTGTCATGGACTGGGGCCCCACGACCGACAATGTGACGACCCACCTCTTCCGAGACGGGGACGGGTCACTGATCACGCTGCAGTTCCGGCGGGACGAACACCTGCTCAAGCATCCTGAGCATGCGGGCCAGGTCTTCGTAGCGAAAATCCCGACCGCAGAGCTCGTTGGGATACTCGAAGATCTCGTGGACATCCTCGACGGTAGGCAGAGCCAAAACCATCCGTGATCGGGGTGACCGCTCAGCGAGCTCCGGAGTCGTCTCGGCGGGTGGCGATGTACTCCGTCCAGTCGCGCTTGGCCAAGGTGGCCCATCGCGTCGCGTTGTGCACGCTCGTACCGGTGACTTCCGCGAGGATGGACGCCGGGACGTCGGTGGCCAGGGCGAGGCGGGCTGTGTTGCGGCCGGCGAGTCCTGTCAGGTCGGCTTTCCGGAGCTGGATGTGCATCGACTGCAGGGACAGCGGCCGCGCCGGGTTGGAGCCCGGGAAGAGCCACGGGGTGGTGCTGGCGGAGCGGTTGTTCTGCCAGGCCGCTTCGGCCAACTCCAGGCGCTGGCCGACCAGGGTGGAGATGCGTGGTGGCAGGTCCACCTGGTGCCCGTTCAACTGAAGGCGCACTGTCTTGCCCTCCCGCACTACGTCGCTGGTGGTGAATCGGAGGATCCTGCTGATTTGCAGGCCGAGGAGCAGGACCAAACTGCCGACCACGCGTGTCGCCAGTGGGAGGGTCTCGTCCCCGACGCAGCGCCGCAGTTGCTGCAGCCGCTCTTCGTCCTCGATGAAGACGCTGGGCTGTTCCACCCGGCGCCGCGGAACGTCGAAGTCGCGGGCGGTGAGCTTGTGGCGCTCCGCCCAGTGCAGGAACACACGGATGTCCCTGCGGTGACGCTTGCCCTGGGACAACCACCGGTCGAGCGAGTGCTGGTTGAGGTCGGCCAGGGTGAGGCCTTCGTCGTCCAGCCAGGCCAGCAGTTCCAGGGGGCGCTGGATGAGGGAGCGGGTCCGCGCCAGGGACGACGCGGCAAATCCCTGGCCGCGTCGGGCTCGGTCGCGGTGGCGTCGGATGACGTACCAGTGCGCGAAGGGGCTGACGATCTGCCGGTGCTCCGCGGGCGCTTGCGCGAGGACGTGGTCGGCCCAGCGGGGCAGGCGTTCCACTTCTTCGTAGCGCTGGGGTAGCACCTCGGCGGTCGACAGGAGATCGCGGACGTAGGTGGTATCCAGCTTGTCGGGCAGAGAGTCCAGGTCCCGGTGGGTGATCGCGCTGTGCCTGGTGGCCAGGGCGTTGAAGAGGTCGGCGACGCCGTCGAGGTCGAGCCAGTGGTGCACGGTCACGGGTCGTCCGGCGGCCAGGAGCGCGGCGCGCAGCGGTTCCAGTCGCGCTGGGACCGTGGGTGCGCCGGGTGGTGCGAGCAGGCCGGTCACGCGGTGGTCGAGGACACATCGGGTGCAAAATCCGCGGCGGAAGAGCAGACCGCTGACGCCGCAGCCCTGGCATTCGTAGGCCTGGCCGGTCCCAGCACACGGGCCACAGCAGGCAGCGCCATCGGCGTGGCGGCCAATGAGGGGGCGGACCTGGCCGCAGTCACCGCACGGGGCCGGGGCGCGACGGACCTGGGTATAGCAGGTGCCGCAGACCGGGCCCACCGGCCATTCGGCCTGCACTTTGCGGGAGCGACCACACACAGCGCACGACCGCGGTCGGCTCTCGTGGCAGGTCGGGCACAGCGGCTCGCCGAGGAGAAGTGCCGCCACCGGGCGCGTGCGGCCGCAGCGGGAGCAGGGGCGGTCGGGCACGCGGTAGCACAGTGAACACAGGTCGGGCTCCCCTCCTCGGGCGCGCTTGATGATGTGCCGCATCTGCCCGCACTTCCCGCAGGTCCGGGTCGGTGAGCGGTAGCAGCGCCGGCACACCGGCCCGTCAGGCGTCACCGCCTGGACGGGCGCTTCGGTCCCGCACGAGATGCAGACGCGGGCAATCCGGGGCCGGCAGTGGTGACACAGCGGCGGACCGTCCACGACGCCGGTCTTGCGCACCTCCCGGCCGCACGTCGCGCAGCGGGGCATCGACGCGGCGCGTGTGCAGCTGCGGCAGACCGGGCCGTCCTCCTGTTCGGTGGTGCGGCGGGCCGGGCGCGCGCAGCGCACGCAGGTCGCGTAGTGGGCCCGGCTGAAGCAGTACGGGCACAGGCTCCGCCCCTCGATCTGACGCCCCAGTTGGCGTGAGGCCTTGCCGCAGTCCGCGCACGCCGGCGCCGTGACTGCGGAAATGCCGTGGTCGATCATCGCGTGCGCGAGCCGGACCATGGCGAACGGCTCCGCCGTGCCGGGACGTGTCAGCGCATCGGAGTTCGCAGCCAGATGCCGCTCCAGGATGCCGACCGCGGCTCCGCGAAGGCCCGCCTCGCCCAGCACCTCCTCCAGGACCAAGCCGTCCAGGCCCGGCAGGGCTGCGTGCAGATGCTGCCGGATCCGCGCCAGGGCCCCGGTGGTTCTGCCCTGCCGGGTCACGTCAGGTCGGGGCGCCGGATCGTGGTGCGACGCGGCCGTGGCTGCGACGGCCCCGCCTCGCCGGCTGTCTTGCGGACCTCGGCGTTGACGACCTTGACTTCCAGCAGGTCGTTCGGCTGGCAGTCCAGGATGTCGCACAGCGCCGCGAGGGTGTCCATCGACAGCCGCTGAGGCGGCTGCGTCACCAGCCGGAACACCTGTTCCCGCGACAGGTCGACGCCCCGCTCTGCCAGCAGCGGCGCCAGCGCGGAGGTCTGGAACATGCCCTTCTCCGCCATGCGCAGCCTCAGGTGCCAGACCACCCCCATCTTGCGGATCACGCCGGCTCCTCCCACAGATCGCCGTGGCGCTGTTTCAACGCCCGCTCGAGCAGCCGGTTGCGGTATTCGTCGGAGACCCCGGTGTAGATCGCGGTGGTACTGGCATAGGCGTGACCGACCTGCTCCTGCACGAACCGCTCCGGATACCCGAACTCGATCAGGTGCGTCACATAGCTGTGCCGCAGACTATGCAGATCGAGCTCCTCCGGCAGCTCAGCAAGTTCACGGGCTCTGGTGAAAGCGCCGTTCAGGCCCCGCAGGGAGACGCGGCCGCGGCGCTCGGTCACCCACAACGCCGGGTGCTTGCCGGGCGCGAACCCGCCGCGAACCTCCGAGAGGTAGTCGGCCAGGACGTCAACGACCCAGTCCATCTCCGGAACCGTCAGCACGGTGCGGCGCTTGGGTGGACCGCCCTTGGACGCCTTGCCGAACCGCACGAACACACCCCCAAACTTCCCGTAGGAGGTGACCTTCGGATTCCGCCGCAGGTCGACCAGGTCCAGCCCGCACGCTTCCTGGCGGCGCAGTCCGTAGGCGTAGACGGCCTTGAGCATCACCGCGTCGCGCAGCGCCGCCAGCGCCCCTTTGCGCCCGCGTCGGCGGATGGTCTCCACCTGCTCGTCGGCCGCGTCAAACAGCAGCTGGACCTCGTCATACGACAGCGGACGCCGCCCCGGCGAGCCCTCGTAGGTGCTGGTGTGAGTGATCGAATTCCACTCGTGCAGGATCTCCACCGGCTGACGGCCGAACCGGTCCAGGCAGACCCGCGGCCACTCGTACCGCTCGTCGGTGACGTACTCGCAGAACATGCGGAGTGCGTTCTGGTAGTTGCGAGCCGTCGACACCGCGAAGTTCGGCCGCCGCGCCCGCAGGAAGTCGAAGAATGCCTCGGCTTCCGCGGGCTGCCACTGCCAGGGGTACTGGTTCGAGAAGTCCGCCAGCCGTCTCACCACCGACAGACGCGGTTTGATCGTCGACTCGTAGTTCAGGAACCGCGTTCTTTGCTGCCGGGCCCAGCCCTCGATCATCGCGGCGAACACCGCTGGCTCCGGATCGAGGTGCACCACCCCTTGGGCAAGCACCAGATGGGCAGCGCCTGCCAGGTCCGTCGATTCGGTCACGTTGCTTCTAACGCAACAACGTTGAGACGGTTACGAACCGCAGGTCAACGCCCTCAACCCGGCCCTGCGACGGGTGTAGCGTGGCTCCACCCCAGCAACAAGGCCCGCGTCATCCACGGCGAATGTTGCATCCGATGCAATATCGCTCGCTTAATGCAGTGGTGATACCGGCGTCGACACGCCGGGCATCGCTGGCGTGCCTCCATCGCCCGGTCCAGGGCCCGCTCTTTCGCGAAGGTCATCGGCCGGACCGGCAGGGCGCGATCGATCCGGTACAAGTAGGTGGGCCGGCTGCAGATGCGTCCGGGCCAGAACCCGCACGACTTGCAGCGCAGGACGATCGGCGGCTGGCCTGCGGGGCGCAGTCCGAGGACGCGTAACTGACGCCGGGTGACGAGGTTTTCGGGAGCGGTTCCCCAGTCGTACGTCTCCAGGTAGACGCCGCTGTCCATCACCGTGTCCAGGCGACGGGCAGCCGGACGGGCCGGAGCGGGAAGCGGGGGCCGGGGCGCATCGGGCGAGGCCGGCCGATCCTGCGGCGCGGGCGGGGCATGAGCACGGGTCTGGTCCTCCAGGCGTCGGTGGGTAGAAAGCCCTGCGCCCTGCGCACGGGCGCGGGACGCAGGGCTGTGCTGTTGTGCTGCTCGTCGCAGCCGCTCGCTGGGTGTGTCGGGCGCATGACCCGCTATGTGAGGGGTGCCGCCTCAGTGCCTTCGCTTTGTGCGCTGACGGATGTGGGACGGAGCGTTCCCAGCACCCCGTCCAGCTCGTCCGGCTTCACGAGGACCTCGCGTGCCTTGGATCCGTCACTCGGCCCGACAATGCCGTGCGACTCCATGAGGTCCATCAGTCGTCCTGCCTTGGCGAAGCCGACCCGCAGTTTGCGCTGGAGCATCGAGGTGGAACCGAATTGCGAGGAGACGATCAGTTCGGCTGCCTCACGCAGCAGGCCGAGGTCGTCGCCGATGTCTCCTTCGATCTCCTTCTTCTGCTGGGTGCCCATGAAGACGTCGGCCCGGAAGACAGGCGTCATCGTGTTCGTGCAGTGCTGGACGACAGCCGCGATCTCGTCCTCGGTGACGAAGGCACCCTGCATCCGGGCAGGCGTGTTCGCTCCCATGGGCAGGAACAGCCCGTCGCCCCTGCCGATCAGCTTCTCGGCGCCGGGCTGGTCGAGGATGACGCGCGAGTCGACGAGCGAGGAGGTGGCGAAGGCGAGCCGCGACGGCACGTTCGCCTTGATCAGTCCGGTGACGACATCGACCGACGGCCGCTGCGTGGCGAGCACCAAGTGGATGCCGGCCGCGCGGGCCAGCTGCGTGATGCGGACGATCGCGTCTTCAACATCGCGTGGGGCGACCATCATCAGGTCCGCGAGCTCGTCGACGATCACCAGCAGGTACGGGTACGGCTGGAGTTCCCGCTCGCTGCCCGGCGGCGCCGTCACGGTGCCGCGCCGGACGGCCGTGTTGAAGTCGTCGATGTGGCGGAAGCCGTACATGGCGAGGTCGTCGTAGCGCAGGTCCATCTCCCGCACGACCCACTGCAGCGCCTCGGCGGCCCGCTTGGGGTTGGTGATGATCGGTGTGATCAGGTGCGGGATACCGGCGTACGCGGTCAGCTCGACTCGCTTGGGGTCGATGAGGATCATCCGGACGTCCTGGGGGGTCGCGCGCACCATGACGGAGGTGATCACACAGTTGATGCATGAGGATTTTCCGGAGCCGGTGGCCCCGGCGACCAGGATGTGCGGCATCTCGGCGAGGTTGGCCATCACGTAGCCGCCCTCGACGTCTTTGCCGAGCGCGACGAGCAGGGGATGGTCGTCTGTGGCGGTCGTGGCCAGCCGCAGCACGTCGCCGAGGTTGACCATCTCGCGGTCGGTGTTCGGGATCTCGATGCCGACCGCCGACTTGCCGGGGATCGGGCTGATGATCCGCACGTCCGGGCTGGCGACCGCGTAAGCGATGTTCTTGGTCAGCGCGGTGATCCGCTCGACCTTCACGGCCGGGCCGAGCTCCACCTCGTAGCGGGTGACCGTCGGACCGCGTGTGAAGCCGGTGACCCGGGCGTCGACCTTGAACTCGGTGAACACGTTCTGGAGCGAGGCGACCACGACGTCGTTGGCGGCGCTGCGCGCCTTGCCGGGCCCCCCGTGTGTGAGCAGGTCGAGTGCCGGCAGGGAGTAGGCGTTGCCGTTGGACGGCTGCGGCTGCGGCGTGATCACGGGACGGGTGCTGTCCGCGCTGGCGAGGGACGGCTTGGTGAGATCGGGTACGGCCCGGGGAGAGGGCATCACCCGGTGCGGCTGAGCTCCAGCCGGCGCCACCTGTGGTGTTCGCCGCGGGGGGACGGCGGCCCGCGCGACTGCGTCGCGGCTACTGGCTTCCCCTCGTGCCTCTCGGCGGTGGGAGGCACGTGCGGGCGTGGTCTCGCTCGGCTGCTCGGTGTGCCCTTTTTTGTCTTCTTCGGGCAGGTCGGCGGCTTTCGTCTGGGCGACGCCGAGGTAGCCGACGAGGCTTCGTAGCCGCTGCGGGATGGCGGTCACCGGCGTGGCCGTGACGACGAGCAGCCCGAAGACGGTGACGAGCACCAGGAGCGGCGCGGCAAGCACGCTTCCCATGGAGTGCGTCAGCGGGGTCGCGACGCCCCAGCCGATCAAGCCACCGGCGTGCCGGATGGCCTGCATGCTGTCGCTGCGGGCGGGGGAGCCGCATGCGACATGGATCAGGCCCAGGACTCCGATAGTCAGGACGAACAGTCCGATGACAACCCGGCCATTGCTCTCGGACTTCTGCGTGTGCCGGATGAGCCGCACGGCGAGTGTGACGAGCAGCACCGGCACCAGCAGGTCGAGGCTGCCGAAGGAGCCGGTCACCAGGATCTCGACGAGATCGCCGACGGGGCCTTGGAGGTGGGCCCAGGTGCCCGCGGCGACGATCAGGGCGCTGCTGAACAGGAGAAGTGCGAGGCCGTCCCTGCGGTGTGCCGGATCGAGGTTCCTGGTGCCCTTCCCCATGTGGCGGAAGAGCCGGAACACGATCCGGGTAGAGATGGACGCCGGCCTTGCCGCTGCCCTCCTGGCGGGAGTCCTTTTGGCTGCGGGCCTTGCCGGTGCCCTTTTCACCGGATTGGTCTTGGCCGGTGTCCTCTTCGCGGCAGTCCTCTTGGCGGGGGGCCTCTTGGCCGGAGGTTTCTTCTTCATTGTGGGCTCCATGACGGTTCGGGAGGCAGGTGGTACGGGACGGCGAGGACGGGTGGAGCCGCGCGGACGGCCGTTGTGCCTGTCTCGGCGAAGTCCTTCAGCCGGTGCGTCGGGCGGTCGTGCAGCGACTGCAGACGAAGCGGCACTCCGTGCCCAGGGACGTCGCCCCGCATGCGGGACAGGGCGGGCCGAGCAGTTCGCGAAGTGATGGGGGGACAGCGGCGCGTGGGCTGTACCGGCTCCCTGCCCGCCCCCGGCCCCCGGGTCAGGGGGTCGAAGGGCGGACAGGCAGACGTCAGTTCGGCGACGGCGGCAGGTACGGGGGCGCGTACGGCAGGTAGTAGGCCTGCTGGGTCTGCGGCGTGTGGATCTCCGCGTGAACCTCGACATCGGGCGGGGCCAGGGCCTCGTTGTGCACGTCGACCTGGACGAAGGCCGCTGGTCGCAGGCGCAGGCCACGCAGCGCGATGCCGGACAGGACGACCCAGGTCAGCAGGGCGAGCCCGGCAGCAACCTCGCGCCCCGGGGCGGGGGTTGCGATCCACACCATGATCACGGTGGTCGCGCCCCACACCGTCCAGGTGAGCCGCGCGGCGCGGTTGTAGAAGACGCTGGCGGCGAAGGAGGCCAAGCCGAGGGCCTGCCAGACGCCGTACGCGGCGGCAGCGGTGATGGGCAGCGCCTGTGCGTGAGTGAGGAGGTAGCGCCGTACCGGCTGGTCGATCGTGGCCAGCGTCCCGTCGATGGCCGCGGACAGGCCCGTGGCGTGTGGCGCGACCTGGGCCAGCAGGAAGGCGCCAGTGAGTGTGATCGCGGCGGTGAACCTCGTGCGGGCGACGCTCTCGTGCTGCCACAGCCTCGACAGGTTCGATCGCATCGGGCGAATCCGGCCGCTTGCCCGGCAGATGACCTGGTTCAGGCAGTGCCGCCGGGGCGCGCGCTCCTGGCTGTTCCCGTCGTCGGAGCTGATGGTCATGGTGGTGTCCCTCTCTTCGTAGCGCGCACGGTGCCGCGGGAACAGGTGTCGAAAGGTCCGGACGGCGTGCTGCGGGAGCGCGTCCCAGCGGGCGCGGAACAGCAGCCCGTCGACGTGCTCGACGGTGTCCTGGGCATCTGCGGGTGTGGGCTCATGGGGTCGGGCGGGCCGGTTACTGGCCGTCGGTGATCTCGTTGTGCGTCCGCCCCAGTCCGCGGGTGTGCGTGTGCAGCTCTGTGTGCTGCACGTTCACGGTGCCGGTGTACTGGTTGACCGTGTGGTCCGGCATCTCGGAGGCCACGTCGCGGAGGGCTCGGCCGATCATGCGGGCAGCGGCGCCAACGGCGATGAACACTCCGGCGGCACCCAGGCCTGCGATGGCCAGTTGCGTGGGGCTCATGCTGGAAAGACGCCACAGCACCAGGGACATCGCGCCGCCGACGGGCAGGGAGCCCCAGGAGTAGACGATGACGAGGACTGCGTGGTCGGTGGCCTTCTGGGACATGGGGGCCCGGCCGTCCTGAGCGAAGGGCACCGCGGTGCCCACGGTGGGGCGGTCCGGCGCAGCTGCGACGTCCTTCCACCGGGTTGCAGTGGGCGTGGGGTTGTTGCCGCTGAGTCCCTCGGCGATCAGCCTGATCGACTCGAACTCTTCCTGGGCCGTCAGCTGCCGTCCCGGCCGGCTGTGCTCGTCCATGGTGGTGACTCCTTACTGGAAGCCGAAGCTGCGGGAAGGACGCAGGGAGGTGTCCCGCCGGGCGCGGCGGGACACCTCCCTGGCGGGGGTGTTCTCTTACTTGGCGGAAACGTTGTTGACGGTGTCGCTGAAGGCGCCGGCGCCGTTGCCGAACAACTGCTGGACCTTCTCGACGCCGGAAGCGCCGAGGGGCGTCATCATCACGAGGATCCAGAAGATCGAGACGACGGCGACCTCGCGCTTGCGGAAACTGCTGTCCTTCTTCATCCACCAGCCGATGCCGCCGGCGACGAGCAGAGCGAGACCCGAAATGGTCAGTTCCATGGTGTGATCTCCAGCATTCTTGAGGGGGATGGAGGGGTGTCAGGCGTCGAGGCGCTCGACGGTGTGCCAGTCGCGGTCGACCTGGGCGAGCTTTCCGAGCCGCTCGAGCCGCCGCGTCGCGTTGGCGACGTTGGGCGGCTTGAGGGCGGTGGCCTCGGCGATCTGCTTGTTGCGGCGGGCTCCTCGGTCGACGGCGTGCCAGACGAGTTCGGATCGGCTAGGCGGCACCAGGTCGTCCAGGTCGTCGTCTTCGACGTCTGTGTCGGTGTCGGCCGGGCTGGCGGAGGCGAGGTCGACGACGGTGGTGTCCAGGCCGCGTTTCTCTCGCTCCTGCTTGACCATGTCGCGCAGGAACTCCTCTTCCTCGCCGGCGTCCATGTGCCGGTATTCGTCCCGCCGCAGGTAGGCGATGCCGGCGGGGCTCATGTCCGCGATGGCATCGGCTTCGGCCTGTGTGAGGGTCGGGCGGGGCAGGTCGCGGGCGATGCGCACCGGGTTGGCGTGGAATGCCATCCGCGCCTGGGTGTACTGGTCGGACCCGTCGGCGATGTATCCGAGGCCGCCGGTTCCGGAACCGTTGGGGAAGGTCTCCGGGATCGGCTCCAGGCGGAACTTGGGTGTCCTGGATCCGAGCGACATCACGTCGACGTCCGCGCGCGCGGTGCGGAACAGGGCGATGTTCCCGGACTGGAGCATGTCGCGGATGGCGCTGGCGTGCCGGTTGGTCCCGATGGAGTCGAGGTTGGGGATCTGTACGTACACCCGGGCGCCGATGCCGGCGGACCGGGTCTGGCGGCCGAGGTTGGAAACGGAGGCCAGGAGCGGGTTGACGTGGTCGTTGCCTTCCATGACCATTTCGTTGAACTCGTCCCAGGTGACCTGCATCGGAGCGAACGGCTCTCCGGGGACGAAGAAGCTGCGGCCGTCCATGACGCACCCGTCGGCGTCCTGCCACTGCATCTTCATCTGGGTCGAGAAGCGGAACTTCCCGACGTCGACGGCAGCCTGGCCCATGAGCATGGCGCCGTAGTGGCTCTTGACCATCCAGTCGAGGATCTGGGTCCACGAGGCGAACCCGGCGCCGTACTTGCCGTCGGCCAGCCACCCGACGATCCCGTTGATCATCTGGGCGATCAGGAGTGTCTCTTCCAGTGAACTCTTGCCCGAGCCTGTGGTGCCGGAGGAGAACGAGTGCACGGCGGACATGCCCTGGTAGCCGGTGAGCCCGTACTTCCCCTCGTTGGGGATCATGAGGCGCCAGCGGGCGGGATTGCCGTAGATGTCTTCGCCGACCGTGACGTAGCCCTGGTCGTCCATGACGAGGGCGCGCGTGTCCAGCGGCACGCCGTCCTGGAGCGGGTTGACCGACATTTCGTTGACCTCGACGCGCCGGGCATCGAGGACCCGCAGGTGCAGGTGGGAGACGGCGTCTTCGCCGTCCATGTCGAGGGCCTGCGCGATGGCGAGAGGCTGCACGTCGGAGACCGAGGAGCCGCGGCGCGGCATCAGCAGCTTGAAGCGCCTACCGAACGCGGTCTGCTCAGCGTCGTACAGCTCGCTGCCGTGGTACGGGGTGTACTCCTCCCACACGGCCGCCAGGTCGTCCATGTCCAGCTCGGAGGACCTGCTCCGCAAGCGCACGGACAGCTTGGCGCGGGAGGCGGCCATGTCGTCGGGCCGGTAGATGTTGACCGCCCGGGGCGGGACCTCGAAGGCGATGGACACGGAGTCCTGGCCGACGCCGAGGGCGGGCTTGGCGGTCGTGGAGACGATGATCGCGGTCAACCGGTCCTCGTCCAGGTGGACGTCGGCGAGCTTGGACGCGGCCAGCGGGCCCTGCTCGCAGGCGATCCACTCGTCCCACCGGGCCAGGTACCAGTCGAGGCCGGTCAGGTCCGCGGCCGCGGCCGGCGTTCCCCGGTCGGGCAGGGCCCACATCCGCGAGCCCCAGGTCGCCGCGGTGGAGGCGACGACCAGGCGGGCCCACCAGGGCACGTCGATGTAGCTGCTGGCGGGGATCGCCGCCAGGGGGCCGGCCCGCAGCGCCATTTCGGCCGGGCTGTAGCGGCGCCACCAACCGCGCTCCCAGTTGGGCAGCGCCTTCGCCCAGAGAGCGTGCAGCGCCGCGGACCTTCGGCGGAAAGCTTCGGCCTTCGCGTCGCGGACCAGGGCTGCGCGGTCGGGACGGTTCTGCCAGCTCTCGGCGATGCCGACGGTCGGCACGAGCAGGCCGTCGGAGCCGACGGCCGGCTTGTGGGAGTGGTCGAGGTCCAGGCGGCGGCGCATCCGGCGGACTCGGCGCCGGTAGCCGCGCCGGCTGCTGCGGCACATCCACTCCCACGGTTCGCCCTGCCCGGGCAGCCATCGCCACGGCCCCGGGTGGGTGCCGAGTGCGGTCCAGGCGGCGGCGACACCGGTGGTACCGAGGGTGGTGTACAGCAGCGGGTCACCGGACAGCCAGCCGGAGGCGAAGCCGAGTCCTGAGCCGGCGTAGAGGCCTGGGTTGTGCATCTGGGCCATCCGCGCACGCAGTCCGGTCAGCTCCGGCGGAGCGTCTTCTTTCGTCTCTTCCTGGGTCGGGGGGGTCGTGGCCATCCGGTTCTTCTCCGATTTCAGCGAAGACGAAGGGCGGGACCGCGTGATGCGGTCCCGCCCTTCGTGCAGGGGTGGTGTGTGCGGGCTAGCGAGGCTGGATGAAGCGCCGGTCGGCCATCTTCACGGTGTGGGTGCGGTTGGCGTCTCTCATCCGGCCGTGCTCACCTTCGGTCGCCTCCGCCAGCCCCTGAGCGTTGGCCTGCAGGGAGTCGGCGCGGCCGACGATGCCCTGGACGTTGGCGGCCATGGCCTCCGACAGCGTGGAGACCTCCATGTAGGCGCTCGTGGTCGGTTCGTCGACCTCCAGCTTGCCCATGGCCTCGGACAGGTACCGGGCCGAGTCGGCGCGGTCCTTGTACCGCTTCTCCAGCCGCTCGACGGCCCGCTTGGTCAGGGCGGCTCGGACCCCGTAGGCCGTCGCCCTGGCCAGGAGGGCGGCAACGGTGACGAACGAGCCAACAGCTTTGCCTGCGCTCATGGTCAGGCCCCCCTCGTCTCGTAGACCTCGGCGTGTGCGGAGGTGTCCTCGGCGTCGACCGCGTCGCTGATGTACGCCTCGCGTTCGGCGACCTGCTCCATGTCCTGGGCGATGTCGTAGTAGACGCCCTGGCCCGCGATCAGATGGCCCTTGGCCCTGACCACGGCCTCGTCCTGGGCGAGCGTGTTCCTCTTCAGGTCCTCGAGGTGCGTCCCCATCCCCTGGTAGTCCTCCCGGCATCGGGCGACCCAGGCCTTGAGGGTCGCCCCGAAGCCGGTGTTCTCCATCTGCGCGAGCAGGTCGTCACCGCGCCCGACTTCCCTGTCGGCGCGGTTCTTGATCCGATCGCAGCTGTGTGAGTCCTCCTTGCACATCAGGGAGAGCTCATCGCTCTCCTCCGCCACCGACTCGTAGGTCACTTCTGCTGCCATTCGCCCAACTCCTTCGCCGGCGGGCGCCGGTTCGCTGTCCTTGACCAGTGCCAGTGGGGCCCTTTCGGGCACGGCCGCCGGACTTTCCGATTCACGAACCGGGTCTTCGGGTCCGGCTGGTTTTTCTTCGCTTCCAGGGGCCGTCGGCGGGGATTCCGTTTCGGCTGCCCCGGGGGGTGCTTCGGAGCTCTTCGGCTCCGTGGCATCCTCCGGTTCGGCCTGGGGGGCCGTCGGCGCCGTCTCGGGTTCCGGCCTCGGCACGGGCCCATCTGTGGCTTCCTCAGGGCCTGTTGAGTCGGTCGAGCCCTTCGAGGTCTGGCCGTCTACGGTGGGCGGCTCAGATTGCCCCTCAGGGGGCTTCTCGCCTGCTTCCGGCTCCGACTGGGGGTCCGGCTTCCCGAGGGATACTCCCTCGCTGTCGCCGCTGCCGGGTCCGGCCGTCGGCGGGTGCGCCGGGACCGGCGGCACCGCAGGCGGATGATCCGGCGGCAGCGGGATGAGTACCGGAGCCGGGTCCGGGTGGCCTTCCGCGCGACGTCGGCGGCGGTACTCGCCGACCGCGCCCTTGCCGGTGTCCGTGGCCCAGGCGACACCCCGCGCGGCCCACAGGCCCGCCCGGCGCCCCGCAGGCGTGGCCACCCGCTCGATACGGACGTGGTCGCGGTAGCCCGACCGGAGCGCCTCCGGGATGTTGAGAACCGGTGCACGCTCCGAGGAGGCTGGGGGCTTCTTCCCCGGCGCGTCGGTCGTGCCTTCGGCCGGCGCAGCGACGCTGTGCTTGTCAGCGATCTTCTGCACGGCCTTGTCGTGCCGAGTCTGCTCCCTCATGAGGTCCCGTTGAGCCGGGGACAGACCCATCCTCGCTTGCTCGCTCTGCGCGCCGGCCGTATGCGCTAGCCACGCGCACGCAGCGAGAAGCAGTAACTCCATCGCTTTCCCCTCACGGATTGCAACCGGGGGAGTGAAGGCCCGCCCTCGTGCGCGTACGTACGCGTGTAGGGGCGGGTCGGGTTCATCTCGTCCCCGGGTGAATGAATGGGTGAATGATCACCGTGTGTGACGAACAGTGATCTGCTGGAGGGTGTCGCTCACCTCGCGCCAGGCGCGGTTCGCGATCACTGGATCGACCTTCTGCAGCACGCCACGCAATCGGTCCAAACGCTTGGTCGCGCCCTCCTTGGGCGACCGTTTGTCCGCCCGTTTGATCTCGTTGGTCCAGTACGCGGATCCGCGGACCGAGTGCCTGTCGGTGGTCCGCTGGAGGAGGTCGACGACCTCGCGCCAGACGCGGTCGGCGACCGACGGATCGGCCCCGCTCAGCAGGCCGCGCAGCCGGTCCAGCCGGCGTGTCGCGCCCTGCTTGGGCGACTGCGAGTCCGCCCGTTTGATCTCTTTTGTCCAGAACGCGGTTCCGCCCACGTTGCGTGATCCTCCGTTCGATTGTTGGGTCAGCGGGGGATGGAACGGCTGGGGCTGCCACGCAGTCCCAGCCGCTGTTCGTGCTGGTCACGCCGCTGCTCACCTTCCTGACGGGCAGGTGGGGGTGAGAGGGTGGACCCGGCGCTTCGGCGCCTTCACCGAGTCCCCGAGGTGTTGACGGCATCTCGGGGGCCGGTGGAGCCGTCGAAAGGCTCTTCTCGCAGGTCAGGCGGCCTGCGGCTCGTCGTCCTCCTGCGGCTCCTGGAGGTACTCCAGGGCCCGGGCCTTGCGCTCGTGCGCGGTGGTCTGGGAGACGCCGAGCTCCTCCTCGATCTGCTTGAGGGTGACGGCCTTCGGGTCGCCTCCCGCCGCGACGATCATCCGGGCCACCTTGCGCGCGTCCCGCTCCGGCAGCGTGAGCCGGGCTTCCGCCTCGGCCTCGGCCGCGGCCTGGTCGTCTTCGGCCGTACGGCGGCGCGCTTCGGCGGCTGCCTGCAGGTCCTCTGCCGCACGGCGCTCGGCGGCCGCACGCGCAGCTTCCGCTTCCACGGCCTGCTGTTCGGCTTCGACGGCCTCCCGGGTGATTTCGGCGACCCGCTTGCTTTCTTCGGCCGCCTCCCGCCCGGCCTTCGCGGCCGCCAGCGTCGCCTCGTTGGCCTCCTGATCGGCCCGCGCCTGACGAGCCCGCGCCTCGGCCGTCTCAGCCGACTCGAGCGCCTCGGTCTCCTGCTGCAGTTGCCGTTGGCGCGCGGCCCACTTGACCTGCTCTTCCTGCCCCTCACGCTCAGCACGCCGACGTTCGGCCTCGGTCTGGCTGTCCAGCCGCTGAATCTCGGCGTCGGACTGCGCGCGCTGCACCCGAAGGCGCTCTTCGGATCGCCGAATCTCAAGATCGGCGGCGTTCTCGGCCTCCGCCTCGGCAGCCTTCAACCGGCCCTCGGCGGCGACTCGCTCGACCTTGGCGGCGATCTTCGCGGTCTCGATCCGAGAGTCCGTTTCGACTTGCCGAAGCTCTGCCTCAGCCGCCCGAAGCGCCCGAGCAGCGTCGGCTTCGCGTTCCCGAAGCTCCGCCGCCTCCTCGCGGCCACGGGCCGACTCGGCTTCGCGTGCCGGAATTTCCAGTGCCTCGTCGACCGTCAGCCCGAAACGAGCCATCTTGATCGGAAGGAGCTCATCCGCCGGTGTCTTCCGGCGCCAGCCGCGGCCATAACGCTTCTTCAGCAGCTGCCGGTAGATCGTGATGCCCTTCAGCCGGGTCACCACACCGTCGTACGGCAGGCTCCACAGCTTCATCCGACGGAAGATCAGCCACGTGGGCAGCGGCGCGAGCAGCCAGCGTGACAACGGCGGGCTGCCGAGGTCCTGGCCGGCGATGAGTTTGGCCATGCGGCCGATGTAGTGGCGGGCGGCCTCCACCGCGGCGATGAACAGCACCGGGATGACGCCGTGCATCGACGCCGCGAGCGGGTCCGCGGACAACGGCCCTTCAGGGGCTGCCGCGTTGAACGCGACCGTCGCGGCGGTCAGCCCATGGGCCAGCCACCGCAGCACCGGCAGCGACGCCCGCTTCCGCGTCAGGTAGAGATCCATGGCCAGCAGCACCAGGATCCCGGCGTCGATGCCGATCGGGAACGCATACGAGAACTGGCCGAAGCCTTTGGCCTCGGCGAGTTGCCGCAGCGTGTTGTACGAACCGGTGAACCCGATCCCCGCGAGGATTGCACCGCCGGTGCCGGCGACGATCGCGAGCGCCTTCATGGTGCGCGGGTCCGACTCGCTCTCGTCGACCGACGCGGCCGAGGCAACGCCGGGCACGGGGGCGTCCCCGTGACCAGGCAGCCCCGAGCGGAGCGGCAGCTTGTCGACGTCGACGCGTTCGTCGACCTGCGGGGGGCTGGCCATAACAGCTCCTTGGATGTGGAGGAACAAGGACAAGGAACCGGGCCCCGTGCGGAGATGGTCGTACGGGGCCCGGCAGCGGGACGGCCGGCCTCCCACGGGGAAGGCCGGCCGTGAAGCGCAAATCGCGGGAAAAGCCTCTGCCGCTTCCCGCCGCCCCCGCCCAGTTGGCGGGCGGGGACCACGGGCAACGCAGGGAGTCAGGGCGGTGTTGGTCATCCGGGGCAGCCGGCCCATCCGGCATCGACACAACCGGGAGCCGGGCGCTGAGATCACGGGAAGTGGGCTTGAGTCGCGGTAGACACGCGGGCCGACGCCGGCGCGGAGCTCGCGGACGCGGCATCGTCGGGCAGCAATGGGTGCGCCGACCGTGCTTCTGCCGCGGCACGGCGTTGAAGGCTTTCAGCATCGCCGGACCGAACGGCCGGCACTTCGAGTCGACCGCGACGAGGCCCAGGACACCGGTGCGGCGTGCCGATCAGGTAGGTCCTCTGCGGTCAGCCAGCGACCTGATCAGACAGCCGGCCGACCTTGGCGACGTGCGCGTCCTGCTCCTTGACGAGGCGGCGCACCTGCTCGGTGAGCGGCACGTCGGTGATGAACTCGCTGTAGGAGCTGGAGCCGTAGTGGTCGGCCAGTGCGATGGGCCAGTCCTTGGACTCGGGGTAGCCGGCCCTGTCGAGGGCGCCCTGGTGGCTGAGGTCCGCGTAGAGGTGCTTGTCGTGGACGCGGGCGATCTCCTCCGCCCGGGCATCGAACGTACCGGCCGCGGCCAGGGCCCGGTTCTGCGCGTCGACCAGGCGGGCGAGCGCGGCAGGCCACTCCGCGCCGGCCGCCGGGGTGCGCAGATACGCGCAGGCCGCCTCCAGCGCGGCCGCGTCCCGCTCGTAGGCCTGCCAGCGGGCGCCGGTGTCCTTGACGGCCTGCCGCAGGTCGGCGACGTAGGCGGCGTCACGCCACTGCTCGCGCGCCTGCCCGTACAGGTCATCCAGGATCTCGCGGGCCGCGCGGCGCAACGTGAACTCCGCCTCGTCCTCCGTCTTGTAGGACAGCTTCGGGTCGATGTGGAGGTCCGGCGTGGCCGGCTCCGGCTCCCGTCCGGTGAACGGGGCGAACTCGAACCGGAGATAGGTCGGGTGGTGCTGCACCGCCATCAGGTACGGGGGCATGTAGGGCCGCAGCCGCTCCCAGATCTCCACCATGCCTTCCTTGGTGATGTGGAGGGAGCTTCCGAGGGCCGTCTTGCTCTCCGTCACCAGCGCGGGAATGGCGATGGGCGCGGGCCGCGGACCGGTGATCTGTCCGTCAGAGCGTAGTTCGCCGGTGTCCTCGAAGGCGAACACGCCGTTGCACAGCAGGTTCCAGCCCTGTTCCGGGTGGCTCGCGACGATGCGGGCAGCCACAGCGTCCGTGCTGTCGGCGGCCGGGCAGGCCGGGGTGTGACGGCACAGGTGCGGCGGCTGGGTGTGGTGCAGGCCGGTGTCGTCCAGCGGGGCCAGTAACGGGACCATACGCATGCGATGCCTCCGGGCTTTGGGTAGCGGGGTGAGTTGCGCGGCTGCGCGGCTCCCCTGGACGCCGTCCGGCCCGTCCCTGCACACGGGGTGCTGGGACGGGCCGGGCGGGTCAGGCAGCCGACAGAACGGGTCCGGCAGCGCGGCAGCGCAGTCCGCGTGCGGTCCCTGCGTTCTCCGTCGTCATCGGACCGGTCGCTGGGCAGGTCACGATGGGCTGGGCAGGGCTGCGGTCATGAGTGGTTGTGTGGCACGCCGCTGGGACAGCAGGCAAGCATGCGGCTTGGCCGTTACCTCTCTCGGCGGCTACGAGCGACGAGGCCGGAACGCCCGGACTCGTCCAGCCATTGCTGGGCGTGCTCTCGGTCATGAGCGCCAACGATCGGAGCGAGGCCGTCATCTGTGGTGACGAACGCGGACCAAGTCGTTCCGTCGCTTTCTGTTTCGGTCTGGGCTGCGGCGAGTTGGTCTTGCAGCCAAGCGGGGAGGGCCACGTCCGTCTCCTCAAATCCGGTCGGGGCAGGCGGGCTGGAGGTGGGGTGTCAGGCGCTGGCCTGCTGCGCACGGCTGCGAGCCGCACGGCGTTTCATCGAGCGACGCTCGTCCTCGCTCAGGCCGCCCCACACGCCGGCGGACTCACCGCGCTCCAGCGCGCCCTGGAGGCAGCTCTCCTGCAGCGGGCAGCGGCGGCAGACGGCCTTGGCTTCCTCGATCTGGTACAGCGCCGGTCCGGCGTTGCCGATGGGGAAAAACAGTTCGGGGTCCTCGTCGACGCAGACGGCCCTGGGTCGTTCGGGTCCCGCGTCAGTGGAGACGGAGCCGTAGCCCCACGTCGGTACGATGGAGTCGCGGTTCATCAGGGCCTCCCAGAAGGTCCAGTTCAAGAGACAGCCCCGGGGCGGCCACCCTGGGGCTGTTTGATGTCGGCGGCCGGCTGGCCGGAGCGGGGGAGCTCCCGACGCTCTCCGCCGGCCCCGGCCGGCGAGGGCACGGGGACGACGGGCAGGGCCGGGCTCAGCGCTGCTTCTGTCGTGCGTGGTAGGCGTCCTGCAAGCGGGCGAACCGTTCGTGGATCGGCTCTCCGTCCGCGCACGGCGTCGCGTCCCTGCAGGCGGGGCAGTTGGCGGTGTGTTCAGAGGAGTCCGCGAAGGCGTGCATGTAGCGGACGTACAGGTCATCGGTCGGCTTGGTCATTTCTGGTGGTTCTCCGACCGCTTGTTCTTCTCCGCGTTCTTTTGCGAGAGCTCCTCGCGTTCGGCGTCAGTCATGCCGTCAGCTCCCGTACAGCCAGCTCCTGGGCACGTGGGTCGCGTCGTCGGGCTCGTAGCCCTTCTGATCGTCCTCGCGCTCGATGTCGTCGACGATGCCGGCCTGCGGCTGCGCGGTGGTGCGTACGGTCTGGGGGTGAGGTCGGGGGTCGGAGGGCGTGGGCCGGTCGGGGGTCTTCTCGTGCGGGACCGGCCGCTGCGGTAGCGGCGGGCGAGTGGCGGCCGCGGGGGCGTAGGTCAGAATGGTCATGCGGGTCGTCCTGTCTGGAGGGTGACCAGCGGCAAAGAACCCCCGGGGTCGATACCCCCGGGGGTTTGCCATAAATGGGCCCCGCCGCGGCGGGGCAGTGCGTCCTGCGCACTCCGCCGTCGGCCGACCCGCAGCGAGCGGGGCGGTCGACGGCGGGCAGCACAGGCTGCGATCAACTGCGCGGGTCGGCGTCGCGGCCCTCCAACTCCGCCGTGACCTCCAGGTACTCCTGGTGGTCCATGGCCTCCAGCGCCGCGCACCACTCCTCGAACGTCAAGTCGTCACCCATGTCCATGTTGTCCCCCACTCGTCGTATTGGGCTGCCGCACGAACATCCCCGGCCCCGACTGGGGCCGTGGATGTTCGTCTCGGTGCGCAGGTCAGCCGGCTGGCGACGCCTTCCGCGACCCGTACTGCTTGCCCAGTTCGGCCTGCCGTCGTTCGTGCGCCGCCAAGTTCTGCGGCTTCAGCGGCAGCTGCGGACCGCGGAAGTCAGAGAGCGATCCTGGGGTGCGTTGTGCGCACTGGTTGTTGGTGCTTTCGACGGCTTCGCCGCCGTGCCGTGCCCACTGCTGCCGACGTCCGGCCGGCCAGTGCGCCGCCACCTTCTTCGCCCTACGGCGCTCCTCCTCCGCGATCAGCTCACGAGCGAGGCGCCGGGTGGGTTCGAGCTGGAGAGCGAGGACGTACCGGCGGGCAAGCATGCCTCCGTCCGTGCAGTGCTGACCGCCGACGCACACGGTGCAGCCCTTGCGGTGGGCCAGGTACGTCTGACGCTCCGAATCCAGCGTGATCTCCGTCGTGATCCGCGAGACCGGAGTCGCCGAAGCGGGCATCGGCTTGTAGAACTGCTGCGCTGCGCGCCGGCTCTCCTGGGGCATCGCATCTCGCAGCAAGCGGTCCTGCCTGGACTGCCAGCGCCGGACGTCGATGTCGATCTCCACGACCTGATCAGCACCGGGGCACTGGACGTGCTTCTCTCCCTCCGGCACCTTCACTGAATTGCAGTGCTCTCGGATCTTAAGGACCGTGTCGCCCATGATCCTGCGCCAGGTGCGGCAGTCAGGGCACACGATCGACCGCACCTCACCATGCCGGAGGTTGAAGTCCTCGGGTGCCATGGTGCTGAGCAGCAGCGCCGTGCGGCGGTTGGTGTTCTTGGAGCGAGTACGACCGGGACGAATGTGGGGCATCGATCCTCCTGACGCGAGCAAGAGCGAGTGCGGTGCTGCCTTCTCTGCCGCGTCAGGCTGGCTTTTCGACCAGCCTGACGGACAGACAGCGCAGCAGCGCTATTCGAGCTGAAGCAGGTAGAGCTATTGGGTACAGATGCCTGGCCGGGGGAGCTCGGCTCGACCCCATTGCCACCGCCTGAAGGCGGCTGACACCTGCTGTTTTGCGGTATAGCAAGGCTGCTGCGACTAGAAGTTCGTCAGAAGCCGACGGGCTGGCTCAGCGAGTCGCAGCTGCAGGTTCGAACGTCTCGAGGGCCTTGACCGGGATACGGATCGCCCCACTTCGTACACCTGCGCGGCAGGTGCAGGGTCGTTCGTCTCGAACGGCATCCAGCTCTCCGTTCTTGATCCACCGGTAGACAGTCGCCGGGTGCTTTCCCAGTCGACGGGCCACCTGTGCGACGGAGAGGTCGGGCCTCGAAGCCTCAGGCTGTTCCATGAATCTCGCTCCTCTAGGCCGAGTAACGTGACGACCGTACTGCCTTTCGCGAAAGGTGGCAAGCTTTCGCATCGAGGTGCACCCACCTCACCAGGGCACCTATCGTGAAGAGCGATAAGGTTCGGCGATCGCAACGAGCGGGGAGGTCGAGCTGGTGACCGACAAGTGGATCAGTGCCTCAGAGCCATACCTGGCGCCACGCGCACTAGGCGAGCGTGATGCCTGGTCTGAAGAAGCCGCAGGTCACGGCCGCAAGGGCGGTCAGGAGCTGATCTTCGCTGGAACCGCGCAAGCACCGTCGCCGGTGGCAAGGGCACTCGGCGTCGCCACAGGGGGAGGCGTCGTGGCGCGAAAGCGGATCATCACTCTCGACGGCGACCCGGTGGAACTCACGGATTCGTACTATCCGACTTCGGTGGCATCCGGCACGCCTCTGGCTTCCGCTCAGAAGATCAAAGGCGGAGCTGTAACGCTGCTCGCGAACCTCGGACACCACGTGACCGATATCCACGAGGACATCAGCGCGCGGATGCCCACCGCAGACGAGCGGCGCCTCCTGCACCTCGAACCGGACGAGCCGGTTCTGCTCTTGCTCCGCGTTCACGTCGCCGCAGACGGCAAGCCTGTTCAGGTAGACGCCATCACCATGCCCTCGCGAGGGCGCCACCTCTCCTACGACCTGAAGAAGCAGGGATGAGCCCCGCCATCGACAGTGACAGCATCGACCCGCGCCCCCTCCACGAGCGGATCGCAGCTGACCTACGCGCGCAAATCAGATCTGGCGACTACGCAGCTGACACTGCCATCCCGTCAACGGAGCAGCTGAAGACGCGTTTCGATGCCTCGGCCGCAACTATCCAAAAAGCCCTGGGGCTACTGAAGGCCGAAGGGCTGATCGTCGGCCGCCCTGGAAGCTCCGTGAAGGTGCAACGCCAGCGCGTGCAGACAATGACGCCGTCTCAGTACTCCCCGCCGGCCGCCCCGGGCGACCAGTACCGGTGGATCACGGAGGCAGAGAACAGGGGACAGACGGGGAAATCTCAGCTGCAGGCAGTCGGGGAGGTCATTCCTCCTGCTGACGTTCGCGAGGCACTCCGCATCGCCGAGAACGAAACGGCCGTGCTTCGTCAGCAGATCCTGCTGCTCAACGACGAGCCGTGTGAGCTGGTGAAGTCCTACTACCCGTTGGAACTTGCGCGAGATACGCCAATCATGCAGAAGAGGCGGATTCGCGGGGGTACCCCCGCTCTGCTCGCCGAAGCGGGCTACCCCCCGGTCCGGACCGTTGACCGCGTCTCGGCGTGCATCGCAACCCAGGAGCAGTACGAAACACTCAGACTGCCGAGCGACCTTCCGATCCTCCGTACGCTGCGAGTGGTGCTCAGCCACGACGATCGCGTGATTGAGGTGACAGAGATGGCGAAGGCCAGCCACCTCTACGAACTGCGCTACGACTTCTAAAGTTCGCGCGCAGCCACGCGGCGACCTTGCCGCATTTCGCGAAAGGTTGGTAGCTTGGCCCGCGGATGGGGATCTTAGGGTCACCGAGGTCACCGGGTGGCCTCGGATCTCCCGCTACGACGGGGACCCGCTGACGGACCCTCACGGCGCCTATCGAAGGAGGGCAGCAATGCCGCTTCACCTGAAGTGGCCGCCAGCCGCGGAAGCACAGTCGCACGAAGGTGGCTGACACACCTAGGGCACGTCAGGCCAACGCGCTACGCCGCCTAAGCGCGCGGCCTGAACTGGTGCTCCTTCAGGCGCGTCTGATGAGGCGTGTTTTCGAGAGCCCTGCCTGCGCCTGCGGTGACGACGCACCCCTCATAGGGTCGCCCGGCGGGACCCCTACAGGATTCGACGACACGTCTTCCCCGGCCACTACGGGGATCACAGGTGGGGAGTATCGTGTCTCCGAGCTTGATCCAAAAAATGAAAAGGCCCCCAAGACCTTAGGCAAGTCAAGGGGGCGGGCCGGGACCTCTTGGCGGAGGCTCAGCGGCCAGCCGACCACCCCTTCCACGACCAAGGTGATCGACATGCAGCAGGGTACCCGTACCCTCCGCACGACACACATCACGGCACCAGCTGTAGCAGCGACCAGTGCGTCGCTCCGGCGTGGCGTTCTCTTGGACTTCCCGCACCGATCCGCGTACGGGTACACGACTGCCCCGCTAGGGGGCCATATGTCGTAATCGTGATGGGCGGTACCCGCTGAGCGGGTCTAACTGCCGCCGGGACGCCCGGCCACCCAAGTGATTCGCAGTCACTTCGGCTATGGCGCCCCATCTGCCACCAGGCGGGCTTCGCAGGCCCTCCTGAAGGGATTGTTCGTCCGGTTCACAGTCGGCCGAACAGTTCAATCTTTGGTTCTCCCCGAACCAGCGCCGAAGGCGCATTTTTCATGCCCTCTCTCAACCACAGGAGAGCAGGTCCCATGTTGCAGCATCGTGCTGCTCTTTGTCAGCCCATCAATGCCCGTTTGGCGCATTTTGCGACGTCTATCGGGTCACAGTTTCTTCTTGAGCCACCCATTCCGCCGTGTCAGCGGACTAGCACCGCACCTCGAGCTCAGTTCTCTGGGACATCCACGTGAGCGGCATCGCAGCGTCGGCCGCGATGCTGTCGGAGTTCGTCGAGGACGTCGTGGTCGACACTCCGATGCTTCCCGCGCAGCGGAATGGTCTGCTGTCGCTGCCGGGCGGGGGCCAGCCGGGTGACGGCAGCCTGGATGACGCGTTGCGGCTGGGTCGGGGTATGCGGCTGCGGCTGCTCGCCGCGGTCCGGGCGCTGCTAGCGGATGAGTCGCTGGCCGGGCTCGGGGATGCGGCGCGCTTGACCACGGTGGTGCTGTTTGCGAAGTCGCGGGCGCCGGAGGGCCGCAAGGGCGATCTGCAGTCGTACATCTGGGGTGCGGAGCTGGGTCGGTGGCTGGGGATGACGGCGTCGACAGTCCATCACGACGTGCTGCCCGTTCTGCGGGAGACGGACGCGCTGCACACCCGGATGGTCATCAACGATGAGGGGCACCCGGTCGGGCTGGACTGTCTGGTCATGCCCCTGTGGCGGGCGCACCAGCACGGGGGAGCCGCGCACCCTCTGGCGCTGAACAAGGCTGAGCTGGCGGTGCTACTGCGCCTGATAGAGGCGTTGTTCGGGCCGGGGTGGGCGCCGGAGGACAAGGAGCCGACGCCGCCCGGGCTGCTGGCCGGCCGCACGGGCAAGGGCGCGGCGACGGACCGGCTCGGGCTGTTGCTGATGGTGCTGAACAGCCGGGCGTCGGGCTGGCTGCAGCTGTGCGGCGGCTCGGTGCGAAAGAAGGAGGGGCGTGGGGCGGCGACGCTGTCCCGGCTGCTGGGCTGCTCGCCGTCCGGGGCGCGGAAGGTGCTAGCCCGGCTGACGGAGACCGGTGTCGTCGCGCGGCAGCGCAAGGCAACGGTGACACGGATGAACGGCCGTGGCCGGGTCATGCTGCTGCCGGTCGCTCGTGCGTATGGCCGTGTTCTGGCGCCTGTGGAGCCGGTTTCGGGCTCTGGGTCGGTGTCTTCGCTGCGTCCCGATGGTGCAGTCGGAGATCTTGCTCCCGGCCAGGATGCCGGTGGCCTTGGTACCTCTGGGATTTGTGGTGCTGAGGCGGCCGTGAAGGCGGGAGATCGGGAGCGTCCCGATGGTGCAGAGTTCCACGCAGACCACGCGTTTGTGGTTACTCCGGTTTCTTCTCCTCCGCTCTCTGGCGGTTTTTCCGGCGAAGGCCGTGGGGGTGAAGGCCGTCGGCCGGAGCGCGTGCGTGCGCGCGAGAACCAGGCCGCGGGAGGCGAAGCCGCCGCTGCCAAGCCTGCGTCGCCGGTGGCGGAGGTCAGCCCGCTCCGCGGGGAAATGCTTGCCAAGTGCGTGGTCGATGAGCAGAGGCAGCGTGTTGCCGGGACCAAGGCCGGTGGCCGACTCAAGACCGTGACGGGCGGAAAGACGCAGCAGCAGGCGAGGACGGGCCTTCCCGAGGATCTTGATCTGCAGGTTGCTCTGGGGCCGGTCGCGTGGCTGTGGCCGGGGCTGAACCGCTGGCAGCAGGACCAGGTCGTGAAGGCTGTGGATGCCGAGCTGCAGCAGCTGAAGGACCTGTTGATGCAGCCGGAGAACGCGCCTCGGCTGCTGGCCGACCGGCTCACCGACCGGCTGGAGGAGACCGGTGGTGAGGCGCGGGTGAGCAGCCCGTTCGGCTGGATCACCCGGCGGGGCCTGGTGCAGCGGCCGGCCTGCTCGGACGTGCGCTGCGACGACGGGATCCGGCTGGACACCGGCGGCGACTGCGCCAACTGCGGCAACGTAATTCACGTCCGCCGTGCCCGCCGCGTGCGGATCGCGGCCGACATCGACCGGGAGCTGCCCGGGCTCGGTGTCGCGGGGCGCCGCCAGGTCCTCGAGGAGCGGCTGCGTGAGCACGCCGCGGCGGAGGCGGAGGACTTCGTATGGCGCCGTGAGCAGGCCCGCGCGGAGCAGGCCCGGCGGGAGAAGGCCCGTACGGCTGCCCGGGAGCGGGGGGAGCGCGAGCGCCGGGACGCGGCGGCCGCCGACGCAGTGCGCCAGGCCCTGGCGTGCGGGGACTGCGGGCAGCAGCGGTCGGCCGGACTGTGTGAGGCGTGCGGTTACCGGCGCCAGACTGAGACAGCGATCGCGGAGGCCGGGATGGTCGCGGCCACCTGGGCGGCAGACCTGGACGACGCCGCCGACGTCGCCGCGGTGGCCGCGCACGTCCGGGCAACCCTGGAAGCCGACATCGAGACCACCCACCAGCAGTTCCTTCAGCTGATGGAGCCGGGCGAGCTGGAGGCGAACCCCATCGCTGGGGCGTCGGTGCTCGCCTTCAACGCCCTCCAAGCCGTGCAGCAGGCCATGCCGGAGTACCGCAGCAGCGCCCTCGGGCGGTTGGGCGGCACCCCGGAGGCCGACGCGGAAGCCTGCCGGGCATACAAGACCGAGCAGAACCGCAGGTGGTGTCGGGCGAACCCGAACGGCGCGGACGCGATCGCCGCCGCGACGAAGGCCGCCGACGCCGCTCGGGAGCGCACTGCCGAGTACCTGCTGGCGATGCGGTTGGATCAGCTGCGTAAGCGGACGGCGGCCCGTACCGAGACGGTCGCGCCTGCGCCGTGGGCGGCCCGGCTGACGGAGATCGCGGCCCGGCCCCTCGATGGCGACACGGCCGGCGCGGCGATCGCGTGAGCAGCGAGCTGAGCGGGGTCGACCTCGCGCGCCAGGCCCTGGCCGCGGCCCGGGAGGCGGCGAAGAAGAACGGCGGCCGCCGCCAGGAGAAGAAACCCAAGCGGTCCCGGAGGCAGGTGGCACAGCGCGACGGCAGCGAGCCGCTCGGGCTCGGCACGGCGATCACCATGATGATGACCGAGCGCGGCATGGTCGCCCCGGCCGCCGGCAGCAGCCTCCTCGCGCAGTTCGGCGACCTCCTTGCCGCGGCCGCGCCCGAACTCGCTGGCCACGTCCAGGCCGTGACATTCGACGCGGACACCGGCCGCCTGGACGTCGCCTCCCGAAGCCCCCGCGTACGGCACGAAGCTGCGCTGGAGCGCACCCAGGCTGATCACAGCGACGGCGCCGTGCCGACCGGTAAATGGCTCTCGCCGATGCCCTGCGCGACGGCGTGGCCGTCGATGCACCACCAGCTCGCGAGACGACAGCAGCAACGCGGAGAGCCGCGGAACGCGGACACGTGCGGGGCCGGTCACTGAGACCGGCCCCGCACGTTCGCCTCCAGCCCTCACTCAAGCGGGCAGACCGTGCTCTGCTCGCTCAGGATTGGAGTGCAGCCGTCAAAGGCGCAGGAACACGTAGAGCACGGCCCAGGTGGCCAGACCCAGGGTCAGCGCGGATACGAGGGCGGGTACCTGGACAGCGACCACGGCGACCAGGACGGAGCCGAGCAGGGCGACCGCCAGAGCAGTGCGATCGTCGGCGGGAGAGGGGGACACGCGCAACCTCCAGGAGGAACTGACGCCCGCCGGTCGGCGGGACGCAGCGACTGTGGAGGGTGGCGGGGTTAGCCGCGCAACTCCCGACGGCGGGGGCCGCGTTGTCGCCTACTCGGCGTCGCTGTCACGGAGGAACTCCAAACCGGATAGGGCATCGTCATCGCCCCATGCCGGCCGTTCGGCCGGCCCGTCGGCGAACGACCTGGTGGCAGCAGGGCCACGGTCGGGCGGCGAGGGCGGTTCATCGAGCAGGGCGCGCGGTGCGTCGTCGTGATCGCCCCAGCCTTCTGGAACGGGCGCGGTGACCTGGTGTTTTGTCCCTGCTCCTGCCGCGGATGTGTCGCTTGCCGAAGCCCGGTTCTCTTTCGGCGGCCGGCCGCGGCGGGACTCGGCCGGCCAGTGTTCCGCGAGGGTCTCCAGGAATCCGTCCGGGTCTGCGACCAGGGCGTTGAGGCAGGCGACAACGAAAGCCTTGGTCTCACGGCCGCGTTGGCCCAACTGCTCCTGGGCCGCGGCCTTGAGAGCGACGGGCGGGCGCACGGTGAGGCCGGGGTCGCGGTGGTTGCTGCTCATGTCGAAAACACTCCCACAAGTGGCTTGCCACTTTCAATGGGGACGGCTACCTTGGAAGTGGCAAGCCATTTATTTCTGTGGGGGACCCATGACCGCAAGGATCACTGAGCGCACCCAGCCCGCCGCCTACCAGGCAGCCCTCGTCCACGCCGTGCTGAATGCCGGCCTGGAAGCCGCTTCTGACAGCGACTTGGACCGGCTCGCCCGCGCGGCCGGCCTCCGCCCGCCCGTTCAGCCCGAGACCCGCGATGGCGTCCGTATGGCAGTCGAGTGCCCGGTCGACTTCCTCGGGCTCGCACCGAGCAGCCCGGACGCCGTGACCAGCAGCCAGGACATTGCCCAGACCGTCTTCGACGCCGCCAACGAGGGCCACCCCCTGGTTGTCATCGACGCCGACGGCCGCCCCATCGTCCTGGTCCCGCAGCCCACAAGTGACACGGCATCACGCCACGCCCGCACCAGTCCACCGTCGCACCACATCTCCCCGCCGGATCGGAGCACCCCGTGCTGAATCCCGCCCCTCCCGCACCGTCCACGCCCGCCGACCGGTTCCCCCTCCTCACGTTCGTCGCGCTCACGGACATGCCGCACGTGAGCGACCGGAACGGCACGACGATCGCCCCCTACAGCGCGAGCATCGCCTACCGGCCGGCCACGGGGTCCCGGGATCTGGCCTGGACGGCGCAGGTGTCCGGCTACCGCGTCCTGCCCAACGGGGTCGTCGACATGGACTCCACGTGCATCGAGCTGAACGGCGCCACCGACCGGGACCTCATACCCGACGCACTCCTCGCCCGCATCGAGGGCCGCATCCCCCTCATCCCGTGAACCCGGTGGGGCCCCGCCACGGCGGAGGCCCCACCGTCACATTCCAGGACCCGGACACGCCGCGCAGCGACACCCGCATCCCCCGGAGACCGACCATGACAGACACCACGCTCGCGCACGCCATCTCCTTCACCCCGGCCTTCCCCGACGACGTGAAAGCCGAAGCAGGCACCGGCTACCTCACCCCCGGCGGCCTCGTCGTGCACACCGGCTGGTCCCGCCCGCTCGACGCCGCACCCCACATCCGCCGCCAGCACCCGGCCTACGAGGGCTACAGCACCCAGTGCTGGAACATCTCCACACCCGACGGGCACACCGCGGCCCGCTTCCCCTGCCTGACCCGCCCGGACGCGGAAGCGGCGGCCGCCCGCATCGCCGCGGCGCTGCCTGGCGGCGCCTGGCCGGCCGGCGCCGACACCAGCACCCTGCTGCCCTACGCCCTGCAGGCCTCCAGCACCCCGGACATGCTGCCGCTGCGGCCCCGGGACAAGCCCAACTGGGGAACCGGCCTGGGCAGCGACATGGTCGACTTCCACCTGCCCGACACCCGCGCCGACTACGAGAAGATGATCGCCGCGCACGGCCGGATCCCGAAGCACTGCCAGGCCTGCGCCCGCACCGTACGACAGCAGAAGAAGCTCGGCTGGGGCCCGCGCACCAACCACTGGCCGCTCTGGAGCGTGACCGGCCACCGCGGCACCTACACCCGAGCACACTGCTACTGCGCCGCCTGCATGGGACTCGACCTGCGCATCGGCGCCTTCAAGCCGGTCATCGACGACCAGGGGGAGACGGTGCCCGGGTCGGCTGCCGTCTCTCCCTGGTCCGATCCGCGTGGCGTCATCGAGGGCGGCGGCGACCTCGACCGCAGTCAGCGGCCCTTCGCCTGGTTCGCGTTCTTCCTCCAGGAGACAGGGCACGTGATCGTCGACGAACGGCGCTGCGAGGGTCTGTGGCCGGTCGACGTACTCCACGACGACGCCCTGTTCTGCGAGACCGGCATCACCGGACCCCTCGACCGTGCCGGCTGATCCCTGACAGGGAGCACCGTCCAGCAGCCGGCCAGCACCAGACCCCACAGTCAAGGAGCACACAGCTGAGGGGCCCGTCACCACCGGTGGCGGGCCCCTCAGCTTGGAGTGATCACACCATCGCAGCAGGTGCAGGTGCTCCGGCCTCCTGGAGGCTGTCGAGGAGCTCTCCGAAATGGCACGATGGCTTGGAGCGAGAGGTGGGGGTTTCTTGCGGGAAGACAGACGCCAGATACAAACAGCGGTACTGGGCAGTCCCGGCTCTGATGCCCCGCTGACGCTGCCGTTGGAAGCCATCGAGCTGAACCAGTTCCGCGCTACGCACTCTGCCGACACGTTCTGGTGCGGTCTGCTCCTGGGCGGTTGCGGCAGCCAGCTGACTACCAAGCTGTATACCGACCGGGTCTGTCATTTCGCCCATCATCCGGGTCCTGACGGCGTACCCCACGAGTGCAGGCGCCGCGCCCGGGGCGTTACCAGCGCCGATCACCTGTACGTGAAGTCCGCGGCCGCCGCGTGGTTGCGCGGCCGTGGGGAACAGGGCCGCTTCGACTTCGGCCAGGCCGCCGGAGCGCCGATCGGCTCCGTCGTCGACATCCGGGTCAGCGACCACAGACTGCGGGTGCACCTCGACCAGACGGTTCCCCCTGCTTGGGACGAAGAGCACGAACCGGTGCTCGGCATGTCCGTCCCCGTCGACCGAGACACCCTCATCGAACGCTGGTACGTTCACCGGATCCGGCTCCACAGCGAGGGCACCGCCCGCCGCGTGCACATCGGCACCGAGGCGTTCGCCCGGCCAACCGAATGGTTCACATTCGACGACTGCACGATCACGGACCGAGGCTTGTCGACGCCGGCGGTCGAACGCATCGTCCACGCGCACCGCACCAGCCCGCCGGCGAAATGGTCCCCCGGAAAGACACAGAATATGTCCGGATCCGACGAGCAGGCCCGCGCCCTGCTGCGCCGGCTGCTGTACGGGCGCCGGACGGAGTCTCCACGCCTGGTGACGCAGGTCTGCAAAGAGATCGCCGACCTCGGCGGGGTGAGCTCCCAGCTACAAGGCCAGTTGGAGACCGCCGTACGCCACGCGCACCACTGGCTGGAGGAGCAGAACGAAACCCGGCGTGCACTCTTCCACCGCCTGGACCGGGCCGTGGCCTATCAAAGGATCGTGAGGGTCCGAAATCTGGTGGCCGCAGTCAACTCGACGGCCACGCATGGCCGTACGGAGACCGAACTCGCGATCGTGACGAGGGCGACCCGGTACTACGAAGGTCTGTCGCCCGAAACGATCGCGGCGGCGGTGGCCGCCGAGAAGGCGGCCGTGGCTGCGTCGCGCAGCGTACGAGCCATCCTGAAGCGGCTGCGCCGCCACCGCATCTACACCCACGACCTGCACGATGAGGTCCAGACGTTGATCCAGGCCGCCGCAGTAGCCGGAGAGAGACTCACGGCTGGCCAGGCACGAGACGTCGCAGTCTGGAAGAAGCGGGCCGCGAACACAACGCCGGAGGCCACGTCGTCGCTCCACCGCCAGGTAGCACGCCGGCACTGGATCCAAAAGAGCTGCCCTCGCTGCCACGCGCGCAAGGGGCAGGACTGCATGGTGAGGACAGGCCCCAACGCCGGCGGCCCACGTCGTGTTCCTCACGATGACCGGCTGCAGCCGATCGTCGAAGCCCGCAAGGCCAAGCAGAAGCAGATCCCACGCCCGTGGAGGGTGTACGAGGTCACCTGTCCAGACTGCCACAGCGGCTGTGACACGCGCTGCGACAGCCCAGGCGGCCCGCACCGCTCACGCGTCGAACTGGCCAGGGAAAACAGCCGCCTTCGCAAGCCTCCGCCAACCAGAGACGACGATCCCGCCTACACACCTCGCGCACCCCACACCGGGTGAGCGTCGAGGTCAGCCGAGCCAGACGATGTCCAGAACAGACAGGTGGCGCAGCGGCCGGTTGATGAAATAGATGACGGACAACTGCCCGATCGATGCGGCCCGGACGTCTTCACCCTCAATGTCGCCGGAGTTCCACTGCGGCCAGCCCCACGGAGTCCAGGCAGCGAGATCGAGGACGTCGCGGACCATCTGAGTCGCGGCCTCGGGGAGTTCGGCGACGACTTTCGCGGCCTGCGGCGACAACCGCACCCCCCACGGCGTACCAGTCACCGGCCGGCACCGAGCACATCGTCCAGGTCGACGAAGCCGCTCTCGTCACGGCCGGAGTCGATGAAGGCGTCGACCGCCGGCGCCCCGGCAACGCGCAGCTGCCAGGACCGGACCACGTCATGCAGTGGCGTCAGACTGTAGGTGTGCCGGGAGTCCTCGAGGGCTTTCGCCCAGTCCCGTTCGAATGCCGGCACCCACGAAGTTGCGCGCCGGTCGGCACGCAGCTGAGCGAGCAGGTGGGCGGCGGCCGCCGGTGCGGGCGGTGCGGGGGCTTCCTCGGACGGCGCGCTCACGGGCTCCTCCATACACGGGTCGTACGCCCACGGTAGCTGTGCGGAGCCTGGCCGGGGAGGGCTTCGCACGCTTGCAGCGGTCCACGTACGTGCTCGGAGGCCGCCGCCGCTGTGCGGGTCAGTCCGTTTCGACGAGTTGGCCGGTGGCGGAGACCCGGCACTGGAAGAGATGGAATGGACCGCCCTGTCGGGACAGCACGGTGGGGTGCGTAGTGAGCGAAAGGAGTTTCTGGCGGTAGCGCCAGCCCGTCCCGTACTGGGCACTCGGGACGGCGGCCGGGTTGGTGGCCCACTCCGCGAGGTGCTGGACCAGGGCCGCGAGCGTGTCGGAGTCTGAGGCCGTGGTGGCCGCAGCGGCGGGAGCTTCCTGGAGCACCGCGACGATCGTGTGTGCCGTCTGTGCACTCAGCCACGTCGTCGGCCGCTGGTCGACGATGCTCGCACGCAGCCGCACCAGGGTGTTCTCGAGCGGGTCGGCGATCCACGGCTTGCAGTTCTCCAGTGCTGGCTCCTCGGTCAGCCACTGCAGAATCACCGCGCACTCGTGAGCGTTGAGACCCACCCCCTCCGCGCCGGCGAACAGCGCGTGGAAGAACCGCAGCAGGACATCGCGGCGGCGCGGCTGTTGACGGCGGTCCACGAGACAGTGCCAGCACTGCCAGCCCATCTGCTCGTATGGCACGCCAGGAGTGAACGGGCTCCGGCCGATCAGATCTCCCGTCGCGTAGGCATCGCCGCACAACCCGCAGGCGCCCGCGGCCGCCGCCGATTTGACCGAGCGGGGCCGGGGAAGCCGGCCGATGCCCTGCGGCCGGTCCACCTGCGTGATGCGCTTCAATCTCTTGCGGTAAACCCCTCCACCCTCCAGGGCGCAGATGCGCAGCTCACGGAGGACCTCGCGCAGTTCGTGGTCGTCGCAGTCGCCCAGCCCAGCGTGATTGACCAGCTTGAGGAGCCGCTTCCGCAGTGTCTCCGGATCCTCGCCGACGGCCGCGGACAGCTCGTCGACCGCCCTGTCCGCCTGCTCGCGCAGCGCGGCCCCGGACAGCGACGCTTCGTTGCCGGACGGGAGGACCTCCTCGGCTCCGAACAGGGTCATCAACTGGGTCCGTCTCTGTGCGTGGACTGGTCGCCCCACACACTGCACCCGCGGGCAGGGCATCTACAGGCCGCATCACCCGTTTGTCGCAATTGCGTTCACTCGATGGTGTCTCTACGGCACGGCGCACCGCGAGCCCCTACCTCGACACGCTGCGCGCTGGTGAGGCCCGGCACCATGCCGGCGGTGGGAGAGTGGTGGGCATGTGCGGTCGCTACGTCTCCACCCGCAGCCCTCAGGACCTCGTGCAGCTCTTTCACGTCGACGACTGGCGTCCCGAGGAAGCCCTGGCGCCGAACTGGAACGTCGCCCCGACCAACGACGTCTGGGCCGTACTCGAACCCACGTCACGCGACCGCGAACCCGACGACGATGCACCGGTGGAGAGGGAGCTCCGGGCGATGCGCTGGGGGCTGATCCCGTCCTGGGCCAAGGACGTGAAGATCGGCGCGCGGATGATCAACGCGCGGGTGGAAACGGTGCACGAGAAGCCCGCGTACCGGCGGGCCTTCGGCAAGCGCCGCTGCCTGCTGCCGGCCGACGGTTTCTACGAATGGCAGCAGATCAACGACGGGGCCAGCGGCAAGCCTCGCAAGCAGCCGTACTTCATCCACCCCGAAGACGATCAGGTGATGGCGCTGGCAGGCCTGTACGAATACTGGCGCAGTCCCGACATCGAGCAAGACGACGACCCGGCCGCGTGGCTGTTGACCTGCACCATCCTGACCACGGAAGCAACGGACGCCGCCGGGCGAGTGCATCCCCGCATGCCGCTGGCACTCGCACCCGAGAACTACGACGTCTGGCTCGACCCCCACCACCAGGACCCCGACGAGCTGCGCGCGCTGCTCACCCAGCCCGCCGGCGGACATCTCGACACCCGGCCGGTCTCCACGGCCGTCAACAGCGTCCGCAACAACGGCGCCCAACTGCTGAACCGGATTCCTGAGTAGGAGCGAAGCCGGTCGGCTTCCGGGCGCCGACGTCGAGCGATGCGTCTCGGCCGGTCCGTCCTGTGCGCCTGCCGACCTCTGTGTTGCCGTTGAGGCGGTAGAGCTGTCTGGGGGCGCAGCTATGAGAGTTGAACGCCTGCCCGCTTCAGCAGTTGGTGTTCCTGGGCTGTGAAGCCGGGTCCGATGTGCGGTGGCCGTAGGGGCCCGATGATGGAGGCGAGGAGGATGTCGGGGCGGAGCAGCACGGCGGGTGGGGCTTCCAGCGTCAGGACGTCGGTCAGTGCTGTGGCGACGCGGAAATTGCCTGTTGCGGTGCGTGACAGACGGCTGACGTAGCTGTGCAGGAGCCGGTCGGCTGGGGTCGCTTGTTTGCCTGTTGTGGTGGCGTAGAGGACGTCCTGGCCGACTGCCAGGGACCAGGCGACGTTGATGGGACGCGACACGGCTCGCTGCGCTTGCCGGGCGAACCCGGGAAAGAGGCCCGCGGTCAGCACGTCTCGGATTGCGAGAGCGCCCTGGGCTGCCACGGACATGCCGTGTCCGTAGATGGGGTTGAAGGCTGCCACCGAGTCTCCCAGGGCGATCAACCCCTCTGGCCAGGCTTTGAGTCGCTCGTAGTAGAAGCGGTGGTTCGCCGTGGAATGAGTGATGGTGACGTCGGTGAGGGGTTCGGCGTGCTTGAGCAGGTCGGAGACGATGGGGTGGCGCAGGCTGCGGACATACGCTTCGAAGCCTTCCGGTTCTCGGCCGGGATGGGAGCCTGGGGGCCCGTAGACGCTGACGTGCCAGCGGTCTTGTTCGATGGGCAGGATGCCGCCCGCAGGTCCGGGAAGCGCCGGATCGGGGAGGACGTTGATCAACGGCCAGTTGGCGGTGGGAACGGGAGCCCGGTAGACACGGCTTGCGTACGCCATTCCGGAGTCGATGTGGTCCTCGACCAGGTCCGTGATGCCGAGATCGGCGAGCCAGCGCGGGGTGCGGGTGGAGCGTCCGGACGCGTCGATGACGACGTCGCCATACACAGCGTGTTCGCTGCCGTCAGCTGTCCGAAGCTTCACCCCGGTGACCCGGTGCGCATCGCCCAGCAAGGAGACGACCCGGGCATGGGAGCGGACTTTGACGCGGGCGTCGCTGAGAACGTGCCGGCGAATGACGGAATCGGTCAGGTCGCGGCTGGCAGCGATGAGGTAGTGGGTGTCGCGCTGCCACCGTCGGTACCACCCCTCGGGGGAGAGGTAGACCATGTTGGTGGTCATGGGGACCCTGTTGGCACCAGCATCAAGCAGGCTCGCGATGGTGCCTGGCAGCAGCATGTCGATCGCCTTTGCTCCGCCCGACAGCAGTGGGTGGATGTGTGCGGCCTGGGGAACACCGGTGCGGGCCTGGGGGGCAAGCGGAAGGTCGTGGGCTTCGATGATCTCGACGGTGTCGACGCGGTCTTTGACTGCCGCCGCGGCGAGCATTCCGGCGAGGCTGCCGCCGATGACGATGGCGTGGGTGCCTGTTCGCGCCGGTATGTCAGTCATGGTGGTGGCTTTCTGCAGGAGCACCGTGGTGCTGACCGAGGACGGGCTGGGAGATGAAGGGGGAGGTGAGGGCCCGGGACAGCGGTACCAGGTCGCGGGGGCGCCATGGTTCGGTGTCCGGGGTCTCGCTGCCGCTGGATCCGCTCTGCTGTTGCATCCGGGCTGCGACGATCATCGTGGCGTCTGCCGCGGCTTCGGCGGTGGGAGCGTCGGCGCCACGTTCCAGGGCCGCCTGGTAGGCCTTGTCACGCACGGTTGAGTCGTAGGCCGGCGACAGCGTGAGGAGGGCGTCGAAGATGCTGGTCCTGCGGCGGGTCAGACGGACTGCGGGGGATGACCACCAGGGAAGCGAGGTCCGGATGGCTCCGGGAGTGGGCACTGCCTTGAGCTCCCGCCACAGCGGGCCGAGGTCTCGCAGTTGCCCCAGGGCCTGCACCGTCTGGGCTGTTCGCGGTCCGGCGAGCGGGAGCGTGAACCCTATGACCACCAGAGCGGCGGACGGTGCCGCCGTCTGCGGTGCGACCTGGTCGATGAGGAAGTCCCATTGCTTTCCGGTCCAGCGGCCGTAGATGGCAACGAGTTTGATGACGTCGTAGCACACGTGCAGCAGGTATCCGGGGGCCAGGATTCGCAGGCCCGCGCGGAGGAACCCGTCGACCTGCTTGGACCAGCGCCAGCACAGAACGAACGTGGTCATCGTCGCTACGCCCTGGGCCACGAGGTAGGTGAGGATCATCTCCCGGATCCACGGGGTGTCGGCGTAGTACCAGTCGAACAGGGTGACCTGCTCAACGGGTGCATCTCCCAGCCAGCAGAACCCGATGATCAGGACGACGACGAGGCTGTAGGTGGTGACGCAGATTCTCGACGCGCGGCGCCGTTGTTCCGGCGGCGACGGTCGCCAGTTGACGAGCAGGAGCAGGTTGGCGCCGCCGAACACGGCGAGGGCCGAGTAGGCGACGGGCGCGGCGAAGTTGGATATTCCAGTGGCGCGGTTGATGGCAGAGATCGAGTCCGGCGCGGTGAAGAAGAAGACGAGGCCGCCATCCAGGAGGAGAAGGACGACCGAGCTCAGCAGTGGGTCTCGGCGCCGACGCAGGAGTGCGGGGACCTTGAAGAGGCAGATGAGTAACAGCAAGATGCCGCATATGTAGAACACTTCATTGTTTGGTCCGTGTTGGTGGCTCACGACGGAGTGGCTCTCCTCAGGCCGGGAAGGGTCAGGCGGCGTGCGGTTGGGTCAGAAACGGCGCATGCCCATGGAGAGCTGGATCCGGCCGGCAAGGTGTTCAGGGTCGGCCAGCGACCGTGCCGCGGCCACCTCGTCCCGCACTGCGGTGGCGAACTTGTACCCGAAGAATTCCGCCTCCTCCTCCTGGTGGATCACGGAGGGATCGTCGGCACGGAGGGCGATGTGCAGCCCCGCATCCATCTGCTCCATGAGGGGAAGCTCTGCTGCGTCGGCCTCGGAGATCGCCGCCACGACCGCCTGCAACCCTGCTCTGTCCTGCTGAGAGCGTGTAGCAGCTCCGTGCCCAGTGAGGGACCCGCAGTGGCCTTCGAGCATGTGCCAGACCTCGTGCCCGATGATGACCAGTTGATGGTCGAGGTCGGTCTGCTCCTCATAGGCGATCACGTCGTGAGTCGTGCGGTCGATCCACAGGCCGCTTGCGACGTCGGGAGGGAAGGCGACGGCGCGCAGCCGGACCGGCCTGCCTCGTACGTGCTCGATAGCCGCACGTACGGCCCGCAGTAAGTCCTTGTCGCTGCCTGGGGCATCAAGCGCGGCAAGCAGTTGAGAACTTCGCTTCCGCATCGCCCTGGCCGCCCCGCTCACCGGTCGTCCTCCAGTTCGTCCTGCTCCAGCAGTGCTTTCAGCGTGGCGTTGAGGACCTTCCAGCTGTGCTCCGGAAGACCCTGGGCTCGCCGGAGCGCGCCTCCACGGACGTCATCGAAACCGAACAGCGCGTCGCGGCCGTCTTCGTCGCCGCGTTCGAGCTCCCTGAGCACGGGCTGAAGAGCAGCATCCAGCGCCGGCACCGACTCCGCCGAAAGGAAACCGTTGGGCGTACCGAAGAAGAAGCTCTCGATACCCGCTTGGGTCGCGGCGAGAGGGCCGCTGCGCCCTCCACTGTTGACGATCGCCGAGATGGCGGCACCGGACGAGCCGAAGTGCTCACCGATCTCGTTGTAGGAGTAGCGGTTTCCGTCGGGCCGACGGCGTGTCTCACGCAGGTGCGTGATGCGGCTGCGGATCCGGGCCCCGAAGTCTTCCTCGGGCACCGCCTCGCCTCTGAGCAGGGCTGTGACGACCTCGGGAGGGACCCCGCTCTCGCAGGAAAGCGACTCGACGTTCACCACGTCGTCGCGACCCCTGCCGGTCTTTTGGAGGAGAGCCTCGAGTCGGCGCAGCGTCTCGGTGAGGGTCGCTTGCGAGTCACGCACCTTCAACTCTCCCTCGGTTCGGTGGGGTTGCAGTGACGACAGGGACGATAGCGGCTCCGCTCGGAACCCAACAGATCGAATCAAGAGCTTTTGCGAAACACCTCAATCGGAATTGACATGGAGCGATCAGGAGTAGCAGGATCGTCACTCGACGTGAGAGGCAGCCTTCCGGTTGCGTCAGCACATCGCCACTCCCGTCACACGACGGGACGGAAACCGCTCCTGAGGCGTGACGGGGGACGCTCTCATCACGCTCCGCTGTTCCTCTGTTCGTTGCCGCCTACGTTCGGAGAACCCCCATGAACAGGCCGTACGGCGAGACTCACTGCCGCCAGTTGCACCAGGGCACGGATGAGACCACGCGTCGGACCACGGATATCGGACCGGCTGCGAACGGTTCTTCACCCGACGCGCGAAGGTATCGGGTTGGCGTAGGGCTCAGCCTTCGCCCCTGACGCCAGTTGGCCCAGGTGCCGCACCCTGCTCCTCTCATCCAAGTGGGGACGAGGCACTGATCTCCAGCACCCGGAAGCCGACCGCCCCTCTGCCCCTGGAACGGCCCCTTTCCCACGGGGCCGGGCCCTCAAGGAGAGCGCATGTCCACCCTTGGCTCGTTACTGGTGGCCGAGCCCGAACTCAAACTCACGTTTGCTTGGCCGCGAAACCCTGCCCCCCACCACACCGCGAAGATCGCCGGGCTGGCCGTCCTTTCCTCGACGGAGCTGATGGAGGCCGGCAGGACGCGTACTCTTCCCGCGGGCTCCCTCGTGCTGGTCATCGGAGAGATGCCCTTCCGTGTCCGGGGCCGCATCGCAGCCGCTCTGGAAGCGCTGCTGCAGCAGATGGCTCTCGACGAATGCGTTGGACTGGTCGTCAGCACCGCACCCGGGCAGCCAGGCCATCAGCCGTTCCCGCAGTCCATCCGGGATCTCTCCGACAGTCTCAGCATCCCGCTGATGGTGACCACGGCGCAGAGCGACCGGTGGACTCATGCGGATGCCAGAATCCAGCACGACCGCCTCAACGTGGCTGAACACCGTGCCGAACAGCTACATACCCTCGTCCAGCAGCTACCCAGCCAGCTCGCCGACCCGAAAGCGATGCAGCGCATCGCGGACTGGCTGGCCCGCGCCCTGAGCGTCCAGGTCCTCGTCAGCGAGACGGAACGTGTCCTTGCTGCCTCACCGGCCACCGCCGCCGAGCATCTCGCCCACGCGATCATCCGGCAGTCCGTGGACGGCAGCATTCCCGACACCGGCCCGCACACCCAGCTCATCCCGCTCGCACCAGCCACCGGCACGCAAGCCGTCCTCGCGGTCGCCCGAAGATCCCCTTTCGACGACAGCGAACTACGCCTGCTTCAGCACGCTGCCAAGTTGCTCGGCCTCGTCGAGCAGGCATGCCGCGAATATCGTGCGGTGGCCACCGCATCGCATGCCGCAAGGCTCGCAGCAGTCGAACTCCTCCTGGACGGCGAAGTCAGCAAGGCCCGCAGGATCATGCAGAACCTCCAACCAGGCCTGCTCGACACCGACATGGCCCGTGTCCTCATAGTCGAGACTTCAGCCACCCGACGAGACGCCACCCTGCGCCGCTGCGAAACGGTCGCCGCCGGCCGGGCCCTCGTCGTCGCCGACCCACAACGACGCGACCGGGTCCTCATCATCCACCCTGTCTGGCTTGACGAGCCCGCCGACAGCGTTGTCGGCGAACTCACCCGGCTGGTCTGCGCTCTCAGGCCCGGCGCCTCACTGGGCGGCAGTGGAACTTACTCTCTGTCCCTGCTCACCGACGCCCTCAACGAAGCCACGATCGCCGCCCGGTTCGCCGTCCACGACCCAGGCTCAGTAGCCCTTTCCGTGCAGGAAACGGACCTGGTCACCCTGCTGTCACCTCACGAGTCACAGCGGTGGGCCCGGGAAATCCTCAGACCCCTGATGCAGACGGACGCCTGGGACCTGCTGCGGGACACGCTGCCGATCGCTCTCGCCTATCCGTACACCGTCGCCGCACGCCGCCTCGACTTGCACCGCAACACGGTGATGAGGCGTATGACGCGGGCCGCAGAGCTACTGGGCAGGGACTTCACCTCCCTCACCGACCGCATCACTGTCGCCCTTGCGCTCGAAGTCGTCACCCACCGACAACCGTCGGATGTTCCCTCCGAACCACGCGACACCGGAACACCCCAACTACACACACTGCTCGACACCCCCCAGATCCGCGCCTGGGCCGACTCGCTGCTGAGCACCGCCCGCTCGGACCGAAGGGACCTACTTGCCACGGCATCGGCCTGGCTCACCGCGGACGCGCACCTCGAACCGACCGCACGCGAACTGGGCCTGTCGGACGTCACCGTCCGTTCCCACCTCAGAGCCCTGGAAGCCCACCTGGGCCGCGACCTCTCGTCGCTGGACGGATTGCGCGACCTGTACGTCGCCCTGAACCTCACTACGGGCAAACTCAACGCCGTAGGCGCCAGCCAGGGCCTGCACGCGGTCGCCTGACCCGACACCGATTCCTGCAGCACCCGGCGCATCAAGCTGCCCAAAAACCGCGCGTTCCGAGTTCCCAGATTCATTAGTCGACATTCCAACGAGTTCCTAACGTAGCGCCAGTTGCTCCACTCGAATATGGGCCAACTCGGCTTGGACGGAAAGAATGCGTGAGACGGCCCCCCATTGGCTTTATCCACGACTCTGAACAGCAGATGTTCAGCTCGACGGGAGGCACCCGTTTTGCGCCGGAGACGATGTTCACGAGATTGGGCAGCACCCGGCAGGCATCCAAATTGATCGTGACGTAGAGCCGTCGTACGCCTCAGTAGCGGCCGATTCCGTGACGGGTGGACGTCACGCTGTGCGCCTCGCTGCGCGGGCCGCACGGCGCCGCCACGCTCTTGATCGGCACCGCCCGGAGCAATACACGGCGTCGCATCGTCTGTCTCCGCCGGCGAATGTGAGCTGCCCGCAGACCGGGCAGGTCAGCAGCCAGATCATGCCGGTGTCGCCGTTCCACTCCGCCTCGCCAAGCATCAGCCCGAGCCCCCAGATCCGCTCTGCGACCTGCCTGTCCCGGTACGCCTGGGCACGGCAGGCATCATCGCAGTACCGGCGCCGAGCCGACGCGCTCAGCGGCAGCCTGGGCGCCGCAGGAGGCACAGAACCGGCGACGGCCCATACCTCAAGGATCTCTCTCGTGGCGTCTCCAGAGGCATGCCGGGCTCCTCGGTGCCGTCGGAACTCGTGAACAATCCGAGCCCGCCAGATGCTCCAGGTACCTCCCCGACAGCTGTCAAAGCGCTGCCCGAACTCGTGGACAGAGCCACTCACACAGATGCGATCGCGAGGCCCCTACCAGGGCATCCGGAGATCCGAACATGGCACCTGAACCGGCCGTCTCCGCGGGCGACTGTCTTCTGGTGTCTGAATTGAGGGCGTTCCAACTGAAATTCCCGGAAAGCCATTTAGTGACAATCGACTGCCGCTTCTGAGGCTTGGAAACCAGCCTTCCGACCGTGCGGGTGTGCAACTCCGTAAAGGCCACCGGTACGGAAAGTGCACCTCGCCACCGCAAACAGGCCCGATGGTGCACAACCTAAAGGCCACACCCTGCGAATGGTGCATCCGCCTAATGGTGCTGTCCCGCGCATATGCATAGCGTTGCCTGTGCAAGCCCAGCCGGACCCCCGTATTCCGACGCCGCGCATGGCAGCTGCCATGCGCGGCAGGATGCACCTGGGTCGAGCCCCTCGTACCGGCCGCACGGCAGGGCAGCACATGCGGAGTCGAGTCGCCGCCCCTCTGGAAAGAGGGGCGGCAACCCACAGCGCCCCACCAGAGCAAGGACCGAAACGAAACCGCTAGTGGAGCTCCGGCAGCGTGTTGCGAGCACGCCGCCGCGGCCAGAATAGACCTGCTTGCCCCGCAGACAGCACGTCCCTGCCGGCCAGCGTCTCCTGGCACAGAGCTCCCCGCACACGTCAGGGAGACACCTGTGCCCAAAATCAAAGCACCACGCCGCCTGGCGGCCGTGGCGGCCGCCGCCGCCGTGATTCTCGGCGGCGCGATCGCTACCGCACCGACAGCCTCCGCGGCGAGCTACCACTGCAAGACCAGCAGCGCATCCGTCGACAACCCGTCCTACAACGGCCCGTGGGCGGACAACTACAACTTCTCCGTCTCGCTGTGCGCCAAGCGTTCGGGGGGCTACATCTACACCTACGCCAAGGTCAGCTTCGAGGGCCCCATCATGTACGTCAACGAGCCCTCCACCCTCGACGCGGCGCGCTTCCACCTCGAGACCAAGAAGTCCGTCTCCGGCACCGACCCCGTCGTGAAGTCGGCGAACTTCACCGGCATCGAGTACAAGCTCGAGCACGGCAACTTCGCCGGCAACGGCAGCTACACGACCGGGACGATCAAGTACAAGGCCGCCTCCGGCTACCGGTACCTCGCCGACGGCTACATCCAGCTCGACTGGAACCACGACGGCAAGGCATACCGCACCACCAACTTCGCCGCGTCCCCGACCGTGTAGCACAGGCGCCCCGCTCGATTCGACTCCCGGCCAGCAGTCCCCCTGCCGGGCCGGGCCGAGGCCGAGACCGCTGTCCTGCCAGCGCGTGCCCGCATGTCCCCTCCACCTCTGCGGGCGTACTCAGCTTCCCGAGGGGTGCCGTCATCCCCCGACGGCACCCCTTCCCACCCCCCTTCCACCGCCAGCGGCCCACACCCGTGTCGCCGGCGGCCGCCTGGAGCTGCCCGTGTCCACCGCACCGATTGCCGTCGCCGCCCCGACTCCTCCCGTCACCAGGCCAGTGCCGGCCCGCTGGCCACCCGTCGTCTGGGCCCTGCTCCTGACCACATTCGCCGCTCGCGGTGGCGGATTCGTCTACCCGTTCCTGTCCTATCGCTTGGACGGCCTTGGCCTGACGTCGTCCGCGGCAAGCATGGTGCTGGCCGCGTTCGGCGCCGGATGGCTGGTGGGACAGGCGCTGTGCGGCTGGCTGGCCGATCGCCTCGGCCGTCGTGCCACCCTCGTCAGCGCCATGCTGCTGGCCGCAGCAGCCTTCCCGGTGCTGGCTCACCTGCAGACGCCCGTCGCGCTGACCGCGGCCGCAGCGGTGTCCGGCGCGGTCTACGACGCGCCACGACCGGTCGTCGCCGCGGTGGTCGCGGACCTCATCCCCGGCGAGGCGGGCCGGGCCAAGGCCAACGGCTGGCGGCACTTCGCCACCAACGCTGGCGCCGCCACCACGGGAGCCGTCGGCGGCGCACTCGCCGGCCGCACCGGCATCCCATTCCTGTTCTGGGCCAACGGCGCCGTGTGCGCCGTGATCGCCGTCCTCATTCTCTCTGTCCTTCCCCGCACCCCACGCACGGCCGACACCGAGGCCGGCCGCTTCCGCGAAGCGCGCACCGACCCGCGCTTGTGGGTGCTCTGGCTCGCCAGCCTTCTGACCCTGATCCCGGTCGGCGCGCTGTTCTCCGCGCTGCCGCTGATGATGGCCTCCGACGGACTCGACGCCGCCGCCTACGGCTGGACCCAGGTCACCAGCGCCGTCGCAGTCCTCGCACTCTCCCCGCTCCTGAACCCCCTCCTTGCCCGCCGTGCAGCCCGCCCCCATGCGATGGTCGGGCCCCTCGCACTCAGCGGGATGGTTCTCGGCGCCGGACTCGGCTCCGCGGGCCTTGCCTCCACCACCCTCGGCTACAGCGCCGCCGTTTTCCTCGCCGTTCCCGGCGAGATCATCGCGTTCGTCGCGGCCGGCGACATCCTCAACCGCATCTCACCCCCGCGCGCCCGCGCCACCTACGCAGGAATCTGGGGCACCACCCTGGCCGCCGCCGTCATGTGCGCCCCCGCCCTCGCAGGCTGGTCCCTCACCCACGGCGGTACCGAACTCACCGCGCTCACCACGCTGGCCAGTGGATTCCTCGGCGCCGCGGCGTGCCTACCGCTGCACCGACTGCTGCGCCACTCCCGCGCACAGACGGCTGACCTGTCATGACCACCGCACAGCCGACAACGGTGCCCCTGGTTGGATCGGCCCGGTTGCGGTACCGGGACGTTCTGCGCGAGCCGGAGGCAAAGCAGCTGCTGGCCGGCACGCTCATGGGCCGGCTGCCGAACGGGATGGCACCACTCGCCATCGTCCTCGCCGGCACGCACGCATACGGTCCCGCGAGCGGGGCGGTGCTGGCGGCGCTCTACCTGCTGGCCAGCGCCGTCGGCGGCCCCCTAATTGGCTGCCAGGCCGACCGGCACGGGCAGACCGCGGTGTTCGCCGTGAGCGGCCTCATCAGCTGTGGTGCCCTGGTCGCTGTCGCGGCCGGGTCGAGTCGGCTCTGGCAGGTGGCCACCGCGGTGACGGTCGCCGGAGGACTGAAGCCTCCGCTGGAGGCCGGTCTCCGGTCACTGTGGGGGACAGGCCCGGGCTCCGTGATGCCGTCCCGTGCTCACCAGCGCACGGCCCTAGCCCTGGACGCCGCGAGCCAGGAACTGATCTACATCGCCGGCCCCATCGTGGTCGCGGTCATTGTCCTGGTGGCCTCACCGTCGGCGGCGCTCCTGGTGACAGCCGTCCTCGGCATAGCGGGCATCGCGCTGGTCGTCACGACACGCACCTCCCGTTCCTGGACCCCCGTCGACGACCGCCCAGGGGACTGGCTGGGGCCGCTCAGGTCCCCGCACCTGCGCACCCTGTACGCCGCCATGACCTGCATCGGCGTTCCGATCGGCGCCATCACCCCCCTCGCGATCAACGCAGGCACCCGCTACGACGCCCCCTGGCTGGTCGGAGGCCTCCCCGCCGTGCTGTCCACCGGTGCAGTCCTCGGAGGCCTCGCCTACGGCGCACGGCCCTGGCCCGGCACCACACCCCAACAACTGATCACACTCGCTGCCCTGTTCAGCGCGGGATGGCTCGCTGTGAGCGTGTCAGGCGGCCCCACCGCGGTGTTCGCCGCAACGGCCGGCACCGGTCTGTTCATGGCACCTCTCCTTGCGGCCGCATTCGCTGTGACGGGGGCCCTCGCCCCGCGCGGCACCGTCACCGAGGCGCACGCCCTGCTCGTGGCCGCCCTCGATCTCGGCTGCGCCCTGGGTACCGCGGCCACCGGACTCCTGCACCCCCTGTTCCTCCCCACCGCCACGGCAGCCGGCGCCCTGATCCTGCTCACCGCTCGCCGAAACCTCGCCGACCACGGTGGCACCCGGACCACACCTCCCAGCGCACCCCCTGCTTCCCTGGAGGCGACCACGTGAGCCCCTTCCGCCTGACCCGCACCCTGCCCGAGGACGCCACCGAGGCCGCGCTGCGCGCCGACGTCCTGCACGGCCTGACCTGCTCGCCCAAGACGCTGCCGCCGAAGTGGTTCTACGACGCGCACGGCAGCGAGCTCTTCGACAAGATCACCGAACTGCCCGAGTACTACCCCACCCGGGCGGAGCGCGAGATCCTGGCCACCAGGGCCCCCGACATCGCCCGCGCGACCGGCGCGCGCACCCTCGTCGAACTCGGCTCCGGCTCCTCCGAGAAGACCCGTCTCCTCCTCGACGCGCTGCCCGGCCTGCACACCTACGTGCCGGTCGACGTCAGCGAGAGCGCCCTCACCCAGGCCGGACACGCGCTGATCGCCGAACGCCCGCACCTGAACATCCACGCACTGATCGCGGACTTCACCACACAGCTTCTCCTGCCCCGCGCGCCGGAACCGCGGCTGGTGGCATTCCTCGGCGGCACCATCGGCAATCTGCTGCCCGCCGAACGCGCCGCGTTCCTGACCTCCGTACGGGCCCAGCTCTCCCCGGGCGACGCGCTGCTGCTCGGCACGGACCTGGTCAAGGACGAGTCGGTGCTCGTCGCCGCCTACGACGACGCGGCCGGAGTCACAGCCGAGTTCAACAAGAACGTCCTGACGGTCGTCAACCGCGAGCTCGGCGCCGACTTCGACCCGGCCGCGTTCACCCATGTCGCCGTCTGGGACGCCGAGCACGAGTGGATCGAGATGCGGCTGGTTTCGCGGACCGAGCAGACCGTGAAGATCCCCGCCCTCGACCTCGCCGTCGACTTCGCGGCCGGCGAGGACCTGCGCACCGAGATCTCCGCGAAGTTCCGCAAGGACGGAGTGCGACGCGAACTCGCTGCCGCCGGATTCGACCTGACGCAGTGGTTCACCTCGCCCGGCGAGCTCTACGGACTCGCCCTCGCCGCCCCGTCACGACCTGCGCCGGCACTACGCCCGGCGGCCGATCGCATCACCGCCTGCGTCCGCTGACACCACCCAGCCCCCAACCCATCCCCAGTCTGGAGCAGCAGATGGACACGTCCTCGCTCACCGTCACCTCACCGCCGCCCGACCCGGCCGTACTGTCCGGCGGCCGCGTCGCCGTGGTCGCCCCGTTCAGCTCCGGCCAGTACTACAGGGCCGAATTCGTGCACCGGGGCTGGGAGTGCGTCGCGGTCAGCTCCGCAACCGCTGCACTGCCTCCCCTCTACCGAGGCGGCATCGCACCTGTCGGCTACCAGGGCGTCGTCACGCATCACGGGGACCTCGACGAGACCGCGCAGACCCTGCGCAGGCTGCGTGTCACCGCAGTGGTCGCCGGCACAGAGATCGGGGTCCCGCTCACGGAGCAGCTCGCCGCCCGCTTGGACCTGCCCGGCAACGACCCGAACACCTCCCACCTGCGCCGGGACAAGGGCGCCATGGCGGCCGCGCTCACACGGGCCGGCCTGGACGCACCCCGCAGCCTGAGCACCGACCGGCTACAGGACGCGCTGTCCTGGGCCCAATCCCTCCCGGGCGTCGGGGACTTCGTGGTGAAGCCGGCCGACAGCGCGGGATCCGACGGCGTTTGCTTCTGCGCGAGTCACGACGACATCCGGGCCGCCTGGAAGCGGCTCCACCTGATCCCGAACGCGATGGGCGGGACCAACAACTGCCTGGTCATTCAGGAGCGGCTCCGCGGCTCGCAATACGTCGTCAACAGCGTCTCGGCCACGAACCTGCGGGGCGCTGCCCGGCACACGGTCACCGAGTGCTGGGCCGACCGCCGCACCCCCGGCACCCACCTCTACGACCGTCTCGACCTCCTCCACCGCAACCGGCTCGTCCCGCGTGTGCTGACGGACTACACCGTGCGCGTCCTCGACGCCCTCGGCATCACGAACGGGCCTGCCCACACCGAGGTGATGTACGTACCCGGCCGGGGCCCGGTAATGATCGAGACCGGCGCCCGGCCCGAGGGCTTCTACGATCCGCACTCCATGCGCGAGGCGACCGGCAGCGACCACATCCGCGACGCCGTCCACGCCGTCGTCACCGGCAAGCCCCGCCGGCTGGCCGCCGACCGGCCCCGGGCCACCGTCGCGAAGATCTCACTGATCGCTCCGTACGACGGTGTCCTCGACGGGGAGTTCGTGGAGCGGCTGCTGAGCCTGCCGACGGTCCGCGGACACGTCGGCGCGCTCGAGCCCGGCGGCCGCGTCCAGCGGACCGTCGACCTGCTGACTTCACCGGGTCGGCTCACGCTCGCGGCGGAAGATCCGAGGGAGATCGACCACGACCATGCCGTCATCCGCGCCATGGAGATCTCCGGCCTCTACCAGGGCGGCGCGCGATGAGCACGCACATTGCAGCGGACTCACGCCCCTTCGCTGCCCAGCCCTGGCCGCCGCTCGGGCTGAATCAGGCCAGCGCGGGCTCCCGTCTGCAGCAGGCCATCACCGCGGCCCAGGCCCAGGACCGGTGCGCGCTGGGCATGTATCTGCCGGTCGGCTATCCGAACCGGCTGATCGGCCTGGACGCCCTGCACCTGCTGGCGCAGTCCGCGGACGTGATCGAGCTGGGCGTCCCGCACCACCACGCCGACGGTCTGCTGGACGGCTCGGTCATCCAGCAGGCCTCCCGGACCGCTCTGGACGCAGGCTTCCGCATCGAGGACCTCTTCGCCGCGGCACGCGAGCTGTCGTCGAGCTCACCGGCTGCGCTGGTGGCGATGTCGTACTGGCAACCCGTGCACGCCTACGGGCCGCTGCGGTTCGCGGCGGCCGCATCCGCCGCCGGCATCGACGCCGTCCTGATCCCCGACCTGCCCATCGAGGAAGCGACACCGTGGCTGGCCGCTGCCTGGGCAACCGGCCTCGGCGCCATCCCTCTCGTCTCTCACCGCACCCAGCCGGACCGCCTGGCCCGCACCGTCGCCGCGGCCACCGGCATGCTCTACGCGGCCGCCACCGACGGAGCGACCGGCAACCCTCAGCCCGTCAGCCCCCGCCTGCCCGGCTTGATCACCCGCATACGCAATCTCACCAGCCTGCCGGTGGCCACCGGGATCGGGATCTCCACCCCCGCGCAGGCCCGCACCGCAGCCATCTGGGCCGACGTCGTGGTCGTCGGCTCCGCCGTCATCCGCCGCATGGAGGCCAACCCGCGCGCACAGACCGCCGCCGCGGCCGCCGCCGGCCGCGACTTCGCCGCCGCCCTCCGCCCCCGAACCGACCAGACCACCCGAGAGGCCACCGCATGACGCTCCTGTCCGTACGAGAGTTCCGGGGACCGGAAGCCATGGACCTCCTCACGGGGAAGTGGCGGGACCTCTATGCCGACGACCGCTGGCAAACTCCCTTCCAGTCCGCGAACTGGCTCACAGCCTGGGCCCGACAACTCCCCCGCACGGCGACCCCGTTGGTGCTGGCGGCAGTGAGTCCGACCGGGCGGATCGTCGCTGCTCTGCCGCTGGCCAGACATGAAGACAGGACGCGTCTGCGGATCTCAGCGCTGTCCGGGCCGCACGCACCGTGCCTGCGCCCCATCGGCCCGCACGCCAACGACCAGGCGGTCGCCCGAGCTTTCGCCTTCCACCTACTGCTGGCCGCTGAACAAGAGGACACCGACGTCGCCCTGAAGGCGGTCGACGCCGACAGTCCCCTCGGCCGCGCGCTGCATCTCGTCGGCGCGGACATCTCCTGGACCCGCACTGCACCGGCGCGCACTGCAATCCTGGTGCCGGTCCGCTACGACTCCCTGACGCCCTCCGTGCAGCGGGAGCACGCACGGCGGCGGCGGACCTGGACCCGCCTCGCCGCCAGCCACACGATCACCTACACCAGGACTCGGCACTCCCAGGACCTCGCGGCAGCGACCACGGCGTGGGCTGATCTACGGCGTCGCCACGACCCGCTGCAACATGACGCGGGAGCGGGGGACTGGCGAGCCGTCCTGGAAGAGGTTGGTGCGGCCGTGGCCTGCATCGCCACTCTGCACGTGGACAGCACCGTGATCGCAGCACAGCTGTGCCTGACCCGCGGCCCCCACTGCTACACCCTGCCCCTCGCCACCGACCCGGCCCGCCGACATCTGGCCCCCGGCCACGCCCTGCTGCGCCACCTCGTCGACGACCTGGCCGCAGACGGATTCCACACCCTGCACCTCGACCCCACCACCAGCCGGCAGTACGTGGGCCGAGGCCAGTACGGGGCAGCGCACCCGGAGGCACGGACCCCGGCCCGCTCCGCGGCGGCCTGAAGCACCTCGGCAGCAGGACCTGTTCCAGGAGGAGGAACACCCGCATGACCACCCCGAGCGCCGGCAGCGACGACGACTTCGTCCCCCAGTACACGGCACCGGCCTGGTACACCACCCAGTCCTGGAGCGGCATCGCGGACGCGAACACGCCGATCCCCTGGCACTCTCTGGGCGCCGTCCCAGCGCCGCCGGAGCCCGGTTGCCATGTCTGCCAGGCGCACCCGGCGACCCGCGCAGAGATAAGGTCCCACACCGGGCTGGTCCTGTGGGGACAGACCCGCACCATCACGACGCTGCTGTGTCGGCAGTGCGGCATCTCCCTGGTGCGCACCATGACGACCAGGACGCTGTGGCAGGGCTGTTGGGGCATCCTCAGCCTGTTCTTCCACACCCCCGCGGCCCTGCTCCACAACCGGTCCGCCCACCGGCAGTTCAGGGCTCTGCCGACGTCCGTGCCGGCGCCCGGGCGGACGTCCCTCGCGCCGGGGAAGCCCGTGCTGCTACGGCCGCAGGCGTACGTCGCGCTCATCCCCGCCGCCTGGGCGGCGGCACTCATCGTCCATCTCGTCACGGGATAGCCCGGCAACGGAAAAGGGGCGGTCCACGGCCACCAGGCCGAGCCGCCCCACAGCCGTACGGCCTGGTCGCCACCAGTCCGACTGCCGCCCAAACGCCAGCACGAGGGTCGCACCCCTCCACCAGCAACGGTTCTACGCGAACCACAAGACCTTCCGGACCTGACCTTCCGGCCTCGCACAGCCCCGAGGCGAACCCCGAGACGGACTCCATGATGCCCGACCACACCACCGGCCGCCACGCTTCTCAGAATCACGACTCCAGCACGAACTCCCAGACAACCGCGGTGACTTCATCACGCAGGGTCAGGCGGTTCGAGCTGATCACGGAACGGGACTCTCAGGAGATTGGGACCACCACTTCACGCCAGCTCCGCCGCGCCGACGCCTTCCTCGCCGCAGCCCGGTACATGGTGCAGGACCACCCCAACGCCGGAGCGACGACCATGCGCCTGGCGACCGCGTTCGCCGCGCGCATGCACCGCAGCCGCCATGGCCACGTCGCCTTCAACCTCGAAGCCACAGTCCGCGAGCTCGGCCTCAGCCGCCGCACGGTCCTCAACCATGCGCGCTACCTGCGCGAACTGGGCCTTATCGCCTGGGTCGAGCACGGCTCGAAACGCAACGTCCTACGCACCCGCCGCGGCGGCGTCTTTGGTCCCGGCGACGGCTACCGGGGTACCGCCACCATCTACGCCCCTGTCGCCCCACCCGCCTGGGACCACGCCCACGGCCACCGCATCCGTGGCGCCGGCTACCGGGCCCGGCTCATCGGCTACACGGACAAGGGCCGCGACCGGGCCGTCGCAGCCGCCCGGTCGCGGGCACGACAGGCACGACGGGCACGCACAACACCACGGAAGCGCTGCACCCCTTCTGTTGTGGTCACCTCAGCCCCATCTCCTCTGCAGGTAGACACGGGGGAAATGAAGAACATGCGACGCGCCCGCAAGCAGACCGATGCCCGCTGCACGTCTCGTTCGCCGATCACGCCGGGGGAATGCCGGCAGGCCATCGCTCTCACCGAGCAGGTTCAACGTGAGGTGTGGTGGCTCTACAACGCCTGCTCCCGCCGCATCGCGTACGCCCTGCGCCCGCTCATCGCGGCCGGGTGGACCGCTGTGCAGCTGGCTGCCGAACTGGCCACCTGGGGAGTCCCTGCCCGCCTGCAGGACCCTGCCGCCTACGTCCACCACGAGGCCGGTCGACGCCAGCGTCTCGGAGAGCTCCCGCCCGCACCTGCAGGACCCTCCACCGCGCCCCGCGGGGATGACGGTGCCCGGTACGAGGCGATGCTCCGCGACCGTGCCCGCAGCATTCCTGCCTGGCAGCGCTACGTCCAACTGGCGCGGCCCCGGCTCCGTGCCGATCTGGCCGAACTGCGCGAGCGGCGACGCGTGCAGGCTGCTGCTGGCGCACCGGTCTACCGGCCCGTTCTGCGGGAACCTGAAGAGGCCTTCTTCGCATCGCTCCCGGCCGATTCGTGGGTCGACACTCCGACACCGCGTGAAATCTATGCGGCCCGAGCAGAGCGCCGCACTGCCGGCCGAGGGCGGGTGCTGTCTGCCACTGACGATGCATGGCAGGAGCATCTCCGCGATCACGTGGCAGCAGCGCAGGCCTGTGAGAGGTTGCGCGCCCGGTGGGAGAGAGAGTCCGCTGACGTGCTCGATGGCGCCGTGGTCGGTGGGCCGGACGACGATCCCTGTTGGCGAGATGTACGCGAATAGACAGTGCCCGTGCGCCCGGCTCCGGGACCCGGCGGATTCTGATCAGGCCGCTGCCAGTTCCCTGTGGGTCCTGTCGATGAACTCGGCGACGGCGGTGCTGTCCTTCTTCCACGGCTCCAGTTCGGTGGCGAGGCTGCGGAGGTAGCCGTGGGCCCTGGTCGAGGACACGTTGACCAGTACCTCCAGTGCGCGGGAGCCGACCTGCAGACTCTGTTCGAGGTCGCCGTCCTGGAGGTGGGTGCTGGCCAGGACGGACAGCCGGATGCCGACGGCTCGGGTGAAACGGCCGGACGGCATGGCGTCGGCCTGGCTGTTCCAGGTCCTGGCTGCTTGCGGCTGCCCGAGGTCGCGGTAGATCTTGGTCGCGTCGGTGGCGAGCCGGGCGTGCGTGAAGTAGGACAGCCACTCCGGATCGTGGCTGCCGGGCCGGATCGAGCCGAGGAGTTCCTCGGAGCGGGAGAGCGCAGCCCCGGCTGCGTTCGCGTCGCCGGCGCGGCCGTAGGCGCGCGCCTCGGCCAGTTTGGCGAAGGCAAGGACCCGTGGCGCAGCTGCGTGCTTGGCCCGCTCGAAGGCGGCCTCGGCCATGTCGGCGGCCTCGTGGGGATATCCGCGGAGCATGGTCTGGAGGGACATCGTGGTCAGCACGTAGGCACCGGCCTGGACGTCTCCTGCTGCCCGGGCGAGGCGTAGCGCCTGCACGAAGCGGCGCTGCGCTTCTTCGTGGCGGCCGGAGTCGAAGGCAGCCCAGCCTGCGACGCGTGAGAGTTCGGCGGTCGCGGAGAACAGCTCTTTGCCGACGGCTTCGGTGTAGGTGCCCGAAAGGAGGGGAGCGGCACGCAGGCGGAGGCATTCGGTGACGGAACTGGTCTTCCAGTTGCCCCCGCCGAACTTGGAGTCCCACCGGCGGGCCTCGTCAGCGGCGTGCCACAGCTCGGTCAGATCGGTGCGGCCGACACGACGCCCGCCCTGGTGGGCGGTGGCCGCGTCGGTGGGCTGGGTGAGCCACCGGGTGACGGGTGTGGTGAAAGCGGAGACGGCGAAGCCGTTGCTCAGGAAGTTTCGGCGGTCCACGGTTCTCCAGAAGGTCGCGGCGACGCTGATGGCGTCGGAGGGAGCGCGGGGGAAATCCAACCCCAGGTCGCCTTTGCCGCGTTGACGCTCGAACATGCCGATTTCCTCGACTGCGACGGGCCGCCCGAGACGTTCTCCCAGCGCAGCGGCCACGAACCGGAGCACGGGGGCTCGGGGGATCATCCCAAGCTTCACCCAATTGGAGACACTGGTATGGCCGTACGCGGTCTCATGACCGGCTGCCCGGGCGATCTCGTTGATCCGGTGAGCGAGGGACTTGTGACTGGCCCCGGACGCTTTGATGAGGCGTTCCAGCTCCTCGTTCGGTTCCTGCGAGCGTCGTGGCGTGCCTGTCACAGAGCCCCCAAAGGGTCGGGGCCAAACGCCCCGTCGTCCTGGAATGGGCACGAGCGTAGGGCGGCCAGGGCCCGCGGAACACCCCAGACACGGACTGTGATTTTTGGGCCCCCTCCGTGCGCCTGCGTCGCATCAGCCTGGCCTGGTCGGTGGACTTCACCCGGCGAGGCTCGGCTTTGTTTGCGCGTCACGCGGCGGCGAGCTCCAGGAGCTCCGGCACCCCCTGCTCCTGCCGGTAGGGCTGGAAGCGGGGGAGCAGGTCTCGGACGAGAGTCACGCACCGGGGGGCGCCGATGCGCTGCGCCAGGAGGAGCGATTCGGTGGCGGCGGCAGCGGCGGCCGCGGGTTCCTTGGCGGTGAGGTAGCTGGAGGCGCGGTAGGCGAGGAAGACGCCGCGGGTCTTGTCGCGGGCGGCGGGCAGGAGGTGTTCGCCTTCGGTGATGAGCTGGTGGGCGCGGGTGGTGTCGCCGAGGTCGAGGAGGGCTTGTCCGGTGTCCACGGCGAGGTCGGCCTCCGACATCCACGCGCACCAGGCGGGCCGGTCGGTCCGGGCGTCGCTGAGGTGGTGCTCGGCTGCGGCGATGGCCCGCAGGGCGGGGCGCTGTTCGCCCTGCGCGGCGAGGGTCCGGGCCAGGCGCAGTTGCAGCAGGGAGCGGGCGGCCGGGTGCCGGGCGCGGGTCAGCGCGCGGGTGAGGATGGCGGCCGCGGTGGGGTGGTCGTGGCGCCAGGCCGCCTGGTAGGCGAGGTCGCCCAGGACGCCGGCGCCCATGTCGGGGTCCGCGGCGGCGTGGGCGCTGTGCAGGCCGGCGACCCAGTACTGGCTGGCTGTGGTGTGGTGGCCCAGGTCGAAGCGGTGCCAGGCGACCGTCTGGGCGAGGGAAGCGGCCAGGGTGTGCAGGCGCAGGCCGACGGCGGGCGTGTAGCGGCCGTGTTCGAGGAGATCGGTCACCGTGGACAGGTGCGCGTCCAGCAGCGCCGCGGTGTGCTGGCGCTGCTCGGTAGGCAGCGCGGCCAGATGCCGGGAGGTGTCTTCCAGGAGGGCGACGAACTCGTCGCCGATGGGCCTGCCGTCGCGGGCGGGGGTGAGCGGACCGGCGTCGCTCTCAGCCCACTGCGCGGCCAGGACGGTCAGAGCGCTGGCGGAGATCGTCAGGAAGGTGCGACGTTCCATGGCTGTTCTCAGGGCCTCTCTCAGGGCGGGCACAGAGCTGAAGGGGCCCAGAGCAACCACGCCGGATGTCGTGAGCGGGATCCAGCCGGGCCAGTCGTCGCAGCGAACGGTTCCCGCCGGCAGGTCCAGGGCTTCGGCGATGTAGAGCTGCGACTCCTCGCTGGGTTCCACGCCCCGTTCCCACTTACGCACCCGTGCCCGGTCGGTGCCCGAGCGCAGCCCCCGGCGGCCGGCCGCGGCCCGGACCTTCGCCGCGAGCGCATCCTGCGTCAGGCTGCGTGCCATCCGTGCGACAGCCAGCGGGTGACGGGGCGTCTCTTCCACGCATCCATCAAATCACCGAGCGTGTACGGCTTGTGACGGATTGGCAGGATCGGGACTCCCGCGGGACTCCCTCTTCACCGTCGACGCGGTCGAACGTTTGAGCCCATTCTCTGAGTGTGGCCGCACCATCCACCACGGCCACCACACGCAAGAGGACACAGAAGGGAGGCGGGAGTCGTGCAGCCGGTCCGAGCGGTGTCCCACGCGGAGGGCGGTCCAGCGCAGGCGGCGCACGACCACCCGCAGCGCGGCCGCGAACAACGTCGTACGGAGCCCGTCCGGGCCCACCGTTTCCCGATGCGTGTGCGATCTGTGGGCCCCCTCTGTGCGCCTCCCCACACGCATCGGGCTCCGGTTACCTGAACACGAGCCTCCCGGCACGGTCCCACTGCCGCGTGCGGGACTCGCGTGAACCCCCCCCGTGCGATACCCGCGGCCGCCGTAAGGCGCGTCGGCCGCGCGCCCCCCTTCCCCTCTGGTCCGACAGCAGGCGCCCCGGCACGAGCCGGCATGCCCCAATGCCACGCGTTTTTGATCGTGAGGAGCCGTTGATGGCGAGTGTCTCTACCCCTGTGCCCGTGCGCACACCGGTTGCAGCCGATGTCATGGTGCGGGCCGGCACCACCCCTGACCGTCAGTCCTCCCTGCGGGTCGTGGTGGTCGGGCAGGGCTACGTGGGCCTCCCGCTGGCGCTGCGTGCCGCGCAGGTCGGGCACCAGGTTGTCGGCCTGGACAGCGACGCGCGCCGCGTGGAGGACCTGGCGAGCGGACGGTCCCCGGTCGAGGACGTCACCACGGAACAGCTGGAGATGATGCTCGGCCTGGGCTCTTACCGGCCTGCTGCTGATCCGCAGGCTGCGGCCGGGTTCGACGTGGCGGTGATCGCGGTTCCGACACCGCTGCGCGGGAGTCAGCCTGACCTGTCGCATGTGGTCGCGGCGGGCCGGATGGTGGGCCGTCACCTGCGGGAAGGCGCGCTAGTGGTCCTCGAATCCACCAGCTACCCGGGCACGACCAGGACCGTACTGGGCCCGGTCCTGGAGGAAGAGTCCGGGCTGCTGATGGGCCGCGATTTCGCGCTGGGGTTCAGCCCCGAACGGATCGACCCGGGCAACCGGAACTGGACGCTGGAGACGACCCCGAAGCTCGTTTCCGGGATCGACGCGCAATCACGGGACCGTACCGCCGACTTCTACAGCCGCCTGGTCGACCAGGTGGTCCCGGTGAGCCGGTGCGAGGAGGCGGAACTTGCGAAGCTGCTGGAGAACACCTTCCGGGCGGTGAACATCGCGCTGATCAACGAGCTGGCGCAGGTGGCCCACGACACCGGACTCGACATACGCGAGGCGGTGTCCGCCGCCGGGACCAAGCCGTTCGGATTCATGGCCTTCACCCCGGGACCGGGCATCGGCGGGCACTGCCTGCCGATCGACCCGGTGTATCTGTCGTGGTGGGCGGCGCGCGCCCGCGGTGGCGCGGGCTGCCGGCTGATCGACCTCGCCGAGCAGATCAACACCGCCCGTCCCGCGCACGTCGTGGACCGGGTCAGAGGCCATCTCGCCTCCCGCGGCACAACCCTGCAGGGAGCGCAGATTCTGTTGCTGGGCCTGTCGTACAAGCCGGGCAGCGGCGATCTGCGCGAGTCCCCGGCCCTGGAGGTCGCCCGGCTGCTGGCGGCCGGCGGCGCCCGCGTACGGGCGGCGGACCCGTTCGTCGAGCCGGCGGCCGTCGACGGCGTGCAGCTGGTGTCCGCGAGCGGTGAGGAGCTGGCCGCCGCGGACGCGGTGGTGGTGCTGACCGACCACGAGGAGTTCGACTACGCCCAGGTAGCGGCCTGTTCGGCGTTCGTGCTGGACTGCCGCGGGCGGCTGGCCGGAGGGGACACCGCGGCCGTGGTGGAGCAGCTGTGAGCGGCGGGCTGCGGGTCACCGTCACCGGCGGGGCCGGTTTCATCGGATCGAACCTGGTGTCCTGGCTGCTGCGGCAGCCCGAGGTCGGCGCCGTCACCGTCGTCGACGACCTGTCGACCGGCAGCGCCGGCCTGCTGGGAAGCGACCTGCCGGAGGTCGACTTCCGGCAGGGCAGCATCCTGGACGAGGCGCTCCTCACCTCGGCTCTCTCCGGAGCCGACGCGGTGGTGCACCTGGCCGCCCTGCCGTCCGTACCGCGGTCGGTGGCCGACCCGCTGAGCACCCACCACGCGAATGCGACCGGCACTCTGCAGGTACTGGAGGCCGCGCGCCGCGCCGGCGGTCCGCTCGTGGTGGCCGCGTCCTCATCATCCGTCTACGGAGCCCAGCCCGCCCTGCCGAAATCCGAGTCGAGCAGGGCAATGCCGCTGAGCCCCTACGCGGTGTCCAAGCTGGCCACGGAGGCGTACCTCGGCGCGTACCACGCCTGCTACGGGCTGGAGGTGCTCCCGCTGCGGTTCTTCAACGTCTACGGGCCCCGACAGCGGGCCGGGCACCCGTACGCGGCAGTCGTCCCGGTGTGGATCGACGCCGCGCTGCAAGGCCGGCCGGTCACCGTGCACGGCGACGGCACCCAGACCCGGGATCTGACCTGTGTGGACACGGTGTGCGAAGTGATCACGGCGGCGGTCACCGGCCGGGTGGTGTCACCGTGGCCGGTCAACCTGGCGCTGGGCACCCGCACCTCGCTGCGGGAACTGGCCCGCCTCCTGGGCGAGGTCCTCGGCGCCCCCCTGCGGATCGCCCACGCCCCCGTCCGGCCCGGGGACGTGGCCCACTCGCAAGCCGACCCCGCCCGGCTGCGCGAACTGTTCCCGCACGTGCGCGCGGTGGCGCTGCGCGAAGGCCTTCACCGCGCCGTCGCCTGGCACCAGGCCCAGCCTGCCGCTGGGCGCCGCCCGCGCGCAGGCCTCGGGGAGCGCCCGTGAAGATCCTCATGTATCACCTGGTGCAGGACCTGCCCGGCCCGATGGCCGTGCCCCCGGGTCACTTCCGGGCACAGATGGAACTCCTCAGCCGCGGCCCGTACACGGTCATCACCGAAGACGACCTCCACACGGCACACGGCCGCGGCTCGCCCCTGCCGGACCACGCCGTCCTGCTCACCTTCGACGACGGCTACGCCAACACCGTCACCACCGCACTCCCGGTCCTCGAGCACTTGGGGCTCCCCGCCGTGATGGCGGTGTGCGGCGGCTACCTCACCGTCGACCGGCCCCGCCACGTACCGCACCCCGTTCAGGAGACCGTGGACCTCAGCCAGGTGCAGGCGTGGACGGCTTCCGGCCGGACGGTGGCCGCGCACAGCTACACCCACCGGCGGCTGACCGGCTGCACCCCCCATGAGCTGGCCTGGCAGACAGCCGGCGACCACGAAGCCCTCACCGAACTGCTGGGATGCGCGCCGCGCACCTTCGCCTACCCCTACGGCGCCTACGACCCGCGCGTGCAGCGGGTGGTCGCCGGCCTGTACCCGCTGGCCCTGGCCACCGACGAGCATCACCACCCCGACCTGCGCCACCCCTACGCCCTCTCCCGCATCCAGGTCGATCCCGCCTGGAGCATCGACGCCTTCCGCACCGCCCTGGACAGCACTGCCGGCCCGGCGGCCGCGCAGCGCGCCGCCCGCGCCCTGCTGGACGGCACACCCAAGGAGCCCCGCCGATGACGAACCCCGGCGCCCGCACGATCGCCCTGTACTGGCACAACGGCCGGTCCCTGGGCCACACCTCCCGCACCGCGAAGGTCGCCCGCTACCTGCTGCGCTCCGCGAATCCCCCCTCGATCGCCGGGATCACCGGCGCCTACCGTGGCCTGGACCTCCTGCCCCCAGAGGTCGACCTCGTCAAGATCCCCTCGTTCGCGAACTTCGACGACCCCGACGGCTGGAACCTGCGCCCGCGCCTGGCCATGGACACCGCCACGCTGCACCAGGCCCGCGCCGACCTCATCACCTCGTTCCTGAGCCACTACCGACCCGACGTGCTGATGAGCGACCACATCCCCCGCGGCACCGACGACGAACTGGTGCCCTCCCTGGAGGCCCGGTACCCGAAGCACGCGGTCCTCAGCCTGCGCGGTGTGCTCCTCGACAGGGAGAAGACGACCCGCAAGTACTTCGGCACGAACGGCCGCGGCCCGTGGGTCCTCGACCACTACTGCCAGTTCAACGTCCACACCCACCCCGAGGTGTTCGACCTCGCGGACTACTACAAGATCCCCGGCGAGGCCGCCCGCCGCCTGCACTACACCGGCTACCTGGCCGAGCCCTGCACGATCCCCCGCGACCAGGCCCGCGCCCAGACCGGGGTCGGCGACGAACGCCTGATCGTCGCCGCCATGGGCGGCGGCCAGGGCGCAGGCGACCTGTGGCGTGCCCTGTCCGCCGCGCTGCAAAGGCGCCGCCACGCCTTCGACCGCGCACTGCTGGTCACCGGCCCCTACCTGGAGCCGCCCGACCAGCGGGCGTTGCGGGAACTGTGGCAGGACGACGCCGGCGTGGACATCCGCGCCTACGAGCCGGATCTGATGCCCTGGATGCGGGCCTGCGATCTGTTCATCGGCGCGGCCGGCTCCAACATGCTGGGGGAGGTCCTGGCCACCCGCGCCAACGCCCTCGTCATCCCCCGCCAGATCCGCGAGAGCGAACAACTCGTACACGCCCGGCGCCTGCACGACCTGGGCCTGGTACGCAAGGTGGATCTCCTGGAAGCGCTCGGCGGCGGCCTGCACACGGCGGTGGCGCAGGCCCTGGCCTCCCCGCTGTCCCCGGACGGCACCCGCCTGCTGTGGGACGGCGGTTCCTACGACCGGCACCTGCCCGGCAGCCCCGACGGCACCGCGTGCGCCTGCACCACCAGCCCGTCCGCGCAGACCGGCCCGGCACGATGAGTGGCCGCCCGAGCGGCGGCGGGTGCGTGGTCGTGCACTCCGCCAGAGCCGTCCACACCGCTCCCGGCCACCAGGAACCCGGCGACCTGCTGATCTGCCGGGGCAAGGTCAGCCGCGCCTGCCCCCACGATCCGGTGGCGGTCGACGCCGGCGGGCTGCTCGTCGCCCCCGGCCTGGTGGACATCCACGTGCACGGCGCGGCCGGCCACGACCTCACCGACCCCGACCCGGGGGCCTGGCACACGGTCCTGGACACGCATCTGTCCGCCGGCACCACCACCGTCCTGGCCACCCTCGCCAGCACCACCCCCGACCAGACGGCCGCCGCCCTGGCCACCGCGGCCGCCCTGATGCCGCTCGCCCCGACCCTGGCCGGAGTCCATCTCGAAGGACCGTGCCTGGCCCCCGAACAGCGCGGCGCGCACGACACCATCCACCTGCGCAGCCCGCAGCAGGTTCTGGCCGAGCTCACGCCGCTGCCCGAGGCCCTGCGCATGGTGACCCTCGCCCCCGAACTCCCCGGCGCCGACGCCCTGATCACCTACCTCACCCAGCGTCGGGTCACCGTGTCCGCCGGGCACAGCGCGGCCACCGGCCACGATCTCGCCCGCGCCCGCAGCCTGGGCCTGAGCCACCTCGCGCACCTGTGGAGCGGACAGTCCACGCTGACCCGCCCGGCCCTGCACCGCGTTCCCGGACTGCTGGAAGAGTCCCTCGCCTCCCAGACACTGACCGCCGAAGTCATCGCGGACGGACACCACTTGCCGGCCGCCCTGTTGACCGTCGCCCTGCGCTGCCTGGGACCGGACCGGCTGTGCCTGGTCTCCGACGCGACCGCCGGCTTCGGCCTCGACAACGGGCGCACCTTCCACACCGGTGCGAGCCTCGGCCGCGTCCACGACGGATACGCCGCCACCGCCGACCACACCAGCCTGTGCGGGAGCATCACCCCGCTGGCCACCGGCATGTCCCGAATGCGGGACATGACCGCAGCCCCCCTCGCCGACGTGCTGACCATGGCGACCGCGACCCCCGCCCGCGCTGCAGGCCTCTACCCGCGCAAGGGCAGCCTGCTGCCCGGCGCGGACGGCGACGCCGTCCTGATCGACCCCGATCTGCACGTGCGGGCAGTCATCCTCGGCGGCCACCCCCAAACAGGCAGCCCAAGGACCGCCCGGTGACCCGGGCCCCGCGCGTGGTGCTGCTCGGAGCCGGCCGGCGCACCCACAAGCTGTACGCGCCCTGGCTGTCCGGCGCCCCGCCCTACCAGCAGCAGATGACGGCGCTGGCCGTGGTGGACACCGACATACACGCCGCCCGGACGGCGGCCGCGGTCCTGCCCGGCGCCGCCGCAGCCCGGCCGCAGGACCTGGACCGCATCCTCAACCGCGACCAGCCCGACCTGGTAGTCGTCGCCACCCCCGACGCCACCCACCACGACTACGTCCTGCAGGCCCTCGCCGCGGGCGTGACCACCCTGGTGGAAAAACCGCTGGCTACCACCACCGCCGACGCCTTCGCCCTTGTCCACGCCGACGCGCTCTCCCCGGCACGGCTCCTGGTCGGCCACAACTTGCGCTTCACCAACCTCCACACCCACATCCGCGCCCTGCTGGCCGACGGCCGCATCGGCACGGTGACCAGCGCCGACTTCCACTACACCCTCAGCCCGTCGCACGCCCGCAGCTACCTCACCCGCTGGCACCGCACCCGGGCCGCCTCCGGCGGACTCGAAGTCACCAAGGCCTCCCACCACCTGGACCTGCTCGCCTGGTGGCTCGACACCCGGCCGGTCGCCGTCACCGCACAGCTCCAGCACCGTCACTACCGGCCCGGCACCGAGGGCATCCCTGCCGACGCCGACATCCACGACACCCTGCGCGCCACCATCGACTACACCTGCGGCACCGTCGCCCGCTACACGCTGATAGCCGACGCGCCCACCGAGGGCTACACGTGCACGCTGCGCGGAACAGCCGGAACCTGCACCATTCGCTACGACGCCAGGTCCGGCCCGCACACCGTGCACGTGCGCACCACCACCGGCAGCGAAGACGCCAACACTCGCCGTCACATCGCCCGGGAAGCGGGAAGCCACGCAGGCGCAGACCACCGGATGCTCACCGAGCTCACCCGCATCCTGCGCCACCCGCCCCACGCTTCGACCCAGTTCGCGACCCCCACCGCGGCCGCGCTGGCCGTTGCCACCGGCACCGCCATGTACGCATCCAGCCGCCAGGGCCAGACCGTGCCCGTACCCCAACCCCCGATTGCTGGAGGTACACGATGAATCCCGCCACCGTCCGCACGCCCAACGGCCTTGACGTGACCCGCCACCGGCTCGCCCCCGGCGCCCAGCTCACCCTGCACTCCCGCCCGGAGCAGGAAACCGCGCTGATCCTGCTCTCCGGCCAGATCACGCTCACCCTGCCCGGCGGCCGCCACACAGCCGAGCGCACTGACCCGTTCACCGCGGCCGCGACCGCCTGGTACCTGCCGCCCGGCACCGCCGCCGACGCCACCGCCGGGAACGGCGGCGCCGACACCGTCGCGGTCCACGCACCCCTCGCCGGCACCCGGCCCGACACCACCACCGCCACCGTGATCACCGCGCCCCGGGCAGAGGTACGCGGCCGCGGATCGTTCGAACGCCACGTCACCACCCTGCTCACGCCCCCGCGCACAGCGGGCCTGCTGCTCGGCGAGACCCTCGCCCTGGACGGCCGCTGGTCCACCTACCCCCCGCACCGCCACCAGCACAGCAACCCGCCCGACGAGAGTGCCCTCGAGGAAGCCTTCGCCTTCCGCGTGCGGCCCGCCACCGGCTTCGGAGTCCTGCTGACCTACGACGAACACGTCACCGACGCCCACCCCACGGTCATCACCGACACCTCGCTGGCCGCCGTCCCCCACGGCTACCACACCATCGCAGCCGCCGCAGGCCACGACCTCTACTACCTGTGGGCCGCACACGGCGACACCGACACCCACCTGGCCCTGCACACCGATCCGGCCCACGCCTGGCTCCTGCACCCCTGACCCACGGCCCCCGTTCACCAGCCACCACCCGGAAGGGACACACCCATGCCCGCACCGTCGTCCACAGCCGCCTGTCCGCGCGGCCTCGCAGTCGTCACCGGCGCCAGCGTCGGTATCGGCCGCGCGACCGCAACAGCACTGGAGAAGGCCGGATACGCCGTGATCGCCGCCTCCCGCCGCCTGACGACCACCGCATCCCAGACCACCGGCATCACCACCCACCAACTCGATGTCACCGACGCCGACTCGGTGAGTGCCCTGGAGTGCACCGTGGCCTCCCATCCAGTGCCGCTGACGCTCCTCGTCAACAACGCCGGCATCCCCACCCGGGCCGCCACCATCGCCGACAGCGACCTCGCCGACTGGCGCGGCACCTACGAAACCAACGTCGTCGGCGCCGTCCAGACCACCCAGGCCCTGCTGCCCCACCTGATCCGCAACCGCGGCCACGTCCAGTTCATCGGCTCCACCGTCGGCCGCGTCCCCTACGAACGCGGCGCCGCCTACGCCGCCAGCAAGTACGCCCTGACCGCCCTCGTACAGACCCTGCGCCTGGAACTGAACGGACAACCCCTCCGCATCACCGAAATCGCCCCCGGCATGATGCGCGGCGACGACGCCGGCGGCGAATTCATGCGCACCCGCTTCGACAACGACCCGCAGGCCATCGCCGCCGTGTACCAAGGCGTCGACCACCCGCTCACCCCCGACGACATCGCCGACACCGTGGTGTGGTGCGCCACCCGCCCCGCACACGTCGACATCGACCTGCTGGAGATCCGGCCCCTCGCCCAGGCCGCCCAGCACAAGGTGCACCGCACCCGCTGACCCCACCCGCCGGGCCGGGGCCGTTGCGGTCCCGGCTCCCTCACCCAGTCCCCGGAGACCCTCATGACCGAAGCACAGCTCTCCGGCCGCCCCGTGGTGATGATCCTGCGCCACTTCACCGTCGGCGGCCTCGAACGCGTCCTGCTCTCCCACGTCCGGACCCTGCTCGCGGCCGGAATCCAGGTCACCGTCTGCGTCCTGGACCCCGGCCGCGACAATGCGCTCATCGCCGAACTCCCGCCACAGGCCCGCCTCCTCACCGCACCCCGCAGCCGCCCGGCCCGCCACCGCTTCCTCACCCGCCTCGTGCGCGGTACCACCGTCCTGCTCCAGTTCGGCGACGGCCGCCTCTACCCCTCCATCCGCCCCGCGCTACGCACCGCGCACACAGTGATCCGCTTCTGCCACTCCGACTACTCCCACCTGCGCACCCGCACCAAGAACACGCTGGACCGCGCCCTCTCCCGCACCGAGGACCGCATCGTGGCCGTCGGCGGCCGATCCACCCGGTTCCTCCTCGACGACGTCCGCGTCCAGCCTTCGAAGGTCACCACCCTCACCAACGCCACCGAACCGCGCACCACACCCGCCGCCCCGCCCTGGCCCTGGGCCGCCGACCCCTACGTCGTCGCCGTCCAGAGCCTCTATCCCCACAAGGGCCATGACGCGCTCCTGCACGCCTTCGCCCGCGTCGTCCACCAGAGCGACCAGCAGGTCCGCCTCGTCATCATCGGCGACGGCGACCAGACCATCCCGCTGCGCCAGCTCGCCGACCGCCTCCACATCACCGACCGCGTCATCTGGCTCGGCGCCGTCTGGCACACCGACCTCGTGGACAGCGTGCTGGCCGGCGCCCGCGGCTTCGTTTCCATGAGCCGCTTCGAAGGAGTACCCATCTCCATCCTGGAAGCCCGCCAGCACGGCCTGCCCCTCGTCCTCACCGACATCCCCGGCCACCGCGACGGCGCCGCGACCTCCCCCGCCAGTTTCGTCCCCGTCGACGACACCTCCGCCTTCGCCCGCCACGTCCTGGACCTGTTCGACACCCCACGCCCCCACGAACCCGACACCACGGCTCTGCACAGCGAATGGGAGCGCTACGCCCACGCCTTCCTCGGGATCGTCGCCCCCAGCGCCCCGGCCAGCGCGCACCCGCAGCGGACGCCCCTCAACACCACGACACAGCCACAGCACTGAAGCCGCTCCTCGCGACAGGATCCCGGCCCGCCCCGCTCGCCCCACCTGATGCCGCACCCACCCGAGGGCTCCAAAGGCGCCTGTACTGCGCGCAGTTCGCCGGCCCGAGAGCGGCCCCGTTCCGCCGGGCACTCAAGGCTGAAGCGCGAGCGGAGCGGACCGGAATGACCGCATCCTCCTGATAGCGTCATCACGGACACCGCAGCCGCCGCGGCCCCGGACCACCGGCAGACAGCGCACACCACGAGCGCAGCACCGGCGCCGGCCCCTTGCGCTCCTCGGGCGCCCGCGCCCGCCGAAACCCGCACCCCCGCCGGCGCCAGCCCCTCACCGGCACCCCCGCCCGCCCCGACCACCGGAGGAAGCCCGTGCCCCCCGTGCAGAACTTCTCCCACGACCTCTCCCACGCCGAGCAGCTCACCGTGCTCGAAGCACTGATGCGCACCACGCTGAGCGACCACTACGGGCTGGACGGCGCGGCCGCGCGCGTGGAACTCCAGCAGTACGAGGACAACGCCGTCTGGAGGATCACCCCGGTAGGAGAGGCCAGCTCCTTCGTCGCGCGCCTGTCCGTCCGCGACGGGCGCCCCGAACCCCAGCAGCGCAGCGAGATGCGATGGCTGGAGAGCCTGGCCGCCAGCCACACCGTCGCCGTGCCCGAGCCTGTCACCACGACGGCCGGCAGCTACGTGGTCCTGATGGACGTCCCGGGCCACGACGAACCGGCCACTCTCGCCCTGCTGCACTGGCTGCCCGGCACGGCCGAACCCCCCTACAACCAGCGCGGCATTGCACACGAGATGGGCATCGCCACGGCGCACCTCCACCAGCACGCCGTCACCGTGGAGATGCCCGACTTCGACCGGCCGAACTGGAACGAGACAACGATCCTCCACCACGGCCACGCCCTCAGCGGCCCAGGCGGACCCGAGCAACTGGGTGCCGACGGCACAGCCACACTGCGCAAGATCATCGAGCTGATCACTCCCGCCCTGCAGCAAGGAACGCCCCGCGACCGTGGACGCGTCCACGGCGACCTGCACCGCGAAAACATGATCGCCCTGCCCGGCAGCGGCGTCGGCCTCATCGACTTCGACGACTGCGGCACCGGCCACTACCTCATCGACATCGCCACGGTGCTGTCCTCGATCCACCGTATCGCGCAGAAAGTCCCGGGCGCCTACGAGGAGTTCGCCCGCGCATACCTCGCCGGCTACACCCAGATCCGCCCCCTACCGGACGACTGGACCCGCCTGCTGGAGCCCTACCTCCTCCTGCGCGACGCCTTCATCCTCAACTTCGTCACCGCCGCGGCCGCCAACGCTGATGTTGCCTCCTGGGGGCCACGCAGGATCACCGGCATCGTCGCCAACATGCAGGCCTACCTGGAAGGACACCCCTACCCCGGCGCCCTCCCGTCCTGAATCCCACGCGGCCCACGCGCGGACAGGCAAGCGCAGCACGCACTGTTCCCTATGCGCCACATGGCGGGATAAGGTCAAATTCGGTAAAGATCTTGTCTGACGGAGGTGCCCGGGATGGAGAACACCGCGCCCGCACGACGGGGCCGTCCCCCGGGCACTCGGAACGACGGCGGTGAGCTGACCAGCCGCCAGGCAGCCATCGTCAACTTCATCACCGAGTCGGTCCGTCGGCAGGGCTATCCGCCCACCATGCGGGAGATCGGCGCGGCGGTGCACCTCGCCAGCACCTCGTCCGTCACCCACCAGCTGATGGCCCTTGAACGCAAGGGCATTCTCTACCGCGACCCGCAGCGTCCCCGTGCCTACCGCATACGCACCTCCTGGGCTCCCGAATTCGATGCCCGGAGCGCGGACCCGGTCGATGTGCCGCTCGTCGGACGGATCGCTGCTGGCGCGCCCCTGCTCGCGGAAGAGCTGGTCGAGGACGTCTACTCGCTGCCGCGCCAGATTGTGGGTGACGGTGACCTGTTCGCTCTGACGGTCTCCGGCGACTCCATGATTGACGCGGCGATCTGCGACGGCGACATCGTCACCGTCCGCCGCCAGGACAGCGCCGACCACGGAGACATCGTCGCCGCGCTCCTGGAAGACGAGGCCACCATCAAAGTCCTGCGCCGCGAAGACGGCCGTGTGTGGCTGATGCCCCGCAACCCCACCTACGAGCCGATCCCCGGCGACGACGCACAGATCCTCGGCAAGGTCGTCGGCGTCCTGCGCATGCTCTAGCCACGTCGGCCTCCCAGCCCGATGCCTTACTTGGTCTTTCTGTTACAGACGGTCCTAGCTGACGGTCCCGTTCCGGCGCGGTGCCGTCTCCCACGTCATCAACGTCCGTATTGTCGTATGAGCCCGGCTCGCTGACAGGACGGCAGGGCATTGCGGTCCCGCGCTCCGTTCGCACGCCGCGCGGGACCGCCCACACCGCGTGCATCCCACCCGGGTCGACCAGCGCAAAGCAATCGGTGGCTGCTTCCAGGTTGCTGACCTGTAGAAGCCTGGGACGTTGTCAGTCGTGCCCCCTACCGTCAGAGCATGACCGCATCCCACCACCTTGCTGAAGGCGCGAGCTGGATCCTGCAGATCACCATCACGTCCGCGCCCGCAGCGAAGACCCAGTGGAACGAGCAACTGAACCAGCTTCGCCCGATCGCCCAATACAACGAGGCCACACAGACATGGTCCGCTCACATAGGCGCCCTCAACCTGGCCGGACTCAGCACCCTGCAGACGCTCTTCGATATCGCCCGCACCTACGGGACCGAGGTGTGCCTTGCACCGGTGCCCGTGCCGCCACCGTGGAAGGGGCCCGTCTTCACCAGCGACTCCGAGATCGCTGCCCATCTCCGGGCGCAGGCCGACGCGGGACGGCCGCTGGGACAGCTTCCGCTCGCGTGACCGTCTGACCCCGTCCGGTCGGTGCCAGCGTCTGCTGCCGGTCGTGTCTGCCGGTGGCAAGAGCGGCGGGGTAGATGACGGGGCTTCCGTAGCGGGTGCGGGCCCGGTCGGCGACGGCTTCGATCGCCAGCGGCTTCTCGTCACCGCTGTCGAGCGTGAGCTGCCGGGTCGCTCCCTCAGCTGGACGCAGAGCATCTGCGCGGACCGCGATACTGCGGACCCGGGCCCGCTGGAGGCCGAGGGATTCATAGAGCGCGTATGCCGCGCGGGCCAGGAGCACGGTGTGCTGGGTGGCCTCGGACAGAGTGCGGCTACGGCGGGTACTGGTGTGGTCGGCGTAGCGGATCGTGCAGGTCAGTCCTGCCGCGATCTGTCCGGACGTGCGGAGCTGTGTGCCGAGGTCGTCGGCGAGGGTGAGCAGGGCGCGCCGGTGGGCGGCCGGGTCGAGTTCGTCGCGGGGGAAGCGGTGCTCGGTGCTGATGCTCGCCGGTGTGGGGGAGGGGTCGACGGTGGTGGCGTCGCGGCCGAGGGCGTGTTCGTGGAGGGTGCGGCCGGCGCGGGCCCCGAGCAGGCGCTGCAGCGTCGCCGGCGGCAGGTCAGCGACGTTCCCGACTCTGTGCAGGCCGTACGAGGTCAGCGTCGCGGCCATCTTGCTGCCCACGCCCGGCAGTTCCCGTACCGGGCGCGGCCGCAGGAACGCGGCGACGGCATCGGGGGAGTGGTCGATGATGGTGCGGCGGCCGGGCGGGGTGAGGTTGCAGGCCATCGTGGCGAGCATCCGGTTAGGGCCGACGCCCGCGGCGCTGTGCAGGCCCAGCAGGGCGAGGGCACGGAGCTGGATGAGTTCGGTCAGGCCACGTGCCTCGCGCTTCCAGTAGGCGAGTGCGCCGGTGAGGTCGAGGACCGCGGTGTCCGGCTCGATGATCTGCACGCGCGGCGTGATGGCCTCCAGCAACGCGCGCACACCGTCACGAAGCTCCGCGTCGCCGTCCGTCGGGAGCACGAACCGCAGCTGCAGGACGGTGCGGTGACCATGGCCGCTCATGGCGATCACCCTGCGCTTCCAGGGCTGCGGTGCCCGAGGCGGCGCAGGTCGGCTGAGCGGGTCCCGGCGGGCTGGTCCGCATACGGGTGCAGGCGGGCTCCCGCGGTGCCGTCCTGAAGGGTGCGCTGCGGCGCAGCCTTCCCGGCCGGGGTGGGGGAGGGGGTGGTGCGGCCGAGGAGGTCGAGGGCGGCCTGGGGGCCGTGGTCGCGGCGGGCCGCGGCGACCTCTTCGAGATTCCAGGCCATCTCGCCGACCACGGTGCGCCGCGGGCCGCGGGCCTCCACTGTGCCGCGCACGAGCAGCAGCCCGGAGTGGAAGACGGTGTGCGCGACCTGTTCATGGGAGTCCTCGAAGAACGCCAGGTCGATCAGGCCCGCGCCGTCCTCGAGTGTCACGAAGATGACCCGCTTCCCGGACGGGATCGGCGGGGTCTGCGTGGAGGCTCGCACCCCGGCGACCAGCACCTTCTGACCCGGAGCCATCGTCCGCAGATGACGGGCGTCGGTCGCACCGACCTCGTTCAGCAGCCGGTGATGGTGATCCATCAGGTGGTGGGTGACGTCGATCTGCAGCGTCTCCAGCTCCGCGTCGAGCCGGTCGCGGCTGGTCATCTCCGGCAGACCGCTCGGCTCGGCAGACACCAGCTCACCGCCGAAGGGCAGTTGGCCGTCGGTGGCGGCCCGGGCCCGGGACTGCCGGTGCAGCTCGACCGCCTGCAACAGCAGATCCCGCCGAGTGAGACCGCCCGCGAGCGCGTCGAGCGCGCCGACACGGATCAGGTGCTGCACGGTGGGAAGGGCCGGCCGGCCGCGCTGCCACAGGTCCTGCAGACCGGCATACGGCTGCCCGCCGACGAGCCGGCCGACTTCCCCTTCGCTGATGCCCTTCACGGTGCTGAAGGCGAGCCGGACTCCCCAGCCCTGCTCGGTCTGTTCGGCGCGGTGCTGGGCGCGGGAGTGGTTGACGTCGACGGACAGGATCGGCACACCGTGGCGGCGCGCGTCGGAGACGATGACGCGCCGCGACCACATCCCGGGATCGTGCTCCAGCAGCCCCGCATACAAGAACGCCGGATACCGGGCCTTGAGGAAGGCGCTCTGGAGTGCGGGAACGGCGAAGGCGACCGCGTGGGCGCGGCAGAAGCCGTACGCCCCGAACTGGGAGACGGTCTCCCACACCTCGTCCAGCACCGTGGTGCTGTAGCCGCGCTCGCCCGCGGTCTGGCGGAACCAGGCTTCGACCTTCGGCAGCCGTTCGGGGTCGGCGAGGGCGCGGCGGGCCACGTCGCCGGCGGCCCGGTCGCAACCGGTCATCTTCGACAGGATCGCGATGATCTGCTCGTGCCAGATCACCACGCCGTAGGTGTCGGAGAGGATCGGCTTCAGGTCCGGGTGCGGGTAGTGGGGCTCGGCGCCATGGCGGGCCGCGATAAACAGGGCGGGCATGCCCCCGGACACGGGCCCGGGCCGGAACAGGGAGATGTCCGCGATCACGTCATCCATATGGCGTGGCTGCAGTCTTCCCACCAGGTCTTGTTGACCGGGGGACTCCAGCTGGAACATGCCCACGGTGTCGGAGGCCTGGATGAGTTCGAACGCCAGGCGGTCGTTGAGGTCGACGTGGTCGGGGTTGTCGAGATCGAGTTGCTGGCCGGTGGTGCGGTGGATCTCCGTGACCGCATGGGCCATCGCGCTCTGCATCCGCACGCCCAGGACATCCAGTTTCAGGAGTCCGAAGCCCTCCAGTTCGATGTCATCCTTGTCGGCCTGCACCATCAGGTAGCCGGCTGGCGTCGGCTGTACTGGGAGCCGGTCCAGGAGCGATCTGTTCGACAGGATCACCCCGCACGGGTGCATCGTGTAGCCGCGGGGCAGCGCGTCCAGGCCCTCGGCGAGTTCCCACAGCGGGCCGAACTTCTCTGCTTGGCTGGCGAGTTGCCGGAGTTCGGGTAGTTCGGCCAGGGCGGAGCGGATGTCGCGGGCCCGGATGTGCGGAAAGCTCTTGGCGATCTCGTTCACCACCTGGGGTGGCAGGCCGAGGGCGAGTCCGGTGCCGCGCAGGGCGTGCCGGGCCCGGTAGGTCTCGGGCATGCCGGTGACCGCGGTCCGCTCCGGCCCGAAGCGTTCGATGATCGCGTCATACACCTCCAGGCGCCGCGCGGACTCCACGTCCAGGTCGATGTCGGGGAGCGACGTCCGGCGCTCGCTGAGGAACCGTTCGAACAGAAGCCGGTACTGAAGCGGATTGGCTGTGGCGACGAAGAGCGCGTGGTTGACCATCGAACCGGCCCCGGAGCCGCGCGCGGCCACCCGGATTCCCAGGGCCCGGGTGTCGGCCACCACCTGCGCGACGGCCAGGAAGTACCCCTCGAAGCCCAGACGGCCGATGACCTCCAGCTCGTAGTCGAGCTGCCGCACCGCGGACTCGTCCCTGTCGAGGCCTCGGGCGACCATCCCGGCCTCACAGCGCTGCCGCAGCAGCCGCATCGCCGAATCCCGCTCGCTGCCAGCACCGACGACGGAGGGTTCGGGGAGGTGCGGTCTGCCCAGACCCAGGTCAACCGGAGTCAGGGCACAGGACTGACCCGTGGTCTCCGTTTCGGACAACAGCCGGGCCGCCCCTGACCGGCCGGCACCGGCGGCCTCCGCGACACGCTCGGCGGCCGCGACCATGGCAGCCGGGTCCTTCAGCCACCGCTCGCCACCGTCCAGGTGCCGGCGGTCGACGGGCCGCAGCAGCCGCGCCGCATCGAGCACATCGGCCAGCCGGTGCTGCGCGGGGTCGGCGTACCGGACTGCGTTCGTCAGCACCGCGCGCACACCGAGCTCGCCGGCCAGGCCCACCGTGCGCGCGGCCAGCCGCAGCGACCCAGCCCCCGTCCCCTGCTGCCCCAGATACACCGCCTCCAGCCGCAGTCTCTCCTCCGCCAGCTCCCGCCACGGCGCGAGTAGCTGCGCGGCCACGTCCGCACGGCCCGCGGACAGAGCCCGCACCGGTTCAGAGGAAGGACCGAGCAGCACCACCAAGTCCCGGTCGGCGTACGCGCGCAGCACCCGCCAGGACACGACCGGCAGACCGCCGTCGGCCTCGGCGTGCGCGGCGGACACCAGACGGCACAGGCGCGCCCACCCGGCCAGGTTCTGTGCGAGCAGCGTGACGCGCAGCGGCGGCTCTACGACGTGTGCGCCGCCTCGTACCGGTGTGCGCGTGCGGGTGGTGTGCGAAGAGGGCGGCTGGAGTGGGGCGACGGCGACGTCGACACCGAAGACGGGCCGGATGCCGGTGGCCGCGGCGGCCTTGGCGAAGCGGACGGTGCCGGTGACGGTGTCGCGGTCGGTCAGCGCGAGCGTCGTCATCCCACGCTCGGCCGCACGCTGGACCAGGACGTGGGGGAGGGCGGCGCCGTAGCGGGCGGAGTAGCCGGACGCGACGTGCAGATGAGTAAATCCACAGCTCACGCACCTCCTGTCTCTCGCCAGACCCCTCCCTGACCTGTGTCCTCTCCAGGTTCGCCCACAACACGAAATCGCACAAGCGTGCGAATGGGTGATTCGGTCATCGCGCCATGCTGATGGCTTCCCCGAGGCGGGTCAGGCCCTGAATTCGGCCTCGGACAGCACGCGTATGACACGCATCACAGACTGGTGCTGCTCGTTCGGTCAGGGGAACTCGAAGCTGGACACGGGCGGTGGGTCAGGCGCCACGGCGCCGGGCCGGCTTCTTCGCGGTCGCGGTCTTCTTCGCCGCCTTCTTGGCGGGAGCCTTCTTCGTGGCCTTCGTAGCCGCGGTCTTCTTCTTCGGCTTCGACTCGGGGATCTTGTGGATCTCTGCGTCCCTGCTGTCCTCGCCGCGCGCGGACTGCGCCTTACGGACGCTCTCCTGCAGGGCCGCCATCAGGTCCAGGACCTGCCCGGCCTGCTCCTCGTCTCCCGTGCGGGGCTCTGGCGGCCGTCGGCCCTCGGCTTTGGCCTCGATGACCGCTTCAAGGGCCTCACGGTAAGTGTCCCGGTAGCCGGAGATGTCCTCCGTCGTCATCGAGTCGATCAGGTGCACGGCCTCGTCGATCTCGGAATCCGTGACCTCGGGCTCCTTCGGGGCGAGCTCGGCAGGGTCGCGGATCTCGTCGTCCCACTTCAGCACGTGTGCGACCAGGACCCCGTCCCGCACTCGCAGCAGCACCAAGCGCTCCCGCCCGTGCCACGCCAGTTTCGCGATGGCCACCTTCGTATTGCGGGCCAGAGCCTTCGCGATCAGGGCGTACGGTTTCGCCGCGACCTGACCGTCGCCTTGCAGGAAGTAGCTGTCCCCGCTGAGCCGGACCGGGTCGATCGAGGCGGCCGGCTCGAACGAGACGATCTCGATGGCCTTCGCGGTCGGAAGCGGCATCGCCTCCAGCTCCGCGTCCGTGACCGCGACCAGCGTGTCCTTGGAGACCTCAAAGCCCTTGCCGATCTCGCCCGCGGACACCTCCCGGTCCTCCGCCTCACAGTACTTGCGCACCCGCACCCGGCCCATGTCCTCCGTATGGACCTGGTGGAAATGGACCGACCGGTCCTCGGTAGCGCTCACCAGCTTCACGGGAATGGTCACCAGGCCGAAGCTGATGGCACCGCTCCACAAGGGTCGGGGCATGGCGGACCTCCGTGACGGCCCCGAGCCCCACCAGCGTAGGAGCCGGGCCCCGAGTCTGCTTCCCGAAGCGCCCCGCGAGCAGCACGGCTGCGGCCGTCGCAGGCTGGACGGGTGGACTGGCCCGTCTCCGTTGCCCTTGCTCAGCCCGTTCCGGCACTGCCGACCGGAACGGGGTGGGTCTTCGAGATGAAGGTCGACGGGCACCGCACGCTGATGTGGCGGACCGATGGAGGAGTGCGGCTGCAGGCCCGCTCAGGACGTGAGGTCACCGCGGTGTGGGGCGACCTCGCCCTCGCCGGCCTGCCGCTCCTGACCGGGACCGTCCTGGATGGGGAGGCTGTCGTCGCCATCGAAGACGGCCGGATCAGCTTCGAGGCCGCGCAGGCCCGGGCCGCATCCTCACCCTCCCGAGCTCGCATCCTGGCCAGCCGGCGCCCCGCGCACTACATCGTCTGGGACGCCCTGCAGCTGCCCCTGCCCTTCGGAGACGTTCGTGCGCGTCCGTACCGCGAACGGCGCGCCGCCCTCCTCGATGTCCTGTCCGCACTGCCCGCCAACTCCCCGATCCAGGCCGTGTCCGCCACCAGCGACCGACACACGGCACTCACCTGGTACAACACCCTCCAGCACCAGGGAATCGAGGGACTTGTCGCGAAACGCGCCGCCTCCCCGTACCGCGCCGGCCGCAGCGGCGCATGGCAGAAGATCCGGCACGCGGAAACCGTCGACGCAGAGGTCGTTGGCTATACCGGACCAGCCGCACGGCCCCGCACCCTGGCCGTCCAACTCCCCGACGGACGCACCGCACTGACTCAGAGACTCGCCACGCCGCTCGCCGCGCGGATTGGCCGGCTCCTGGCGGCCGCCGGGCCAGGACCGACAGGGCGCACCAGCGCCGGTCTGCCCTACGCCGCCGTTCCCCCCGGGATGGCTGTCGTCGAAATCGCGGCCGGAACCACCCGCCACGCCGTCGTGACCGCGACCCGGCTGCGCGGACCGTGACGCCGAACTAGGGTGCCGGGAGGTGCGGCGGGCCCCACCGGTCGCAGCGACTGGCAGGGCCCGACAGGGGGCCTCACCCGGGGGATTGGCGCGGCGCCCGCATGCACACCATGCACCACAAACCGGCCACACGGATAGACATTGACCTAAACCCATTCACTTCCGGTTCCACCAGCAGCGATGCCATGTCGGAGCCAGGGCTGGACGGGAGAAGAACCGCCTCCAGGTCCGCAACCCCGGAGGCGTTCTCCCCATGCTCCGCGCCATTACAGCGAGCGCGGCGGGACGTGGTCACGCCTGCGCTCAGACGCTTCAAGGCACGGGCCCTCGGCGGCCGTGGTGGCTTATGCCGCGAGCGCGTGGTCTCGGTGGTGCTTGAGCTGACTGCGTGCGGTGGACCGCTCGGTCGGCTCGACCGTCTCCCAGAAGGCATGACAGACGATCAGCGCAGCCAGTTCGGCTTCCCTTACCCGGAGTTGGCCGTGCGTCGCCTGGTCCTCGGAGGTCCAGCCAGGCGAATCAGGACGCGATGCCGGCCGCCACGAGTTCTCGTGCGAGTCCCACGAGGGCAGCGGTTCGACGGACCAGGGCTGCCGCTTCAGCAGGCGCTGCAGGTCCCCCCGTACCTGATCAAGCTCGTCCTGGGCTGCTCGGAGATCCTCGGGAAAGTTGTACGTCTGTGCCACCCCGCCACGGTACTGCTGTTCGAACAACCGGGCGGCATGCCCGGCCGCACCCGCACAAAGCCGCACCATATTTTACGTATGGGTGATATTGGCACTTCTGTTTTGGCCCCGCGGGTCGCATTGTCAGTGGCCGATGGCAGCATGGTCGGCTTGTCCCGCCTGCACGCCGCAGACCGGGCTGATCCAGGAATACGGAGCAAAGCAATGAACCGGAGCGAACTGGTCACCGCGCTTGCAGAGCGCGCCCAGGTGACCCGCAAGGACGCCGATGCGGTGCTGACCGCCCTCGCCGAGAGCGTCGGCGATGTCGTCGCCAAGGGCGACGAGAAGGTGACGATCCCGGGCTTCCTCAGCTTCGAGCGCATGCACCGCGCCGCACGGACCGCGCGCAACCCGCAGACCGGCGAGCCGCTGGAGATCCCGGCCGGATACAGCGTCAAGGTGTCCGCCGGCTCCAAGCTCAAGGAAGCCGCCAAGGGCAAGTGACCCCCTGCTCCGCGGTGCCCTGCCGGGCACCGGGAGCACGGATCGGCACAGGTGTCAGGCTGGGACGCGGCACGCTACGCCGCACACAAAGCCGCGTACTTGAGCCGCCACGGGGTAGAACGGATGCCGGGCACCGTCCCCTCGCGGACGGGCCTGCACCCAGACAGGCCGGGAATTCCGGCAGGATTTGAAGGACATCAGTATGGCCAGCGGCACCGTGAAGTGGTTCAACGCCGAGAAGGGCTTCGGCTTCATCGAGCAGAACGGCGGCGGACCGGACGTCTTCGCCCACTACTCCAACATCTCCGGCAACGGATTCCGGGAACTCGTCGAGGGCGAGACAGTCACGTTCGACTTGGGCCAGGGCCACAGGGTCATTGCATGATCGGGATCTGTCTGGGTTCGTCACGTGAGACCGAGGGCTCGTAGGGGCCGGTGGTAGTCGCGGGCGGTGTGGCGGAGGG
>NZ_JBEXHZ010000026.1:0-92960 GCF_040608315.1 Streptomyces sp. NPDC005195
GGGCCCGTGGCCTCCCGTTGGATGTTCCTTACCGCCAGCAACCTGTTCGTTTTCCGCGGGTGGCCCCCCCGCGGGTTCGGGGGGGGCCCTCCGGCGTTCCTGTGCCCACGAGGGCCCCGAGGCCCGCAGAAAGCCGCCGGGGTGGCCGGAACCTCATGGTCCCGGCCACCCCGGCGGCACGTTTCTGCTGAGCTGTCCGAAGGGGTCAGACCTCTTCGTGGGCGACGGCGCGGCGCGCGTCCGCGTCCAGCACGCCCCAGCTGATCAGCTGCTCGGTGAGGACCGAGGGCGACTGGTCATAGATGACGGCGAGGGTGCGCAGGTCGTCCTGGCGGATCGAGAGCACCTTGCCGTTGTAGTCACCGCGCTGCGACTGGATCGTCGCGGCGTAGCGCTGCAGGGGTCCCGCCTTCTCGGCCGGCACATGGGCCAGGCGCTCCAGGTCGAGGACGAGCTTCGGCGGCGGCTCGGCGGCCCCGCCCGGAGTGGTGCCGGGCAGGAGCTCCTGCACCGGGACCCCGTAGAAATCGGCCAGTTCGGCAAGACGCTGCACGGTCACGGCACGGTCGCCTCGCTCGTAGGAACCGACCACGACCGCCTTCCAGCGTCCCTGGGACTTCTCCTCGACTCCGTGGAGGGAAAGGCCCTGCTGGGTGCGGATGGCCCGGAGCTTGGCCCCGAGCTGTTTGGCGTATTCGCTGGACATATAGCTCCCCGGACGCTGTATCAACGTGCGGCTCGGCCGCGCGGCTGGTGACTCTGGTGACTCACTGTGAGGTTACGCAGCGTTACTCTCCCCCGTCAAGCCGAAGGGTCCGGACCCCCTGCTCCACAGGGGTCACCCGGGGTGGCTCAAAGGGGGGTGATCAGGCGCGTTGCCGGCCTGGTACCGTGGATGGCGCAAATCCGACGTCCTTTAATGATCCGTCCCGTGAGGCGGAGAAGGAGGTCCGTTTCGTATGGACTCTGAGCAGGACAAGCAGCAGTACGCGGCCGCTGCGCGGCCCGTTCTGGAAGGCCCCGACATCGCGCGGGTGCTGACCCGCATCGCCCACGAGATCGTCGAGCGCGCCAAGGGCGCCGACGACGTGGTGCTCCTCGGCATCCCGACCCGGGGCGTCTTCCTGGCCCGCAGACTGGCCGACAAGCTCGCGGAGATCACCGGCCGCAAGATCCCGGTGGGCTCGCTCGACATCACCATGTACCGCGACGACCTGCGCATGCACCCGCCGCGGGCGCTGGCCCGTACCGAGATCCCCGGCGACGGCATCGACGGCCGGCTGGTCGTCCTCGTGGACGACGTGCTCTTCTCGGGGCGCACGATCCGCGCCGCGCTGGACGCGCTGAACGACATCGGCCGCCCGCGCGCCGTGCAGCTCGCCGTCCTCGTCGACCGCGGCCACCGCGAACTGCCCATCCGCGCCGACTACGTCGGCAAGAACCTCCCCACGTCGCTGCGGGAGACGGTCAAGGTCCAGCTCGCCGAGGAGGACGGTCGCGACACCGTGCTGCTCGGTGCGAAGCGGATCTCCCCGGACGCACAGCGGTAGCACTCCGGCGTCCGTCACCGCGGTACGCCCTCCGAGTGCGCCTGCGCGCCCGCACGCCCGCCGCGGCGCTTCCGGGGCACACCCCCGTGGCGCCCGCCTCCCGAACTGAACTGCCTTACGGAGCCTGACAGATGCAGCGTCATCTCATCTCGGCCGCCGACCTCACCCGCGACGACGCCGTCCTGATCCTCGACACCGCCGAGGAGATGGCCCGGGTCGCCGACCGGCCGATCAAGAAGCTGCCGACCCTGCGCGGCCGCACCGTCGTCAACCTCTTCTTCGAGGACTCGACCCGCACCCGGATCTCCTTCGAGGCCGCCGAGAAGCGCCTCTCCGCGGACGTCATCAACTTCACCGCCAAGGGATCGAGCGTCTCCAAGGGCGAGTCCCTCAAGGACACCGCCCAGACGCTGGAGGCCATGGGCGTCGACGCCGTCGTCATCCGGCACGGCGCCTCCGGAGCCCCGTACCGGCTCGCCACCTCCGGCTGGATCGACGCCGCCGTCATCAACGCCGGCGACGGCACCCACCAGCACCCCACGCAGGCCCTGCTGGACGCCTTCACCATGCGCCGCCGGCTGGTCGGCCGCGACGCCGGGATCGGCCAGGACCTCGACGGCAAGCGCATCACGATCGTCGGTGACGTCCTGCACAGCCGGGTCGCCCGCTCCAACGTCGACCTGCTGCACACCCTCGGCGCCGAGGTCACCCTCGTCGCGCCGCCGACCCTGGTGCCGGTCGGCGTCGGGTCGTGGCCCTGCGAGATCTCGTACGACCTCGACAGTACGCTCGCCAAGTCCGACGCGGTGATGATGCTGCGCGTCCAGCGCGAACGCATGAACGCGGCCTTCTTCCCGACCGAGCGCGAGTACTCGAGGCGCTACGGCCTCGACGGCGACCGCATGGCGAAGATGCCCGAGCACGCCATCGTGATGCACCCCGGCCCGATGGTCCGCGGCATGGAGATCACCGCCGAGGTGGCCGACTCCGACCGCTGCACCGTCGTGGAGCAGGTCGCCAACGGCGTCTCCATCCGGATGGCCGTCCTGTACCTCCTGCTGGGCGGCAACGAGCCCGCCGTCACCCACACCCGCACCGAGGAGAAGTAAGAAGAATGAGCAAGATCCTGATCCGTGGTGCGAAGGTGCTCGGCGGCGAGCCGCAGGACGTCCTGATCGACGGCGACACGATCGCCGCGGTCGGCACCGGACTGCCGGCCGAGGGCGCCGAGATCGTCGAGGCGGACGGCAAGGTGCTCCTGCCGGGCCTCGTCGACCTCCACACCCATCTGCGCGAGCCCGGCCGTGAGGACTCCGAGACCGTCCTGACCGGCACACGGGCGGCGGCGAGCGGCGGCTACACCGCGGTGTTCGCCATGGCCAACACCTTCCCGGTCGCCGACACCGCCGGCGTCGTCGAGCAGGTCTACCGGCTCGGCCAGGAACACGGCTACTGCGACGTGCAGCCCATCGGCGCCGTGACGGTCGGTCTGGAGGGCAGGAAGCTCGCCGAACTCGGCGCCATGCACGAGTCCGCCGCCGGCGTCACGGTCTTCTCGGACGACGGCAAGTGCGTCGACGACGCGGTGATCATGCGCCGGGCGCTGGAGTACGTGAAGGCCTTCGGCGGCGTCGTGGCCCAGCACGCCCAGGAGCCCCGCCTCACCGAGGGCGCCCAGATGAACGAGGGCGTCGTCTCCGCCGAACTGGGCCTCGGAGGCTGGCCGGCGGTGGCCGAGGAATCGATCATCGCCCGGGACGTCCTGCTCGCCGAGCACGTCGGCTCGCGCGTCCACATCTGCCACCTGTCGACCGCCGGCAGCGTCGAGATCGTCCGCTGGGCCAAGTCCCGCGGCATCGACGTGACCGCCGAGGTCACCCCGCACCATCTCCTCCTCACCGACGAGCTGGTCCGTACGTACGACCCGGTCTACAAGGTCAACCCGCCACTGCGGACCGAGCGGGACGTGACGGCCCTGCGCGAGGCGCTCGCCGACGGCACGATCGACATCGTCGCCACCGACCACGCGCCGCACCCGCACGAGGACAAGGACTGCGAGTGGGCCGCCGCCGCCATGGGCATGGTGGGCCTGGAGACCGCGCTGTCCGTCGTCCAGCAGACGATGGTCGAGACCGGACTGCTCGACTGGACCGGCGTCGCCGACCGGATGTCCTCGGCCCCCGCCCGCATCGGGCGCGCCGACGGGCACGGCCGTCCCGTCTCGGCGGGCGAGCCCGCCAACCTCACCCTCGTCGACACCGCATACCGTGGGTCCGTGGACCCCGCGGGCTTCGCCTCGCGCAGCCGCAACACCCCCTACGAGGGTCGTGAGCTGCCGGGCAGGGTCACCCACACCTGGCTGCGGGGCAAGGCCACCCTCGTCGACGGGAAGCTCGCGTGACACCTCTCATCCCGATGGCCGCCTCCCTGGCCACCGAACAGAAGTCGGCCGAAGTGACCGACTGGGCCGCCAGGATCGGCTGGCTCGTCGGACTCGTCCTCTTCGTCGCCCTCGTCTACTGGCTGATGCGTGAGGGCTGGAAGTGGCGCGGCACCCTCCAGGGCGACCTGCCGGAGCTGCCCACCGCGCCGGACGACCCCGGTCCGGCGAGACTGGGCATGAGCGGCCGCTACCACGGCTCCACCACCGCCGGGCGGTGGCTCGACCGCATCGTCGCGCACGGCCTGGGCACCCGCAGCCGGGTCGAGCTCACGCTGACGGACGCGGGGCTGGACGTCCTACGCCCCGGCGCGACGGACTTCTTCGTCCCCGCCCAGGCGCTGCGCGAGGCCCGGCTCGACAAGGGCATCGCCGGCAAGGTCCTCACCGAGGGCGGCCTGCTCGTCGTCACCTGGGCACACGGCGACCGGCTGATCGACTCCGGCTTCCGCTCCGACCGCGCGGCCGAGCACGGCGAGTGGGTCGACACCCTCAACAGCATGATCAGCAAGAGCACCGACACGGAAGGCGCACGATGACGACCTCCATCCAGGGAGCCGCCTCGCAGAGGCACAAGGCGGCTCCCGCCGTACTCGTCCTGGAGGACGGCCGGATCTTCCGCGGCCGCTCCTACGGGGCCGTGGGGGTGACCTTCGGCGAGGCCGTGTTCTCCACCGGGATGACCGGCTACCAGGAGACCCTCACCGACCCGTCCTACCACCGCCAGGTCGTCGTCATGACCGCCCCGCACGTCGGCAACACCGGTGTCAACGACGAGGACCCCGAGTCGGGGCGGATCTGGGTCGCCGGGTACGTCGTCCGCGACCCCGCGCGCGTGCCCTCCAACTGGCGCGCCCGCCGCTCGCTCGACCAGGAGCTGCGCGACCAGGGCGTCGTCGGCATCAGCGGTGTCGACACCCGCGCCCTCACCCGCCACCTGCGTGAGCGCGGCGCCATGCGCGTCGGCATCTTCTCCGGCAACGCCCTGCCCGACGAGGGCACCATGCTCGCCGAGGTCCGCCAGGCGCCCGAGATGCAGGGCGCGAACCTCGCCGCCGAGGTCGCCACCGAGGAGGCGTACGTCGTCCCGGCGATCGGCGAGAAGCGGTTCACCGTCGCCGCCGTCGACCTGGGCATCAAGGGCATGACCCCGCGCCGGATGGCCGAGCGCGGCATCGAGGTGCATGTACTCCCCGCCACGGCCACGGTCGACGACGTGTACGCCGTGAACCCCGACGGGGTGTTCTTCTCCAACGGTCCCGGCGACCCGGCCACCGCCGACGGCCCGGTCTCCGTGATGCGGGAGGTGCTCGCCCGCAGCACGCCCCTGTTCGGCATCTGCTTCGGCAACCAGATCCTCGGACGCGCGCTCGGCTTCGGCACCTACAAGCTGAAGTACGGCCACCGCGGTATCAACCAGCCCGTGCAGGACCGTACGACCGGCAAGGTCGAGGTCACCGCGCACAACCACGGCTTCGCCGTCGACGCGCCGCTCGACGAGGTCTCCGAGACCCCCTACGGCCGCGCCGAGGTCTCCCACGTCTGCCTGAACGACCAGGTCGTCGAGGGGCTCCACCTCCTCGACCGGCCGGCCTTCAGCGTCCAGTACCACCCCGAAGCGGCAGCCGGCCCGCACGACGCCGCCTACCTGTTCGACCGCTTCGTATCCCTGATGGAGGGCCAGCGTGCCTAAGCGCACCGATATCCAGTCCGTCCTGGTCATCGGCTCCGGCCCGATCGTCATCGGCCAGGCCGCCGAGTTCGACTACTCCGGCACCCAGGCGTGCCGTGTCCTGCGCGCCGAGGGCCTCAGGGTCATCCTGGTCAACTCCAACCCGGCGACGATCATGACCGACCCGGAGATCGCCGACGCCACCTACGTCGAGCCGATCACCCCGGAGTTCGTCGAGAAGATCATCGCCAAGGAGCGGCCGGACGTCCTGCTGCCGACCCTCGGCGGCCAGACGGCCCTCAACACCGCGATCTCCATGCACGAGCAGGGTGTGCTGGAGAAGTACGGCGTCGAGCTGATCGGCGCCAACGTCGAGGCCATCAACAAGGGCGAGGACCGCGAGCTCTTCAAGGGTGTCGTCGAGGCCGTCCGCGAGAAGATCGGCCACGGCGAGTCCGCCCGGTCCGTGATCTGCCACACCATGGACGACGTGATCGGGGGCGTGGACACGCTCGGCGGCTACCCCGTCGTCGTCCGCCCCTCCTTCACCATGGGCGGCGCCGGTTCCGGCTTCGCCCACGACGAGGAGGAGCTGCGCCGCATCGCCGGCCAGGGCCTGACGCTCTCCCCGACCACCGAGGTGCTCCTGGAGGAGTCCATCCTCGGCTGGAAGGAGTACGAGCTGGAGTTGATGCGCGACAAGAACGACAACGTCGTGGTCGTCTGCTCCATCGAGAACTTCGACCCCATGGGCGTCCACACCGGTGACTCGATCACCGTCGCGCCGTCGATGACGCTCACCGACCGCGAGTACCAGCGGCTGCGCGACATCGGCATCGCGATCATCCGCGAGGTCGGCGTCGACACCGGCGGCTGCAACATCCAGTTCGCGGTCAACCCCGAGGACGGCCGCATCATCGTCATCGAGATGAACCCGCGGGTCTCGCGCTCCTCGGCGCTCGCCTCCAAGGCCACCGGCTTCCCGATCGCGAAGATCGCCGCCAAGCTGGCCGTCGGCTACACGCTCGACGAGATCCCGAACGACATCACGGAGAAGACCCCGGCGTCCTTCGAGCCGACCCTCGACTACGTCGTCGTCAAGGCCCCGCGCTTCGCCTTCGAGAAGTTCCCGTCCGCCGACTCCACCCTCACGACCACCATGAAGTCGGTCGGCGAGGCCATGGCGATCGGTCGCAACTTCACCGAGGCGCTCCAGAAGGCGCTGCGCTCGCTGGAGAAGAAGGGCAGCCAGTTCACCTTCGTCGGCGAGCCCGGCGACAAGGCCGAACTCCTGGCGGAGGCCGCGCGGCCCACCGACGGGCGCATCAACTCCGTCATGCAGGCCATCCGCGCGGGTGCCACGCCCGAGGAGGTCTTCGAGTCGACGAAGATCGACCCGTGGTTCGTGGACCAGCTCTTCCTGATCAAGGAGATCGCGGACGAGCTGGCCGCCGCCGACAAGCTCCACCCCGAACTGCTCGCCGAGGCCAAGCGGCACGGCTTCTCCGACGTCCAGATCGCCGAGATCCGCGGCCTGCGTGAGGACGTCGTGCGCGAGGTACGGCACGCGCTGGGCGTGCGCCCGGTGTACAAGACGGTCGACACCTGCGCCGCCGAGTTCGCGGCGAAGACGCCGTACTTCTACTCCTCCTACGACGAGGAGACCGAGGTCGCCCCGCGCGAGAAGCCCGCGGTGATCATCCTGGGCTCCGGCCCGAACCGCATCGGCCAGGGCATCGAGTTCGACTACTCCTGCGTCCACGCCTCCTTCGCGCTCAGCGACGCGGGCTACGAGACCGTGATGGTCAACTGCAACCCCGAGACCGTCTCCACGGACTACGACACCTCCGACCGTCTGTACTTCGAGCCGCTGACGCTCGAGGACGTGCTGGAGATCGTGCACGCGGAGTCGCTGGCCGGCCCCCTCGCGGGTGTGATCGTGCAGCTCGGGGGCCAGACCCCGCTCGGTCTGGCGCAGGCGCTCAAGGACAACGGCGTGCCGGTCGTGGGCACCTCCCCGGAGGCGATCCACGCCGCCGAGGACCGCGGCGCCTTCGGACGCGTCCTCGCCGAGGCGGGCCTGCCGGCCCCCAAGCACGGCACCGCCACCACCTTCGTCGAGGCCAAGGCCATCGCCGACGAGATCGGCTACCCCGTCCTCGTACGGCCCTCGTACGTCCTCGGCGGACGCGGCATGGAGATCGTCTACGACGAGACGCGGCTCTCCTCGTACATCGCCGAGTCGACCGAGATCAGCCCCTCCCGGCCGGTCCTGGTCGACCGCTTCCTCGACGACGCGATCGAGATCGACGTCGACGCGCTCTACGACGGCGAGGAGCTCTACCTCGGCGGCGTCATGGAGCACATCGAGGAGGCCGGCATCCACTCCGGCGACTCCGCGTGCGCACTGCCGCCGATCACCCTCGGCGGGTTCGACATCAAGCGGCTGCGGGCCTCCACGGAGGCCATCGCCAAGGGCGTCGGCGTCCGCGGCCTGATCAACATCCAGTTCGCCATGGCGGGTGACATCCTCTACGTCCTGGAGGCCAACCCGCGCGCCTCGCGCACCGTCCCCTTCACCTCGAAGGCGACCGCGGTGCCGCTGGCGAAGGCCGCCGCCCGGATCTCGCTGGGCGCGACCGTGGCCCAGCTGCGGGCCGAAGGGCTGCTCCCGGCCCACGGCGACGGCGGCGAACTGCCCCTCGACGCGCCGATCTCCGTCAAGGAGGCCGTCATGCCCTGGTCGCGCTTCCGCGACATCCACGGGCGCGGCGTGGACACCGTCCTCGGCCCGGAGATGCGCTCCACGGGTGAGGTCATGGGCATCGACTCGGTGTTCGGCACCGCCTACGCCAAGTCGCAGGCGGGCGCGTACGGTCCGCTGCCGACCAAGGGCCGTGCCTTCATCTCGGTCGCCAACCGCGACAAGCGTTCGATGATCTTCCCGGCGCGCGAGCTCGTCGCCCACGGCTTCGAGCTGCTCGCCACGTCCGGCACGGCCGAGGTGCTCAAGCGCAACGGCATCAACGCCGCGGTCGTGCGCAAGCAGTCCGAGGGCACCGGCCCGAACGGCGAGCGGACCATCGTCCAGCTCATCCACGACGGCGAGGTCGACCTCATCGTCAACACCCCGTACGGCACCGGCGGCCGCCTCGACGGCTACGAGATCCGTACGGCCGCCGTGGCGCGGTCCGTGCCGTGCCTGACGACGGTCCAGGCGCTGGCCGCCGCCGTCCAGGGCATCGACGCGCTCAACCACGGCGACGTGGGCGTGCGCTCCCTCCAGGAACACGCCGAGCATCTGATCGCGGCGCGCGACTAGCAGCCCTGAGGGGGACACCGGAAACGGTGTCCCCCTCTTCATGAGGCCCCTTGCCCCTTCCAGAGGCGCCCTTCACCGGGCTCTTTCGAGGACATGATCATGTACAAGCTCTTCTTCGACCTCGTCTTCAAGCGGATGGACCCGGAGCGGGCCCACCACCTCGCCTTCCGCTGGATCCGGCTCGTCGCCCGCGTCCCCGTCCTGCGCACCTTCGTCGCCGCCGCGCTCGCGCCCCGGTACAAGGAACTGCGCACCGAGGCGCTCGGCCTGCGCATGCACGGGCCCTTCGGGCTCGCCGCGGGCTTCGACAAGAACGCGGTCGCCATCGACGGGATGTCGATGCTCGGCTTCGACCACATCGAGATCGGCACGGTCACCGGTGAGCCGCAGCCCGGCAACCCCAAGAAGCGGCTGTTCCGCCTCGTACAGGACCGCGCGCTGATCAACCGCATGGGATTCAACAACGAGGGCTCCGCGGCCGTCTCCGAGCGCCTGGCGGCCCGTACGCCCGTCTTCAGGACCGTCGTCGGCGTCAACATCGGTAAGACCAAGGCCGTCCCCGAGGCCGAGGCCGTCGGCGACTACGTGAAGTCGGCCGAGCGGCTCGCCCGGCACGCCGACTACCTCGTGGTCAACGTCAGCTCCCCGAACACCCCCGGTCTGCGCGACCTGCAGGCCACGGAGGCGCTGCGGCCCCTGCTGAGCGCCGTCCGCGAGGCCGCCGACCGTGCCGTGACCGACCGGCGTGTGCCCCTCCTCGTCAAGATCGCCCCCGACCTCGCCGACGAGGACATCGACGCGGTCGCCGACCTCGCCGTCGAACTCGGCCTGGACGGGATCATCGCCACGAACACCACCATCGCGCGCGAGGGACTCGGTCTGCGGTCCGGACCCTCCCTCGTCGGGGAGACCGGCGGACTCTCCGGCGCGCCGCTGAAGGCACGCTCCCTGGAGGTGCTGCGCCGCCTCTACGCGCGCGTGGGCGACCGGATCACCCTGGTGGGCGTGGGCGGCATCGGGAACGCCGAGGACGCCTGGCAGCGCATCCTGGCCGGCGCCACGCTGGTCCAGGGGTACAGCGCCTTCGTCTACGAGGGTCCCTTCTGGGGCCGCGCTGTCCACAAGGGCCTCGCCGCCCGCCTGCGGACGAGCCCGTACGCCACCCTCGCCGACGCCGTCGGCGCCGACGTGAGGAAGCCCGTATGAGCCTGGAACCCTTCGGAGCACGCCTGCGCCGCGCCATGGACGAGCGAGGCCCCCTGTGCGTCGGCATCGACCCGCACGCCTCCCTGCTCGCCGACTGGGGCCTGACCGACGACATCGCCGGACTGGAGCGCTTCAGCCGCACCGTCGTCGAGGCGCTGGCCGAGCGGGTCGCGGTCCTCAAGCCGCAGAGCGCGTTCTTCGAGCGCTTCGGCTCACGCGGGATCGCCGTCCTGGAGCAGTCGGTGGAGCAGGCGCGGGCGGCCGGAGCGCTGGTCGTCATGGACGCCAAGCGCGGCGACATCGGTTCGACCATGGCCGCGTACGCGGAGACCTTCCTGCACAAGGGAGCGCCGCTGTTCTCGGACGCGCTGACCGTGTCGCCCTACCTGGGCTACGGCTCGCTGAGGCCCGCGGTGGAGCTGGCGCGCGAGAGCGGTGCCGGGCTCTTCGTGCTCGCCCTCACCTCCAACCCGGAGGGCGGCGAGGTACAGCACGCGGTCCGCGGGGACGGCCGTACGGTCGGGGCGACCATGCTGGCCCATCTCGCCGCCGAGAACGCCGGGGAGACGCCCCTGGGGTCCTTCGGCGCGGTCGTCGGCGCCACCCTGGGCGATCTCTCCTCCTACGACCTGGACATCAACGGGCCGCTCCTGGCTCCGGGAATCGGCGCGCAGGGGGCCACCGCGGCCGATCTCGCGGGGGTCTTCGGCGCGGCGGTGCGCAACGTCGTCCCGAACGTGAGCCGGGGTGTTCTTCGTCACGGTCCCGACGTTCGCGCGCTGCGGGAGTCCGCCGACCGCTTCGCGGCGGAGATCAGAGCCGCGGTCGAGGCCGCCTGAGGCGCTCTTTCCGGGCCTATCGGGGCCTTCGGGACCCCGGGCCGACGTTCCGCGGGTCCCCGGAAGTCCTTGGGCGGACCACCGATGACCGCGTCCGGAGCGGCCGGAGTCTGAATACATCCTCAAATCCTGGGCAGTATGTCGCAAATGCCCGGCTCCAGGGAGGCTGACCAGGACTTTTCCGCTGTTCTCGCTGACTCTGGCGGACTTGCCCGCTAGTCTCCGTCGAGTGGGGGCACCTCCCACGCCCTCTAGGTAGTGGGGGAGAACGGGCAAGCGTGTTGCTCGCAGCTCCCCAGGTGTGGGGCGATTAGGTTCCTCACCGGTCCGTATCCGACAGTTCGACATCCGAGGTGACGTAGGCGTGGCTCTTCCGCCCCTTACCCCTGAACAGCGCGCAGCCGCGCTCGAAAAGGCCGCCGCGGCTCGCCGGGAGCGGGCCGAGGTCAAGAATCGACTCAAGCACTCCGGCGCCTCCCTTCACGAGGTCATCAAGCAGGGTCAGGAGAACGACGTCATCGGCAAGATGAAGGTCTCCGCTCTCCTCGAGTCCCTCCCGGGCGTGGGCAAGGTCCGCGCCAAGCAGATCATGGAGCGACTCGGGATCTCCGAGAGCCGCCGCGTGCGCGGTCTCGGCTCGAACCAGATCGCCTCCTTGGAGCGTGAGTTCGGCGGTTCCGGCGCCTGAGTCCTGGGCACCCCGGGATTGCTGGAATAATCGCTGCATGAGTGAACGTCCGCGGCTGACCGTGCTCTCCGGCCCCTCAGGGGTCGGCAAGAGCACGGTCGTCGCTCATATGCGCAAGGAACACCCCGAGGTCTGGCTCTCGGTGTCGGCGACGACCCGCAAGCCTCGCCCCGGTGAGAAGCACGGGGTCCACTACTTCTTCGTCTCGGACGAGGAGATGGACAAGCTGATCGCCAACGGCGAGCTCCTGGAGTGGGCGGAATTCGCCGGCAACCGCTACGGGACACCCCGCGCGGCCGTCCTCGAGCACCTCGAGACGGGTGTGCCGGTCCTGCTGGAGATCGACCTCCAGGGCGCCCGGCAGGTGCGCGAGTCCATGCCCGAGGCGCTGCTCGTGTTCCTGGCCCCGCCCTCCTGGGAGGAGCTGGTGCGCAGGCTCACCGGGCGGGGCACCGAACCACCCGAGGTGATCGAGCGCCGTCTGGAAGCCGCCAAGATCGAACTGGCGGCCGAGCCGGAGTTCGACGTCACCCTGGTCAACACCTCCGTCGAGGACGTGGCGCGTGAGCTGCTAGCCTTGATGGAAGTTGTTTGATATTCCAGGTAATTTTCCACCTTTCGGAAGGCAGAGCGTGTCCTCTTCCATCACCGCTCCCGAGGGCATCATCAACCCTCCGATCGACGAGCTCCTCGAGGCCACCGACTCGAAGTACAGCCTCGTGATCTACGCGGCTAAGCGTGCCCGTCAGATCAACGCGTACTACTCGCAGCTCGGCGAGGGCCTCCTCGAGTACGTCGGTCCGCTCGTCGACACCCACGTCCACGAGAAGCCGCTCTCCATCGCCCTGCGCGAGATCAACGCGGGTCTGCTGACGTCCGAGGCCGTCGAGGGCCCCGCGCAGTAATCCGCTGTCTCACTTCATCCCGGGCCCGGCAGTACGACTGCCGGGCCCGTGGTGTGTCATGGAGTAGTACGTCTTCGAGCCGGGGCGTACGGGTGTCGAGTGTGGGGAGGCCCGGTGGACAAGCCGAAGGTCGTGCTGGGGGTCAGCGGTGGCATCGCCGCGTACAAGGCGTGCGAGCTGCTGCGCAGGCTGACGGAGTCGGGGCACGACGTGCGCGTCGTACCGACCGCGTCCGCCCTGCACTTCGTGGGTGCCGCCACCTGGTCCGCGCTCTCCGGCCGCCCGGTCTCCACCGAGGTCTGGTCGGACGTCCACGAGGTCCCGCACGTCCGCATCGGGCAGCACGCGGACCTGGTGGTGGTGGCCCCTGCGACGGCGGACATGCTCGCCAAGGCCGCCCACGGCCTGGCCGACGACCTCCTCACCAACACCCTGCTCACCGCCCGCTGCCCGGTCGTCTTCGCGCCCGCCATGCACACGGAGATGTGGGAGCACCCGGCCACCCAGGAGAACGTGGCGACGCTCCGCCGCCGCGGCGCCGTCGTCATCGAGCCCGCCGTGGGCCGCCTGACCGGCGTGGACACGGGCAAGGGCCGGCTGCCCGACCCCGGGGAGATCTTCGAGGTCTGCCGCCGGGTGCTGGCCCGGGGCGTGCGCGAACCCGACCTCGCGGGCCGCCATGTCGTCGTCAGCGCCGGCGGTACGCGTGAGCCGCTCGACCCCGTCCGCTTCCTCGGCAACCGTTCCTCCGGCAAACAGGGGTACGCCCTCGCCCGCACCGCGGCCGCGCGCGGGGCCCGGGTGACGCTGATCGCCGCGAACACCGCACTGCCGGACCCGGCGGGCGTGGACGTGGTGCGGGTCGGCACGGCCGTGCAGTTGCGCGAGGCGGTGCTCAAGGCGACCCCGGACGCCGACGCCGTGGTGATGGCGGCGGCCGTGGCGGACTTCCGCCCCGCCGCCTACGCGTCGGGGAAGATCAAGAAGAAGGACGGCCAGGAACCGGAGCCGATCGTCCTGGTCCGTAATCCCGACATCCTCGCCGAGATCTCGGCGGACCGTGCGCGCCCCGGCCAGATCGTGGTCGGTTTCGCCGCCGAGACGGACGACGTCCTCGCCAACGGCCGCGCGAAACTGGAACGCAAAGGGTGTGATCTCCTCGTGGTGAACGAGGTGGGGGAGCGCAGGACCTTCGGCTCCGAGGAGAACGAGGCCGTGGTGCTCGGCGCCGACGGCACCGAGACCGTGGTGCCTCACGGACCCAAGGAAGCCCTGGCCGAGACCGTGTGGGATCTGGTGACACGCCGTCTGCCGTAGAGGTCCCCGTCACCTCAACAGGTGACACCGTCCGTGCGGAATTCGCTCGCGGTAACCCTGGTGGAGAGCGATCTCCATGGCGCAGAATGCCCGTGCCGCAGGTCACAGGGCTTCCGACAAGCGAGACAGGGGGGCCTGCCGGCGAGCGCGACCGATAAACTGTTCTCGGACGACGCCGGGCGCAGCTCCCGTCCCGTCCGCCAATGATCAGCCAGCAGCCGCTGCAACCACAGGGAGCGTTGTGTCCCGTCGCCTGTTCACCTCGGAGTCCGTGACCGAGGGTCACCCCGACAAGATCGCTGACCAGATCAGCGACACCATTCTCGACGCGCTTCTGCGCGAGGACCCGACGTCCCGGGTCGCCGTGGAGACGTTGATCACGACCGGCCTGGTGCACGTGGCCGGAGAGGTCACCACCAAGGCGTACGCGCCGATCGCCCAGCTGGTCCGGGACAAGATCCTGGAGATCGGCTACGACTCGTCGAAGAAGGGCTTCGACGGCGCTTCGTGCGGTGTCTCGGTGTCGATCGGCTCCCAGTCCCCGGACATCGCGCAGGGCGTCGACACGGCGTACGAGTCCCGCGTCGAGGGTGACGAGGACGAGCTGGACAAGCAGGGCGCCGGCGACCAGGGCCTGATGTTCGGGTACGCGACCGACGAGACGCCCAACCTGATGCCGCTGCCGATCCACCTGGCGCACCAGCTCTCCCGCCGCCTGTCCGAGGTCCGCAAGAACGGCACGATCCCCTACCTCCGTCCCGACGGAAAGACCCAGGTCACCATCGAGTACGACGGTGACAAGGCGGTCCGGCTGGACACGGTCGTGGTCTCCTCGCAGCACGCGAGCGACATCGACCTGGACTCGCTGCTCGCGCCCGACATCCGCGAGTTCGTGGTGGAGCCGGAGCTGAAGGCCCTCCTCGACGACGGCATCAAGCTGGAGACCGAGGGCTACCGCCTGCTGGTCAACCCGACCGGCCGCTTCGAGATCGGCGGCCCGATGGGCGACGCCGGCCTCACCGGTCGCAAGATCATCATCGACACGTACGGCGGCATGGCCCGCCACGGCGGCGGCGCCTTCTCCGGCAAGGACCCGTCCAAGGTCGACCGCTCCGCCGCGTACGCGATGCGCTGGGTCGCCAAGAACGTCGTCGCCGCGGGGCTCGCCTCGCGCTGCGAGGTCCAGGTCGCCTACGCCATCGGCAAGGCCGAGCCCGTCGGTCTCTTCGTGGAGACCTTCGGCACCGCGAAGGTCGACGCGGAGAAGATCGAGACCGCCATCACCGAGGTCTTCGACCTCCGCCCGGCGGCCATCATCCGCGACCTCGACCTGCTGCGCCCGATCTACGCGCAGACCGCCGCGTACGGTCACTTCGGCCGGGAGCTGCCCGACTTCACGTGGGAGCGGACGGACCGTGTGGACGCGCTCCGCAGGGCCGTCGGCCTGTAGGCCGCCCGCGGCTCGCCGCGTCTTGACGAGGCCCGGTGCTCCCGAGGGGGTGCCGGGCCTCGGCGTTGTTCCCGCCCCGCCGGCCGTTCGGGCCCCGCCGGCCGTTTCCGTGGCGTCGGCCGTTCCCCCCGCCGGTCGTTCGCCGCGAAGGCGCGGGCCCGGCCCGGGGCGTTCGCGATCCGTCGGCGGCCTGCTCACGGGCGGGCGGCGGTGTCGGTGCGGTCTGGTAGGAATACTGCTGTGAGCAGCGCGAACGGGCGGGGTGAGGGTGACGCGGAGGGCGCGCCGCCCGAGCAGCTTGCGCTGATCCGCGAAGGTGTGCGGCAGGCCAGGGCGCCCAAGGCGAAGCCGCGGACCTGGCGCGGCGCCGCGCTCGCCAAGGAATTGCCTGTCGCGCGGGTGCTCGTCGACAAGGGCGTGCTGCACCTGGACCGGTACTTCGACTATGCCGTGCCCGAGGAGCTCGACGCCCAGGCGCAGCCCGGTGTCAGGGTCCGGGTGCGGTTCGGGGCCGGGCGGCACCGGGTGCGGGACGGGCGGCGCGAGGGCGGGGGCCTCATCGACGGCTTTCTCGTCGAGCGGCTGGCCGAGTCCGACTACGCGGGACCGCTCGCCGCGCTGGCCCAGGTGGTGTCCCCCGAACCGGTCCTCGGCCCCGAGCTGCTGGGGCTGACCCGGGCCGTCGCCGACCGCTACGCGGGCAGCCTCGCCGATGTGCTGCAACTCGCCGTGCCGCCGCGCAACGCCAGGGCCGAGGCGAAGCCCTCTCCGGCACCGCTGCCCGCTCCCGGAGCGCCCGCGGCGGAGTCCTGGACGCGATACGCGCGGGGCGCGGCCTTCCTGGAGTCGCTCGCCGGCGGCGGCGCCCCGCGTGCCGTGTGGAACGCGTTGCCGGGGCCCGAATGGGCCGACGAGCTGGCGCGGGCCGTGGGCGCGACGCTCGCCTCGGGACGCGGCGCGCTCGTCGTCGTACCGGACGGCCGGACCGTCTCCCGTGTGGACGCGGCGCTGACCTCGTTGCTGGGGGAGGGACGGCACGCGGTCCTCACGGCCGAGGCCGGACCCGAGAAGCGGTACCGGGAGTGGCTCGCCGTGCGGCGCGGGTCCGTACGGGCCGTCGTGGGGACCCGCGCCGCCATGTTCGCGCCGGTGCGCGATCTCGGACTCGTCGTTCTCTGGGACGACGGGGACGGCAGTCACAGCGAGCCGCACGCACCCCAGCCGCATGCGAGGGAGGTCCTGCTGCTGCGGGCCGCCCATGACAAATGTGCCTTTCTGCTGGGGAGTTGGAGCTGCACGGTCGAGGCCGCGCAGTTGGTCGAGAGCGGCTGGGCGTTGCCGCTGGCCGCCGAGCGGGACCAGGTGAGGGCGTGCGCGCCGCTCGTCCGGACCGTGGGGGACGGAGATCTTGCCCGGGACGAGGCGGCCCGGGCCGCCCGGCTGCCCACGCTGGCCTGGCAGGTGGTCAGGGAGGGGCTGCGGCACGGGCCTGTGCTGGTGCAGGTGCCGAGGCGCGGGTACGTTCCGCGGATGGCCTGCGCGCAGTGCCGGGCTCCGGCCCGCTGCCGGCACTGCGCCGGCCCCTTGGAGGCGCAGGACGCCGGCGCGCTGCGGTGCACGTGGTGCGGGCGGGACGAGGCGGCCTGGCACTGTCCCGAGTGCGGTGGGTTCCGGCTGCGGGCGCAGGTCGTGGGCGCCCGGCGGACCGCCGAGGAGCTGGGGCGGGCCTTCCCCGCGGTGCCGGTACGGACGTCGGGGCGCGAGCAGGTCCTCGACACGGTGCCGGGGGCACCCGCGCTCGTCGTGTCCACGCCGGGCGCCGAACCCGTCGCGGAGGGCGGGTACGCGGCCGCGTTGCTGCTCGACGGCTGGGCGATGCTGTCGCGGCCCGACCTGCGCGCCGGTGAGGAGGCCCTGCGGCGCTGGATCGGGGCCTCGGCGTTGGTGCGCGGGCAGGGAGCGGGCGGCACCGTGGTGGTCGTCGCGGAGCCGACCCTGCGGCCCGTGCAGGCGCTCGTACGGTGGGACCCGGTCGGCCACGCGGTGCGTGAGCTCGCCGAGCGGGCCGAGCTGGGTTTTCCGCCGGTGTCGCGGATGGCGGCGGTGTCGGGTACGGCGGAGGCGCTCGCCGGTTTTCTCGCGGTGGTCGAACTGCCGGGAGACGCCGAGGTGTTGGGGCCGGTGCCGCTGCCCGTCACCGATGCCGGGCGACCGCGCCGGGTGGGGGCGCCGCCACCGGGGGAGCGGTGGGAGCGGGCGCTCGTCCGGGTACCGCCGGGGAGCGGTGCCGCACTGGCGGCCGCGCTGAAGGCCGCGCAGGCGGCGCGGATGGCGCGTGGGGGGAGCGAACCCGTACGGATTCGGATCGATCCGCCGGACATCGGGTGACGGGTGGCCGTGGTGCTGCCTCCCGGGGCGGTGGCGCCGGGAGGCAGGGCGGAGCGGGAGGGGCGGAGGAGCCGTGTTCAGCCGTTGCGCGGGCCCGGGAACGCGGTGGGCCGCACCTCTTCGCGGAGTGTGGGGCTGCCCGCTGTCGGCTGCGTCGGCATGGAGCGGGCGGCGGGGACCGTAGGTACCGCGGGGACGCCGGTGGTGACCGCGACCGTGCGGGCGCTCGCGGTCTCGGTGGCGCGCTCGGCCTCGGCGGCGGCCTGGGCGGCGGCGCGACGGGCGCCGTAACGGCGGTGCACCGCCTGCTTGGTGACCCCGAGGGCCGAGCCCACGGCGTCCCATGAGAAGCCCAGCGAGCGGTCGAAGTCCACGGCGGCCGTGACCAGTGTCTCGACGCTGTCGCGCAGCTCCTGGGCGAGGCGGACGGTCGGGGCGGGGGCGCGCCCGTAGACCACGAAGCCCGTGGCGGGGCCGGAGCGGCGCGGGCGGTAGACGTTGCCCAGTTGGGCGGTGAGCGTGCGCAGTGCGTCCACCTGCCGGCGGACCCGCTCGATGTCCCGCACCAGCAAGTGCAGGCTGGCCCGAGCCTGGGCGTCGTGGGTTGCGTGGTCGGCCATGAACAAGCCTCTCGAACCGGCGTTAAGAAGGATCGGGCCGCGATCACGGCCCGTTGGCGGTCAACTCTCTCTTGACCAACGCGTTTTTGGGTGAGTGGTCACGCTGCGGGGGCGTAGGGGCATATGCAGGGGGCGCGTCGGGGGGCGTACGCCCCCGGTGTGCACGGCCCGCGCGGACCGCACGGCGGCGATCACGTCCCGCACGCCCTGTGCGGGACATCGACTGCCGACGGTGCGGGTCCCCGGCGGTACGGGCGTTGGAGTCGGCGTCGGCGCCGGCGTCGGAGCGCGGGATGTCCGGACAGCGCCCGAGCCCGGTGACCCCGCGGCGCATAGACTGGTGCGCTGCCCCGTACCTCGGCCCCGCCGGCGTGCTCGCGGGGTCGGAAGAGTTCCCGCCCGAGAGGCCAACCGCCACCCATGAAGCTCGTCTTCGCAGGTACCCCCGAGGTCGCCGTTCCCGCACTGGACGCCCTGATCGCCTCCGGGCGGCACGAGGTGGCCGCCGTCGTCACGCGGCCCGACGCGCCCGCCGGGCGGGGGCGCAGGCTCGTCGCGAGTCCGGTCGCCGAGCGCGCGGCGGAGGCCGGGATCGAGGTGCTGAAGCCGGCCAGGCCGCGGGACGAGGAGTTCCTGGCGCGTCTGCGGGAGATCGGCCCCGACTGCTGCCCCGTGGTGGCCTACGGGGCGTTGCTGCCCCGGGTCGCCCTCGACGTCCCCGCCCAAGGCTGGGTCAACCTGCACTTCTCGCTGCTGCCCGCCTGGCGCGGCGCCGCCCCGGTGCAGCACGCGGTGATGGCGGGTGACGAGATCACCGGTGCCTCCACCTTCCTCATCGAGGAGGGGCTCGACTCGGGTCCCGTGTACGGGACCGTCACCGAGGAGGTCCGGCCCACCGACACCAGTGGGGACCTGCTGACCCGGCTGGCCTTCGCCGGTTCCGGGCTGCTCCTCGCGACCATGGACGGTATCGAGGACGGCACCCTGAAGGCGGTACCGCAGCCGGCCGACGGCGTCACCCTGGCGCCGAAGATCTCCGTCGAGAACGCCCACGTCGACTGGTCCGCACCGGCGCTGCGTGTGGACCGGGTGGTCCGCGGCTGCACCCCCGCGCCGGGTGCGTGGACCGTCTTCCGCGGCGAACGGCTCAAGCTCGTACAGGCCGCGCCGGTGCCCGAGCGCGCCGACCTCGCCCCGGGCGAGCTGTCCGTCGGCAAGAACAACGTGTACGTCGGAACCGGTTCGTACGCCGTCGAACTGCTCTGGGTCCAGGCCCAGGGCAAGAAGCCGATGCGCGCGGCGGACTGGGCACGCGGCGTACGCATCTCCTCCGGAGAGGCTCTCGGGGTCTGAGTCCCGTCGGGACGGGCGGCCGCGCCGGGGCCCGTCGCCCGACCGGGGCTCAGCTCCGCACGGCACCGCGCCGGGGCCGGTTGTCCTGCCGGGGCTCGGCGTCGCACGGAGGTCCGGCACCGCACCGAGGTCCGGTCGCCGGGCTCGGCGTCGTCACTGGGCCGGGTGGTCACGGCGGGGCTCGGCGGCGCGCACGGTGCGTCCCGCCCCGGCCACGCGGTGCGTCCCGCCCCGGCCACGCCAAGCGCCCGGCGTCGGGTCCCACCCCGCGGCGTACGCTGGACGGACGCACCTTTTCCTGGATCCGGAGCACCTTTTTCGTGAGTGAGCAGTCCCGTCGGCCGAGCAAGCCCGGCAAGCCCTACCGCCGCCCCCAGAAGGACCCGGTCCGCTTCCTCGCCTTCGAGGCGCTGCGGGCCGTGGACGAGCGGGACGCGTACGCCAACCTGGTCCTGCCCCCGCTGCTGCGCAAGGCGCGGGAGAAGGGGGACTTCGACGGGCGGGACGCGGCCCTGGCGACCGAACTCGTGTACGGGACGCTGCGTCGGCAGGGCACGTACGACGCCGTCATCTCGGCCTGTGTCGACCGGCCGCTGCGCGAGGTCGACCCGCCGGTGCTGGACGTCCTCAGCCTCGGTGTCCACCAGCTGCTCGGGACACGCATCCCGACGCACGCCGCCGTGTCCGCCTCGGTCGAACTCGCCCGCGTCGTGCTCGGCGACGGGCGCGCGAAGTTCGTCAACGCGGTGCTGCGCAAGGTCGCGCGGCAGGATCTCGACGGCTGGCTCGAGCAGGTCGCGCCGCCCTACGACGACGACCCCGAGGACCATCTGGCCGTCGTGCACTCCCATCCGCGCTGGGTCGTCTCCGCGCTGTGGGACGCGCTCGGCGGCGGGCGGGCCGGCATCGAGGACCTGCTGGAGGCCGACAACGAACGGCCCGAGGTGACCCTGGTCGCCCGGCCGGGCCGCTCCACCGCCGGCGAGATCCTCGGCGCCCTGGGTGAGGAGTCAGCCCTGCCGGGGCGCTGGTCGCCGTACGCCGTGCGGCTCAGCGAGGGCGGCGAACCGGGTGCCATCGACGCCGTACGGGAGGGCCGTGCGGGTGTCCAGGACGAGGGCAGCCAGCTGGTGGCCCTCGCCCTCGCGAACGCGCCGCTCGACGGGCCCGACAAGGCCTGGCTGGACGGCTGCGCGGGCCCCGGAGGCAAGGCCGCGATGCTCGCCGGGCTCGCCGCCGAGCGCGGCGCCGTGCTGCTCGCCTCCGAGAAGCAGCCGCACCGGGCCGGGCTCGTCGCCAAGGCGCTGGCCGGGAACCCCGGCCCGTACCAGGTCATCGCGGCCGACGGCACCCGTCCGCCGTGGCTGCCCGGCACGTTCGACCGTGTCCTCATGGACGTGCCCTGCACCGGCCTCGGTGCCCTGCGACGCCGTCCCGAGGCGCGCTGGCGGCGCCGCCCGGAGGACCTCGACGGTTTCGCGTCGTTGCAGCGCGGGCTGCTGCGCACCGCGCTCGACTCCGTCCGGATCGGCGGCGTCGTCGGCTACGCGACCTGCTCGCCGCACCTCGCGGAGACCCGCGCGGTCGTGGACGACGTGCTCAAGCACTACGAGAACGGCTCCGCCGAACTGCTCGACGCCCGTCCGCTGCTCCCGGACGTACCGGCGCTCGGCGACGGCCCCGACATCCAGCTGTGGCCGCATCTGCACGGGACGGACGCGATGTACCTGGCGCTGATCAGGCGGACCGCCTGAGCCCCGTTCGCTGACCCGTCGCGCCCTGTCCCGGCCGTCATGGCTGCCCCCGAGGCCATGACGGGCGGGACCCGTGGGCGGCCCGGAACGGCAGGGCGGGCCACCGTGCGGCCGGTCCGCGGCGGCCCCGTTGCGGACCGGGGAGAGCAACCGGTGCCGGGCATGGCAGTCTTGGGGCATGGCCGTGCAGATCAACCCCAGCATTCTCTCCGCCGATTTCGCCCGCCTTGCCCAGGAGGCACAGGCGGTACAAGGAGCGGACTGGCTCCACGTCGACGTCATGGACAACCATTTCGTACCGAACCTCACGCTCGGCGTGCCGGTCGTGGAATCCCTGGCCCGTGCGACGGACACACCGCTGGACTGCCATCTGATGATCGAGGACGTCGATCGGTGGGCGCCCCAGTACGTCGAAGCGGGTGCGGGTTCCGTCACCTTCCACGTCGAGGCGGCCGCCGCGCCGGTGCGGCTCGCCCGCGAGATCCGGGCCATGGGCGCCCGCGCCTCCATGGCGCTCAAGCCCGCGACCCCCATCGAGCCGTACGAGGATCTGCTGCCCGAGCTCGACATGCTGCTGATCATGACGGTGGAGCCGGGCTTCGGGGGCCAGGCGTTCCTGGACATCATGCTTCCGAAGATCCGTCGCACCCGTGAGCTGATCAGCAAGCACGGACTCGAACTCTGGCTCCAGGTCGACGGCGGAGTCTCGGCCTCCACCATCGAGCGGTGCGCGGAGGCGGGCGCGGACGTTTTCGTGGCCGGATCGGCGGTCTACGGGGCATCGGACCCGGCCCAGGCGGTACGTGCATTGCGCACCCAGGCGCAGGAGGCGACGGCTCATGCGGCGTGGGCGTGCGACCACTGAACCAAGGGAACGTGAACGCCGCCCATCTGGGCTGATCAAGTACGCCGGATCTGCAAGGATGAACGGCGAATCCAGAGTGTGAACAGCAGTGAGGAGAGCGCCGTGTCGGGTATGTCGGCGGGCCGGTCAGCCATGCGGATGGGACCCGCTGAGCTGGTCCAGGCGGCGGCCATGGCCCGCCGCTTCTACCTCGAGGGCAAATCCAAGATCCAGATCGCCGAGGAGTTCGGCGTCAGCCGCTTCAAGGTGGCCAGGGTCCTGGAGACCGCTCTCGAACGGGATCTCGTGCGGATCGAGATCCGCGTGCCGGCCGAGCTGGACGCGGAGCGCTCCGACGCGCTGCGCGCCCGCTACGGCCTCCGGCACGCAGTCGTGGTCGAGTCCCCGGCCGACGCCGAGGAGTCGCCCGACCCCGAGAACCTCGGAGAGGTGGCCGCCGACCTGCTCGGTGAGCTTGTCAACGAGGGCGATGTCCTCGGCCTCGCGTGGGGCCGCTCCACCATTCACATGGCCGCGGCCCTCGACCGGCTCGCGCCGTGCACGGTGGTGCAGCTGACGGGCGTGTACGACGCGGGGACCGCCGAGCGCGGTTCCGTGGAGGCGGTGCGCCGCGCCGCCCAGGTGTCGGGCGGGGACGCCCACCCCATCTACGCGCCGATGCTGCTGCCCGACGCGGCGACCGCGGCCGCGCTGCGCAACCAGACGGGGATCGCGCGCGCCTTCGAGTACTTCGACAAGGTCACCGTCGCCTGCGTCTCGATCGGCTCCTGGGAGCCCGGCATCTCGACGGTCCACGACATGCTCAGCGACGAGGAACGCGCCCACTACGCGTCCCTCGGTGTCGCCGCCGAGATGTCCGCGCACCTGTTCGACTCCGAGGGTCGGCGGGTCGGCCGGGACCTGGGCGAGCGGTGCATCACCGTCGAGGCCGACCGGCTGCGCCGTATCCCCGAGGTCGTCGCGATCGCGGGCGGACAGCGCAAGGCGGCCGCGATCGACGCCGTGCTGCGCTCCGGGCTCGTCACCAGCCTGGTGACGGACACCTCGGCCGCGGACTACCTGATGACGGCGGGCCCGGCACCGCGCCCGGCGCTGAACCGCCAGGACCCGGACGGGCCATGACCCCAGGCGGGCCCACGGCGCCCTCGGACCACGCCGTGTCCCCTCGCGCGCCCCGCCGCGCCCCACGGACGGCAGAGGGCTCGTGAGGGGCTCACCGGGCCCCTTACGCGCGGCGCGCCGTGGCAGCATCGACGCCATGCTGTCGCGGTCCGTGCCCCGGCTCGTCGCGGGTCTCCTCCTCTGCCTGGCGGCCCTGCTCACGGGGTGCTCCTCGGCGCCCTCGCCCTCCTCCCCGGCGGACACCGCCCCCGGCGCCTCCTCGGCGCCCGGCTGGGCCCGGGGCATGGGCACCGTGCGGGAGGCCCGGCTCCCCGCCGAAGCCCGCGCGACCCTCGCCCTCATCGACGAGGGCGGCCCCTTCCCGTACGCCAGGGACGGCGTCGTCTTCGGCAACTTCGAGCGGCTGCTGCCCCTCCACCAGCGTGGCTACTACCACGAATACACCGTCCGGACGCCGGGCGAACAGGACCGGGGAGCCCGGCGCGTTGTCACCGGGCAGAGCGGTGAGATCTACTACACCGATGATCACTACAAGTCCTTCCGGGCGGTGCTGAGATGACCGACGGCTCCCTCGCGGACGTCCTGGCCGCCGCCGGCTGGGCCCATGTCCGGCTCGACCTCACCGGGGTCACCGGGAAACCCGCGTTCATGGACCGCTGCGCCCGCGCCCTCGACCTGCCGGACTGGTTCGGGCGGAACTGGGACGCCCTCGCCGACTGCCTCGGAGACCTGTCCTGGGCCCCGCCCGCCCGCGGACGGCTGCTCGTCGTCACCGGCTGGCGGGACTTCGCCCGAGCGGCGCCACGGGACTGGGGCATCGCGCAGGAGGTGTTCGCCGACGCCACCGACCAGGGGCGGGGCACCGCGGGGTCACTCCGGGTCGTCCTCGCTCTTGGAGGATCCGACGACGGCGCCACCGACCGGCCTGGATGAAGTGTCTGGGTATCTCACCAGGGCCGCCATGGGACAATGAAGTACGTGCTTTCCCCCTGGCTGACCTGTCCGGGGGCCACCTCTGATCCACCGGGATGTGCAGCACGTGCGTTTCCTCAACGACATCCAGCCCCCGTACGACCTGACGTACGACGACGTCTTCATGGTGCCCAGCCGCTCGGCGGTCGGCTCCCGCCAGGGCGTGGACCTCGCCGCCCCGGACGGGACGGGCACCACGATCCCGCTGGTCGTGGCCAACATGACCGCCATCGCCGGCCGCCGGATGGCCGAGACCGTCGCCAGGCGCGGCGGCCTCGTCGTCATCCCGCAGGACATTCCGATCGAGGTCGTCACCGAGGTCGTCACGTGGGTCAAGGGACGCCACCTGGTGCTCGACACCCCGATCATTCTCGCCCCCCACCAGACGGTCGCCGACGCCCTCGCGCTGCTGCCCAAGCGCGCGCACAACGCGGGCGTCGTCGTGGACGAGGACGGCCGCCCGGTCGGCGTGGTCACCGACACCGACCTGACCGGCGTGGACCGCTTCACCCAGCTCTCCGAAGTCATGTCCCGGGACCTGCTGCTGCTCGACGCCGACATCGAGCCGCGCGAGGCGTTCAACAAGCTGGACGGGGCCAACCGCCGCTACGCCCCCGCCGTCGACCGGGACGGCAGGCTCGCCGGCATCCTCACCCGCAAGGGCGCCCTGCGCGCCACGCTCTACACCCCGGCCACCGACGCGAGCGGCAGGCTGCGCATCGCGGCCGCCGTCGGCATCAACGGCGACGTCGCGGGCAAGGCCAAGCAGCTCCTCGACGCGGGCGTCGACACCCTCGTCATCGACACGGCCCACGGCCACCAGGAGTCGATGATCAGCGCGGTCAGGACCGTGCGCGCGCTCGACCCGCACGTCCCGATCGCGGCGGGCAACATCGTTGCCGCCGAAGGCGTCAAGGACCTCGTCGAGGCGGGCGCGGACATCATCAAGGTGGGTGTCGGCCCCGGCGCCATGTGCACCACCCGGATGATGACCGGCGTCGGCCGTCCCCAGTTCTCCGCCGTCCTGGAATGCGCCGCCGAGGCGAAGAAGTACGGCAAGCACGTGTGGGCCGACGGCGGGGTCCGTCACCCGCGCGACGTCGCCATGGCACTGGCCGCGGGCGCGTCCAACGTCATGATCGGCTCCTGGTTCGCCGGCACGTACGAGTCCCCGGGCGACCTCCAGCAGGACGCGAACGGGCGGCTGTACAAGGAGTCGTTCGGCATGGCCTCCGCGCGCGCGGTCCGCAACCGCACCAGCGAGGAGTCGTCGTACGACCGCGCCCGCAAGGCCCTGTTCGAGGAGGGCATCTCCACCTCGCGGATGTTCCTCGACCCGGCCCGCCCGGGTGTCGAGGACCTGATCGACTCGATCATCGCGGGCGTCCGCTCCTCCTGCACCTACGCCGGTGCCAACTCGCTGGAGGAGTTCAGCGAGAAGGCCATCGTCGGCATCCAGAGCGCCGCCGGGTACGCCGAGGGCAAGCCGCTGCACGCCAGCTGGAGCTGACCCGCCCCCTTTCCGAACGGCCCCGCGGTGCGCCCGTGCGGGCCGTTCGGCGTCCGCGCACCGACAGGCGGCCGCCGGCCGACCGGGACCGGTACCGGCTCGTCCGGCGGGCCGGGGACGGCGCGCACAACCATCGAAAGGGCCCGCGCAACGAACACACGCGCAGCCGGGATGAACGCAATGATCTTGCGGAGACGCGCAAGGTTGCCGCATTACGCCGGTGAACGCCTGGCTCATAGGGTCGAGCGCTGTACATGGCGTGGCGGGGACTCCGCTCGGCGGATCCCTCCTGTCAGGGGTGCCGCCGGTCCCCGCCCTCTACGACCGGCAGCGATGAAGGAGCCAGCGCGTGCTCGATCCCGGCGCACCCCCGCAGTCCCGCACACAGAGCGCCCCACCGTCCCCGGGTGTCGGCGCGCGTCTGATGCGCCGCAAACCCGTGGAACGCCTGGTCGCCGAGGGCGGCCAGGGAGAGGGCGGCACCCTGCGGCGTTCGCTCGGCCTCTGGCAGCTGACGATGATCAGCATCGGTGCCACGCTCGGCACCGGAATCTTCGTGGTCCTCGGCGAGGCCGTCCCCAAGGCCGGACCCGCGGTCACCCTCTCCTTCGTGATCGCCGGCCTCACGGCGCTCTTCTCCGCCCTCTCCTACGCGGAACTCGCGGGCACCATCCCGGTCGCCGGGTCCTCGTACTCGTACGCGTACGCAACGATGGGCGAACTGATCGCCTGGATCTGCGGCTGGTGCCTGGTGCTGGAGTACGGCGTCTCGGTGGCCGCCGTCGCGGTCGGCTGGGGCGAGTACCTGAACGAGCTGCTCGACGGCACCATCGGCGTCACCCTCCCGGACGCGCTCTCCGCGCCGCCCGGTGACGGCGGAGTCTTCAACCTGCCCGCGCTGATCGTCGTCCTGCTCGCCATGGCCTTCCTGCTCGGCGGCGCCAAGGAGTCCGCGCGCGCCAACACGGTCATGGTGGCCGTGAAGATCGTCGCGCTGCTGCTGTTCTGCGCCATCGGCATCCAGGGTTTCAGGTCCGGCAACTACGACCACTTCATGCCGCTCGGTATGGCGGGCGTCAGTGCGGCCGGGGCCACGCTCTTCTTCTCGTACATCGGCTTCGACGCCGCCTCCACGGCCGGTGAGGAGGCGACGAACGCGCAGCGCGACCTGCCCCGCGCGATCATGCTCTCGCTGGTCATCGTGACGGCGCTGTACGTCGTCGTCGCGGCCGTCGCCGTGGGCGCGAAGCCCTGGCGGCGGTTCAACGACTCGGAGGCCGCCCTCGCCGAGATCATGAAGAACGTCACCGGGCAGACCTTCTGGGGCACCCTGCTCGCGGCCGGCGCGGTCATCGCGATCGCCAGCGTCGTCCTGACCGTGCTCTACGGCCAGACCCGCATCCTCTTCGCCATGTCCCGCGACGGACTCGTGCCCAAGGTGTTCTCGCGGGTCCACCCGAGGACCGGCGCGCCCCGCGCCAACACGGTGATCGTCTCGCTGTTCTGCGGTGTCCTGGCCGCCGCGATCCCGCTCGGCCAACTGGCCGACGCCACCAGCATCGGTACGCTCTTCGCCTTCGCGCTGGTCAACGTCGCCGTCGTCGTGCTGCGCCGGACACGCCCGGACATGCGGCGCACTTTCCGGGTGCCGCTGTCGCCGGTGCTGCCCGCGATCGGCTTCGCGCTCTGCGTCTGGATGATGGGCAGCCTCTCGGCCGTCACCTGGGTGGTCTTCGGAGTCTGGATGGCCGCCGGGCTCGTGTTCTACTTCAGTTACGGCTACCGCCGCTCCCGTATCGCCACCGTAGAGAAGTGAACCACCCGCAGTGCTGAACGATCTCGACGAACGCATCGTGCACGCCCTCGCCGAGGACGCCCGCCGCTCCTATGCCGACATCGGCCAACTGGTCGGGCTGTCCGCGCCGGCCGTGAAACGCAGGGTGGACCGGTTGCGGGCGACCGGGGCCATCACGGGGTTCACCGTACGGGTGGACCCGGCCGCGCTCGGCTGGGAGACGGAGGGTTTCGTCGAGATCTACTGCCGGCGCAACACCTCGCCGGAGACCATCCAGCGGGGGCTGGAGCGTTACCAGGAGGTCGTGGCCGCCTCCACCGTCACCGGAGAGGCGGACGCGGTCGTCCAGGTCTTCGCGTCCGACATGCGGCACTTCGAGCGCGTGCTGGAGCGGATCGCGGGGGAGTCGTTCGTGGAGCGGACGAAGTCCGTGCTGGTGCTTTCGCCGTTGCTGCGGAGGTTTTCTTCGGGGTCGCCCACGTAGGGCCGGTGGCCGGGGTCGGAGCCGGGGCCAGGGTCGGAGCCGGGGGCCGCGGGTGGTCGTCCGCGGGTGGTCTGTGGCTGGTCGCGCAGTTCCCCGCGCCCCTGACGGGCGCGGTTTCCCGGGCGACTATCGGGCGTAACTCCCCGCGCCCCTGACAGACGCGGGGTGTCCGGGCCTACTCCGCCGTCTTCCTCGCCATGGCGTTGTTCCCTATCGAGTTGTGCACGCTGAAGCTCACGGCGTCCGAGCGGTAGCGGTCGTCCGACCACTCCACCGGGCGTCCTTCGCGGGTCGTGGTGACGCGGCGGACACGGAGCAGGGGGCTGGTGCGGCGGATGCCGAGGAGGTCGGCGTCCTGGGCGCCCGCCGCCACCGCGTCGATGACGTGCTCGCCGTAGGCGAAGACCAGGCCCGTGTCCTCGAAGAGCCGCTGGGTCACCGAGGGACAGTCGGGCTCGACGGTCTCGACGGCGGGGGAGATCCAGTCGGCGTACACGGTCCGTTCCAGGAGTACCGGCTCACCGTCCAGGCCGCGCACCCGCAGCACGTGCAACACGGCTGTCCCCTCAGGCAGTTGGAGGCGCACCGCATCCTCGGCGGTCGCCGGACGGTAGGTCTGCTCCACCACCCGTCCCGTCGCCTCCCGCCCCATCGTGCGTGCCCACTCGGCGAAGCTGCGCAGTTCGGCGAAGCTCTGGCTGCGGCGGCTGGTCAGCACCACCCGGCGCGCGCCCTGACGGGACCCGATCAGGCCCTCGGCGGTCAGGGCCGCGACGGCCTGGCGGACCGTGCCGCGCGCCACGCCGTACTGCGCCGCGAGGTCCGTCTCCGGGGGCAGCAGACTGCCCACCGTGTACTCCTCGCGGTCGATCGCCCGCCGCAGCTCGTCGGCGATCTCCTCGTGTCGCGCCCCCATGCTTCCCCTCTGATCCGGCCGTTGTGCACAGCGTGACCAGCGTAATCGAGATCGGACGGTGATCTGGGCAGCGCGGGATTGTGCAGGGAATCGGGGCTCAGGGTTTCACCGGTGTTTACGAACACGACACCGGCGCCGGGCCTACTGGGGTCAACTTGTTCAGACAAGTTCTCTGCTCCATCACACCCTCGTGCGTACTCCTGGAGAGACCGTGACCGTGTTCCTGCCGAGGACCGCCGTCCTCACCGGCGGCCTCGCCGTCGCCGCCGCCCTCGCCCTCAGCGCCTGTGGCGCGGCCCCCGACGACAAGGCGACCACCGCCGACGGCAAGAGCGCGGCCACCGCGACCTCCGCCGCGGACTTCGGTGGTCTCGACGCCCTCGCGAAGGCGGCGAAGAAGGAGGGCACGCTGCACGCGATCGCGCTGCCCCGTGACTGGGCCAACTACGGCGCGCTGATCGACGGCTTCACGAAGAAGTACGGCATCAAGATCGACGTGGAGAACCCGGCCGGCACCAGCCAGGACGAGATCAACGCCGTCACCTCGCGCAAGGGCCAGGACCGCGCGCCCGACGTCCTCGACCTGGGCAGCTCGTTCGCGCTGAGCGCCGCCCAGCAGGGCCTGCTCGCGCCCTACAAGGTGACCTCGTTCGCCGACATCCCCGAGGCCCAGAAGGACCCGAAGGGGCAGTGGTTCAACGACTACGGCGGCTACGTCTCCATCGGCTGCGACGCCAAGAAGGTCAAGGAGTGCCCCAAGACCTTCGCGGACCTGCTCAAGCCGCAGTACAAGGGCCAGGTCGCCCTCAACGGCAACCCCACCAAGTCCGGTTCGGCGTTCGGCGGTCTGTACGCGGCCGCCCTCGCCAACGGCGGCTCCTTCGACGACATCCAGCCCGGCATCGACTTCTTCGGCAAGCTGAAGAAGAACGGCAACTACACGCCCGTCGAGTCGACCCCGGCCACCGTCGAGAAGGGCGAGACGCCGATCAGCATCGACTGGGACTACCTGAACGCCGGCTACGCCGACGAGTTCAACTCCAAGGGCCTCGACTGGACGGTCACCGTCCCCGCGGACGGCCAGTACGCCCAGTTCTACTCCCAGGCCATCAACAAGGACGCCCCGCACCCCGCGGCCGCCCGTCTGTGGCAGGAGTACCTCTACAGCACCGAGGGCCAGAACCTGTGGCTCAAGGGATACGCCCGTCCGGCCCTGATGCCCGCCATGGACAAGGCCGGCACGCTCGACAAGACCGCCGCCGCCGCGCTTCCCAAGGTCACGGGCACGCCCACCTTCCCGACCGAGGCCCAGCAGACCAAGGCCAAGGGTGTCCTCGCCCAGGGCTGGGGCAAGGCCGTCTCCGGATGACCGTCGCCCTCACCGAGGCCGACACGGTGCCCGCCGCTGCCCCACGGCAGCGGCGGCGCCGCGCCGTCGGCCCGCTCGCCGTCCTTCCGCTGCTCGCGTTCGTCGCCATCGCCTTCGGGGTTCCCGCCCTGGCCATGCTGAACGGCGCCTTCACGTTCAAGGACCAGGCCACCGGTGCCACTTCGTACACCACGGCCAACCTGACCGCCTCGCTCCAGGGCGCGTACCTCACCGCCCTGGTCGGCAGCGTCAAGCTGTCCGCCGTCTCGGCCGCCCTCGCGACCGTGCTCGGACTGCTGCTCGCCCAGGCCGTGGTCACCTCCCGCTTCCGCGCGCTGCGCGAGGCCGTGCTGACCGCGTCCGGTGTCCTCGCCAACTTCGGCGGTGTCCCGCTGGCCTTCGCCTTCGTCGCCACCCTCGGCAACGCGGGCGTCCTGACCCGGCACCTGGGCCTGTCCGACAAGGGCTGGAACCTGTACAGCTTCTGGGGACTGGTCATCGTCTACCTCTACTTCCTGATCCCGCTGATGGTCCTCACCATCACGCCCGCCCTGGACGGACTGCGCTCCCAGTGGCGCGAGGCCGCGCAGAACAACGGCGCCACCGGGGTCCAGTACTGGCGCCATGTCGCCCTCCCCGTCCTCGCGCCCTCGCTGCTCGGCGGCCTGGTGCTGCTCTTCGGCAGCGCCTTCGCGGCGTACGCCACCGCCGCGGCGATGGTGGGCAGCGCGGTCCCGCTGGTCACCCTGCAGATCGCCGACGCCATCTCCGGCAACGTCCTGGTGGGCCAGGAGAACGTGGCACTCGCCCTCAGCCTCGACATGGTCCTCGTCGCGGGCGTGGTCATGGCCGTGTACCTGCCCCTGCAACGACGGAGCGCGCGATGGCTGGAAGCGTGAACAAGTCCCCGCGTCCGCGCCCCTGGCGCGGCGTCGTCCTGGCCTTCGCCGGACTCTACTTCCTGATCCCGCTCGCCGCGTCCCTGGTCTTCACGGTCGACGTGCCGAACCAGGGGATCACCTTCGACGCCTACAGCCAGATCGTCGGCGCCGAAGGCTTCACCTCCAGCCTGCTGCTCTCGCTGGAACTGGCCGCCGCCACCATCGCCGTGGTCCTGCTGCTGATGGTGCCGGCGATGGTCGCGCTGCGGCTGAGCGCCCCGAAGCTGCGGTCCGTGGTCGAGGTGATCTGCTCGCTGCCGCTGGTCGTGCCGCCGATCGCGTTCGTCGCCGGTATCTCCACCGTCCTCAAGTGGGGTCCCGAACACCTCTCCCACACCCCGCTCTTCCAGACGTTCGTGGCGCTGCAGAACCCCGACTTCCCGTTCGTGCTCGTCCTCGCCTACGTCGTGATGGCCCTGCCCTTCGTGTACCGGGCCCTGGACGCCGGACTGCGCGCCGTCGACGTACGCACCCTGGTCGAGGCCGCCCGCAGCTGCGGGGCGAACTGGCCGCAGGCGCTGGTGCGGGTCGTCCTGCCCAACCTGCGCGGGGCGCTGCTCAACGCCTCCTTCCTCACCCTGGCGCTGGTGCTCGGCGAGTTCACCGTCGCCCAGCTGCTCGGCTTCCAGCCGTTCGCCGTGTGGATCTACAGCATCGGCGGCTCGCAGGCCCAGCTCTCCGTCGCCGTCTCCGTGCTCAGCCTGCTCGTCACCTGGGCACTGCTCCTCTCGCTCGCCGGACTCGGCGGACGCTCCCGTACCGCTTCCCGGGGATGACCATGACCCTCACCACGCACAAGACCGCCCCGGCGGTGGAGAAGGCCGCCACCGTCGAATTCCGAGGCCTGCGCCGGTCGTTCGGCACGACGGTCGCCCTCGACGGACTCGACCTGACCGCCCGGCCCGGCGAACTCCTCGCCCTGCTCGGCCCGTCCGGCTGCGGCAAGACCACCGCGCTGCGCATGCTCGCCGGCTTCGAACACCCCGACTCCGGCGAGGTGCTGGTCGACGGTGAGGACGTCACCCGCGTTCCCGCCCACCGCCGCGACGCCGGCATGGTCTTCCAGTCGTACAGCCTCTTCCCGCACCTCAGCGCCCTCGACAACGTGGCCTTCGGGCTGCGCATGCGCAAGGTGCGGACGGCGGAGCGGCGCACCCGCGCCGCCGAACTGCTCGACCTCGTGGGCCTGGCGGACAAGGGCGAGCGCTTCCCCCACCAGCTCTCCGGCGGCCAGCAGCAGCGCGTCGCGCTGGCTCGCGCGCTCGCCCTGCGCCCGCGGGTCCTGCTCCTCGACGAACCGCTCTCGGCGCTCGACGCGAAGGTGCGGCTCAGCCTGCGCGAGGAGATCCGCGGGCTGCAGCAGGAACTCGGCATCACCACCCTGTTCGTGACGCACGACCAGGAGGAGGCGCTGTCCATGGCGGACCGTGTCGCCGTGATGCGGTCGGGGCGGCTCGAACAGTGCGCGGCTCCCGCGGAGTTGTACGGGCGGCCCGCCACCGCGTTCGTCGCGGAGTTCGTGGGCACGATGAGCCGTATCCCGGGGCGTCTTGAGGCCACGACGGTCGAGGTGCTCGGACAGCGGCTGCCGGTCGACGGGGACGCGCCCGACGCGCGGGAGGTGGACGTGCTGGTACGGCCCGAGGCGGTACGGGTGGAGGCCGACGACGCCGGTGACGCCCGGCTCGTGGCCAGCGCGTTCCTCGGGGCCGCGACCCGTGTCACCGTGCGGCTCGCGGACGGCACCGAGGTGAAGGCAGACCTGCCCACGCACGAGGCCGCCGCGCTCGCCCCGGGTGCGGCCGTCACCGTGCGGCTGCCGGAGCGACCGGTACTGGTCGCCGAGCGAGCGCACTGACCGTCCCCGCTCCGGGCCCGTACCCCACCGGGCCTCGCCCCGCCTGACCTCCCCCCACTGATGAAAGAGAACACCGTGACCCACCGCGTCACCCCCCGACTCCCGCTCCAGGCCGTCCTGTTCGACATGGACGGCACGCTCGTGGACACCGAGCGACTGTGGTGGGAGGCGGTGGAACAGGTGGCCGTGGGGCTCGGGCGCCCGCTCACCGAGGCGGATCAGCCGGAGGTTCTCGGGCGGCCCGTCGAGTACACCGCCGACTGGCTGGGCGCGGTCACGGGGACCCCGGCGGAGGGCATAGCCGCCGGGCTGCACCGGGAGTTCGCGGACCGCGTCCGGACCGGGATCGTGCCCCGCCCGGGCGCGCTGCGGCTCCTCGGGGACCTGGCGCGCGAAGGCGTCCCCACCGCCCTGGTGACCGCCTCCCCCCGCGCCGTCGCCGACACCGTCCTGGACGCGCTCGGCGCGGCGCACTTCGCCATCTCCGTGACCGCCGACGACACCGAGCGCACCAAGCCCGCCCCCGATCCCTACCTCGCCGCCTGCCGCGCGCTCGGCGTCGACCCCGCCCTGTGCGTGGCCGTCGAGGACACCGAGACCGGGGTGGCCTCCGCCGAGGCCGCGGGGTGCGCGGTGCTCGCGGTGCCCTCGCTCGCGCCGATCGACCCCGCCCCCGGACGCACGGTCCTCGCCAGCCTGGAGGAGGTGACGCCGGACCGGCTGCGGGGCATGCTGGCGCCCCGTGAGCTGCGGGTGATGAGCTGGAACCTCTGGTACGGCGGGACCAAGGTCGACGACCACCGGGAGAAGCAGCTCAAGGTCATCACGGAGAGCGGCGCGGACGTGGTCGGCCTCCAGGAGACGTACGGGAACGCGGCACAGGAACTGGCCGAGGCCCTCGGCTGGCACCACCACCGGGCCGGGGACAACCTCGGGATCATCAGCCGCCACCCGATCACCGCCCGCCTCGGCGACCCCGAGGCCGGCTTCTACGGCGGGACCGGGGTGCGGATCCGGCTGGACGGCGGCCAGGAGGTGGCCGTCTGGACCACCCACCTCGACTACACGCCGTACGGACCCTACGAGGCCCGCTTCGACGGGCTTCCCGCGGCCGCGCTGATCGCCCACGAGGCCGGCCGGCTGGGCCGGATGCGGGAGATCCTGCGGGAGATCGACGCCGCCGCCGTCCCCGCCGTCCCCGTGATCCTGGTCGGCGACTTCAACAGCCCCTCGCACCTGGACTGGCCGGACGTCGAGTGGCCGGTGACCCGGGCGACGGAGGAGGCCGGCCTGCGCGACTCCTACCGCGAGGCGCACCCCGACCCGGTGCGGGACCCTGGCCACACCTGGTCGCCGGTCCACGCCCTCCACGAGGACGGCAGCGGCCGCCCCGAGCCGCAGGACCGCATCGACTTCGTCCTCCACGACGGCCGCGGCCTGGGCGTACGGGACTCCCGCACCGTCGTCACCGGCACCCCCCGCACCTGGCCGGACATCGCGGACAACGCCTGGCCCTCGGACCACGCGGCAGTACTCACCACGTTCACCCTCGACTAGCCGGCCCCCACCCCCGCTTCCCGCCCGGCGCCCCGTCCAAGGGCGCGGGGCGGCCATTTTTTTGGGGGCACCTCTTGGGGACGCGGCGCGGCTCCTTTCAGGGGCGCGGGGAACGGCGCGCTCAATCCCACTCACCCGCACCCGCCACCGCACCCCCCGGGACCCGGGGCGAAGTCCCGGAACCGACACCCGAGGCCCCCCGGAGGCCCCCCGCAACGAATCACCGCCGGACGGCCCCCGCACGCAACGATTCATTCACCGGCACGCAACGGCTCCTCCTTGTCCACGCCGGCCCGGCGACCGTACCGTCTACCTGGCCCCCAAACCCGTCCGTACCGGTGAGGAACACGCATGCGCACAGCCCTGCTCCAGAGCTCCGGCCGGCCCGGCTCCGTCGTCGAGAACCTCAAGGTCCTCGACGAGGCCGCGGGCCGCGCCGCCGCCGCCGGCGCCGGGCTGCTGGCCGCACCCGAGATGTTCCTCACCGGCTACGCGATCGGCGACGACATCGGGCGTCTGGCCGAGCCCGCCGACGGCGACGCCGCCGACGCCATCGCCGAGATCGCCACCCGGCACGGCGTGGCCGTCGCCTACGGCTACCCCGAGCGCTCCGGTGAGCGCGTCCACAACTCCGCGCAGCTGATCTCCGCCGACGGCACCCGGCTCGCGAACTACCGCAAGACCCACCTCTTCGGCTGCTTCGAGCGCGACCACTTCACCCCGGGCGACCAGCCGGTGGTCCAGGCCGAGCTGAACGGCCTCCGCGTCGGCCTGATGATCTGCTATGACGTGGAGTTCCCGGAGAACGTCCGGGCGCACGCCCTCGCCGGAACCGACCTCCTCGTCGTGCCGACCGCGCAGATGCACCCCTTCCAGTTCGTCGCCGAGTCCGTCGTCCCGGTACGCGCCTTCGAGAACCAGATGTACGTCGCCTACGTCAACCGGGTCGGTGTGGAGGGGGAGTTCGAGTTCGTCGGGCTGTCCACGCTGGCCGGGCCCGACGGAGTCGCCCGCACCCGCGCCGGGCGCGCGGAGGAACTGGTCCTCGCCGACGCCGACCCCGCCTTCCTCGCGGCCTCGCGCGAGGCGAACCCGTATCTGCAGGACCGCCGCCCCGGCCTCTACGGGTCGCTCGTCTGAACCCTCAGCCCTCCCCCCGAAGCTTTGTCGCAAGGAGTCCGTACCCCATGACGTCCACGGTGCCCACCGCCGTCCAGCACACCGACGCGCAGCAGCCGCCGATCACCATGTTCGGCCCGGACTTCCCGTACGCCTACGACGACTTCCTCGCGCATCCCGCGGGCCTCGGCCAGATACCCGCGACCGGGCACGGCACCGAGGTCGCGGTCATCGGCGGCGGCCTCTCCGGCATCGTGGCCGCCTACGAACTGATGAAGATGGGCCTCAAGCCCGTCGTGTACGAGGCCGACGAGATCGGCGGCCGGCTGCGCACGGTGGGCTTCGAGGGGTGCGACCCCTCACTGACGGCCGAGATGGGCGCCATGCGCTTCCCGCCGTCCTCGACCGCCCTCCAGCACTACATCGACCTGGTGGGCCTGGAGACCCGGCCGTTCCCCAACCCGCTCGCGGAGACCACGCCCTCGACGGTCGTCGACCTCAAGGGCGAGTCGCACTACGCGACCACCGTCGACGACCTGCCGCAGGTCTACCGCGACGTGATGAACGCCTGGAACGCCTGTCTCGAAGAGGGCGCCGACTTCTCCGACATGAACCGGGCCATGCGCGAGCGCGACGTCCCGCGCATCCGTGAGATCTGGGCGAAGCTCGTGGAGAAGCTCGACAACCAGACCTTCTACGGTTTCCTCTGCGACTCGGACTCCTTCAAGTCCTTCCGGCACCGCGAGATCTTCGGCCAGGTCGGCTTCGGCACGGGTGGCTGGGACACCGACTTCCCGAACTCGATCCTCGAGATCCTTCGCGTCGTCTACACCGAGGCCGACGACCACCACCGCGGCATCGTCGGCGGCTCCCAGCAGCTTCCGCTGAGGCTGTGGGAGCGCGAGCCGGTGAAGATCGTCCACTGGGCGCCCGGGACCTCGCTCGCCTCGCTGCACGACGGCGCCCCGCGGCCGGCGGTGACCCGGCTGAACCGTACGTCGGGCAACCGGATCACCGTGACGGACGCGAACGGCGACATCCGCACCTACCAGGCGGCGATCTTCACCGCGCAGTCCTGGCTGCTGCTCTCGAAGATCGCCTGCGACGACTCGCTCTTCCCGATCGACCACTGGACGGCGATGGAGCGGACCCACTACATGGAGTCGAGCAAGCTCTTCGTGCCCGTCGACCGTCCGTTCTGGCTCGACAAGGACGAGACGACCGGGCGGGACGTCATGTCGATGACGCTCACCGACCGGATGACCCGCGGCACCTACCTCCTGGACGAGGGCCCGGACAAGCCCGCCGTCATCTGCCTCTCGTACACGTGGTGCGACGACAGCCTGAAGTGGCTGCCGCTGTCCGCGAACGAGCGGATGGAGGTCATGCTGAAGTCGCTCGGCGAGATCTACCCGAAGGTCGACATCCGGAAGCACATCATCGGCAACCCGGTGACCGTCTCCTGGGAGAACGAGCCCTACTTCATGGGGGCGTTCAAGGCCAACCTGCCCGGCCACTACCGCTACCAGCGGCGTCTGTTCACGCACTTCGTGCAGGACGCGCTGCCCGAGGACAAGCGGGGCATCTTCCTCGCCGGCGACGACATCTCCTGGACGGCCGGCTGGGCCGAGGGCGCCGTGCAGACCGCGCTGAACGCGGTCTGGGGCGTCATGCACCAGCTGGGCGGAGCGACCGACCCGACCAACCCCGGACCCGGGGACGTCTACGACGAGATCGCGCCGGTGGAACTGCCCGAGGACTGAGGGTCCACGGCCGCGGACCGGGCGGGCGACCGGGGTGTTCGGACCCCGGCCGCGGTGTTCGGACCTCGGCGGCGGTGCTCAGATCCCGGCCGCGCGGGCCAGCCCGTACACCTCCGCCGCGACGTCCACGAGTTCCGAGGCGTCGCGGAGCGGTTCCTGGAGATCGAGCAGGAACTCCCCGACCCCCTCCACCCTGTGGGCGGCCAGGTCTTCCACGATCTGCGCCGCGCTGCCCGTGAACAGCGGACGCTCGGCGCCCTCGTAGGGCTTGGCCGAGTACCGCGCGTTGACGCGGACGCAGACCTCGAGCGGCCGTGACCTGCCGCGCTCGTCGGCCAGTTCCCGGAGCCGGGTCCACTCCTCGGTGAGCCGGCCGACGCCCTGGGCGGCGGGCATCCAGCCGTCCGCGCGGTCGACGAGCCGCCGCGCCGCCCTCGGGCTGTTCGCCGGCAGGTACACCGGGATCGGACGCGCGGGCTTCGGCCCGACCACGGACGGGGCGATGGTGGTGATCTCGCCCTCGTACGACACCGGGTCCGGTCCCCAGACCGCCGCGCAGACGTCCAGGAGCTCGTCCAGGGCCTTGCCGCGCTTCTCGAAGGGTGCCACGCCCGCCGCCGCGTACTCGTCGTGGGACCAGCCCGTACCGAGGCCCGCCACCACCCGGCCGCCGCTGGCCGCGTCCAGCGTGGCGAGTGAGCGTGCCAGCTGGAAGGGGATGTGCAGCGGCGCCACCAGCACACTGGTGCCGAGCCGGGCCCGTCCGGTCGACGCGGCCGCCAGGGCCAGGGTCACCAGCGGGTCGGCGACCGAACGGTAGCTGTCGGGCCAGGGCAGTCCCGGAACCCCGTACAGCCCCTGGGTCGCGGGTTCGGGATAGAGGATCCGCTCGAAGACCCACAGGCTCTCGTAGCCGGTCTCCTCCGCCGCGCGGGCCACCGCCGGTACATCGCGCCCGATGTCGTACTGCCTCATCTGCGGAAGGCCGAGTCCGAGCCGGATCGCCATACCAGTCGCTCCTTTGCACATCGGTGAGCCGTCCGGTCAACGTACAGCGATCACCGGGAGGTTCACCGCCTTACCTTCCACAGTGGCCGGTTCGGTCCCCCAGCGGGGTCAGCATCATCCGTCCGGTCAGGCCCACGGCCGCGTCGAGACGGTCCTCGAACTCGCGGGCGAGGCCGGAGAGTCCGCGCAGCGCCCACAGGGCCCGTGCCGCCGACCAGGCGGCGTCGCGCGCGCGTTCCAGGCTCCACGCGCCGAGCAGATGGGTGAGAGGGTCGGCGACCTCCAGGAGGTCGGGCCCCGGCATCAGTTCCTCGCGGACGCGCTCCTCCATCGACACGAGGAGGTCGCCCACGCGCTCGAACTCGTCCTCCAGGTCGGCCGGTTCGCAGCCGAGTGTGCGACAGCTGTCCACGACGGCCAGCGCCAGATCGTGTCCCACGTGCGCGTTGACGCCCGCGAGCGCGAACTGCAGGGGGAGTACTCCGGGATGGCGCCGGAACTGCAGCAGCGGCCGCCAGCAGGCGGGCGGACACCCCTCCTCGGCCACCGTCAGATACCGCTCGGCGAATCGTACGTCCAGGGTGACCGCGGCCCCGGGATCCGGGAACTCCCCGGCGTCCAGGCGCCGGTCGATCTCCTCGGTGACGGTGAGGTAGACACGGTTGAAGACCGCGACCCCGTCCCGCTCGGGCAGGGTCGCCTCCAGCGCCCGCATCCGGGAGACGACCGTGTGCACGGGAGTGGTGAACTGCTCCAACTGCGCCATGGGGGAAGGGTCCCAGCCGAGGCCCGGTGGGCGTGCCGCCTGGCCGGGCGCGTCCCCAGAACGGGGGAAATCGCCCCCGCCGGGAGTGTCGTGAGCGGGGGAGCGACAGGTGCCGGGCGTACGTGTCCCGCGCGTGGGCGCGCGCGGGGGGAGCGGGCCCGTGCGGGCCGGAGCGTGCCGTGATGGTGGCGGGGATGGCGGCGGCCCGGATCGTCGCCGCCTATGAGCCGGCGCGCTGGTCCGGACCCTCGGAGGCGCTGTCCTCGTCGTAGGACGACGTGCCCGAGTCGAGCAGCGGCCGCTCGGTCTTGAGATGGGCCGGCGCCATCGCCCGCAGCGCGTGGTACCCGGTGATCACGACAAGGGTGCCGAGCGCGATGCCGCTGAGCGAGAAGCTGTCCGTGAACTTCAGCGTGACACCGCCGACGCCGATGATGATGCCCGCCGCGGCCGGCACCAGGTTCAGCGGATTGCGCAGGTCGACCCGGCCGTGCAGCCAGATCTGGGCGCCGAGCAGGCCGATCATGCCGTACAGGATGACGGTGATGCCCCCGAGGACGCCGCCCGGGATCGCGGCGACGACCGCGCCGAACTTGGGGCAGACGCCGAACAGCAGGGCGAATCCCGCCGCGGCCCAGTAGGCGGCGGTGGAGTAGACGCGTGTCGCGGCCATCACGCCGATGTTCTCGGAGTACGTGGTGTTGGGCGGCCCGCCGACCGCGGTGGAGAGCATCGAGGCGGCGCCGTCCGCGGAGATCGCGGTGCCCAGCCTGTCGTCCAGCGAGTCGCCGGTCATCTCGCCCACCGCCTTGACGTGACCCGCGTTCTCGGCGACCAGCGCGATCACGACCGGCAGCGCGACGAGGATCGCCGACCACTGGAACGAGGGGCCGTGGAAGTGCGGCAGCCCGATCCAGTCCGCCCTGCCGACACCGGAGAGATCCAGTCGCCAGTGGTCGGTGACCTTGCCGCCCGCGTCCACCGAGTGGATCTTCCCGAAGATGCGGTCGCAGGCCCAGGAGAGCATGTATCCGAACACCAGGCCGAGGAAGATCGCGACCCGGGACCAGAAACCGCGCAGGCAGACCACGGACAGCCCCGTGAACAGCATCACGAGCAGCGCCGTCCACTGGTCCTGCGGCCAGTACGTGGACGCGGTCACCGGAGCCAGGTTGAAACCGATCAGCATGACGACGGCGCCGGTGACGACCGGCGGCATCGCGGCGTGGATGATCCGTGCCCCGAACCGCTGCACGGCGAGCCCGACCAGGAACAGGACGACGCCCACGACGAACACCGCGCCCGTCACCGTCGCGCTGGTGCCGCCCTGTGCGCGGATGATCGCGGCGACGCCCACGAACGAGAGTGAACAGCCGAGATAGCTGGGCACCCGGCCGCGCGTGGCGAGCAGGAAGATGACCGTCGCGACACCCGACATCATGATCGCGAGGTTCGGGTCGAGCCCCATCAGTACGGGTGCCACGAAGGACGCCCCGAACATCGCCACCACGTGCTGGGCGCCGAGCCCGACGGTGCGCGGCCAGGAGAGGCGTTCATCGGGGCGGACGACGGCTCCGGGCGCGGGGTTGCGGCCGTCGCCGTGCAGTTTCCAGCGGACGCCGAGATCCATGGTGCGACTTCGCTTTCTCTGTCCGTGAATCGGTCCGGACCATTGTCAGGGCTAACTGCCGGTTCTACGCTCGCACGGTCCCACTCATGAACAACGTTCACATATCTGATCGGAGTGTTCGATGGGCAGAAGATCCCGTGCGGGCGTGGTCCTGGCGGCCGTGGTCGTCCTCGCGGCCGCCGTCGTCCCGGCCACCGCCTCGGCCCACGCGGGCCGTTCGACACCGAGGGCCCCCGCCACCGCGGTCCTCGACGGCGCCCGCCTGCAACGGACGAAGATCCGTCTGGACCACGGCGACGCCGGACTCCGGCACGCGGTCGCGAACCTCACGGCCCGGGCCGACGGCTGGCTGGACCAGGGCCCCTGGACGGTCGTCGACAAGCCGAAGCCCGCCCCCGGCGGCGACGTCCACGACTACCTCAGCCAGGCCCCGTACTGGTGGCCCTCGCAGCCCGCGACCGCCGACAACCCCTGGGGTTGCCCGTACGTCCAGCGCGACGGGCAGCGCAACCCCGAGGTCGACACCGGCACCGACCGCCAGGACGTCGAGAAGGTCTTCGACTCCACGTACGACCTCGCGCTCGCCTGGTACTACACGGGCCGGAAGCGGTACGCCCAGAAGGCCGCCGCCGTCCTGCGCACCTGGTTCCTCGCCCCGTCCACCCGGATGAACCCGAACCTGGACCACGGGCAGTTCATCCCCTGCAAGTACGACGGCCGGGCCATCGGCATCATCGACTTCTCGCAGTCCTACACCAGCGTCCTGGACACCGTCGCGATCCTCGACACCGGCGCCCCCGGCTGGTCGAGGACCGACCGCACGGCCATGCGCTCCTGGAACACGGACTTCCGGGACTGGTTGGTGGACAGCGACTTCGGCGCCGCGGAGGGCGCCGCCGCGAACAACCACGGCACCTTCTACGACATGCAGCTCGCCGCCCTGGCGTACGCGACCGGTGACAGGGACCTGGCCCGGCGGACCGTGCTCGACGCGCGGTCCAGGCGCATCGACCCGCAGATCGCCGCCGACGGCACCCAGCCCCAGGAACTCACCCGCACCCGCAGCTGGCACTACTCGACCTTCGACCTCGTCGCCTACACCCGCCTCGCGGCCATCGGCCGGCACGTCGGAGTGGACCTGTGGGCGTACCGGGGGCCGGACGGGCAGAGCCTGTTCAAGGCGGTCGACCAACTGCTGCCGGCCGCCACGGGAGCCGCCCCGTGGCCGTACCCGGAACTGGAGTTCCACCGCTTCGCGGCGAGCGACGTCGTGCACGCGGCGGCCGACGCGGGGGACCGGGCGGCGCGCGCCGCCGTGCCGCGGCTGGAAGCGCCGCCCGGCGGCGACCTCTGGGCGCTGCGGCCGGCCGCGGAGCAGCTCGACTCGATCGCGGGCTGACCCGCCGGCCTGCGAACACCCTGATCAGGGGCTCCTGAGCGGCTGCTTAGGATGGGGTGCCCCCACCGCCCCTCCCGGCACCCTCAGGAGTCCCGCCCGTGACCGCCGAAGCCCCCGTCGCCCCCGCCCTCCCGTACGGGAGGCTGCTCCCCGTCACCGTCCACTTCGACGACCTCGACGCGCTGGGGCTGCTCCACAACGCCCGCTATCCCGTGCTGGTCGAACGCGCCTGGAGCGCGCTCTGGAACGAGAACGGCTTCGGCTTCGAGGGCGACTGGGAGGCCGCGGGCGACTCTTGCAACGCGGTCAGGGAACTCCGGATCAGCTACGACGCACCGGTCGACCGGCCCGGCGCGTACGCCGTCCACCTGTGGCTGGAGCGGCTCGGCAACACCGGACTGACGTACGGTTTCCGCTTCTGCTCGGCCGACGGCGCGGTCACCTACGCACAGGGGACCCGGGTCCTGGTCCGGCTCGACGCGGGCACGCTGCGTCCGACGTCGTGGAGCGACCGCTTCAGGGCCGTGGGCCGGGAACTGCTGCGCTCGGGCGACTGACCTTCGGGCGGTCGCGCTCACCCGCGCGCAGCACACCCGCGAACACGGCGAGTCCGCTCGCCAGGACCGTGACCAGTCCGAACGACACCACCAGGCTGGTCGCCTGGGCCAGTGAGCCGATCGCGCTCGGCGCGACCAGACCCGAGGTGTACGTGATGGTGGCGACGCCCGCGATGGCCTGGCTGGGGTTGGGCCCCGCGTGACCCGCCGCGGCGAAGCAGAGCGGGACGACGACCGCGATCCCGAGGCCCAGCAGCGCGAAGCCGCCCATGGCGACCGCGGGGTTGCCCGCGACGACGATGAGCAGGCCGCCGAGCACGGCCAGCGCGCCGCCCGCCCGCACGGTGCGCACCGCGCCGAACCGGTTCACCACGGCGTCTCCCACCAGCCGGGCCAGCGCCATGGTCAGCATGAAGCCGGTCGTCGACGCCGCCGCGAGCCCGGCGGAGGTGCCGAGTTCGTCCTTGAGGTAGACCGCCGACCAGTCCAGGCTCGCACCCTCGGCGAACACGGCGCAGAAGCCGATCGCGCCGATGAGCAGCGCCGACTTCGGCGGCAGCGCGAAGCGCGGCGGGGGGACCTCGTCCTCGGTCGGCCGCAGGTCCAGGACCCATCGGCACGCGGTGAGCCCCAGGACCGTCAGGATCCCGGCCGCCAGAACGTGGTGCAGACGCGCGTCCGAACCGAGATGCGCGGCGAGGGTGCCGCCCGCCGATCCGACCAGCGCGCCCGCGCTCCACATGCCGTGCAGCCCCGACATGATCGACCTGCCGAGACGGTTCTCGATCTCGACGCCGAGCGCGTTCATCGCCACGTCCGCCATGCCCGCCGTCGCGCCGTAGACGAAGAGGGCCAGGCACAGGGTGTAGAGGTTCGGCGCGATGGACGGGAGGACCAGCGCCAGCGTCCACAGAGAGATCAGACCGCGCAGCGCGGCGCGTGCGCCGAAGCGGTGGCTGATCCGGCCCGCCAACGGCATGGCCAGGGAGGCGCCGACGGCCGGGAACGCCAGGGCCAGTCCGAGCTGGCCCGTGCTGACGGACGCGTGGTCCTGGATCCAGGGCACGCGGGTGGCGAACGAGCCCGTCACCGCTCCGTGCACCGCGAACACGGCGGCCACGGCGTACCGGGCCCGCTTCACCGCGGCCGCGTCCTGGACCACGTCACCCGGTATTCCCGTCGTCCCTGTCATTCCCGCCCTCCCGGCTCCGCTCTCCATGCTGCCGCCGTAAACTATCAGGGACCCTGCCTGATAGATAGGCGATATCCCGGCCGTCGGGGCCGACGGCCTCACGCCCCGGGTCCCGCGCCTGCGGGCCCCGCCGATCTGGGAGGATTCCGTGATCTGGGAAGATCCCGGCATGCCCGCATCTCCGAGCACGGCCCGGGCCATCAACGACCGGCTCGCCCTGCGGCTGTTGCAGCAGGAGGGCCCGCTGACGGCCGGACAGCTGAAGCAGCTCACGGGCCTGTCCCGGCCCACCGTCGCCGACCTCGTCGAACGGCTGACCGCCGCCGGACTCATCTCGGTCGTGGGGGAGTCGGGGGAGCAGCGGCGCGGCCCGAACGCCCGGCTGTACGGGATCGTCGCGGACCGGGCGCAGCTCGCCGCCCTGGACGTCCGCACCGAGGGCGTCACGGTCGTCGTCGCCGACCTGCTGGGCGCGGAGCTCGCCCGGGCTTCGGTGCCCATCGCGGACGACGCCGGCACGGGGCCCGCCGTCGAGCAGGCCGTCGCCCTGGTGGAGCGGGCCGCGAAGGAGGCCGGGGCCGAGCGGCTGCACACCGTCGGCATCGGGGCGCCCGGCCTCATCGACCCGGCCACCGGTGAACTCCGGGACTCCTCCGGTCTGCCCGAATGGCACCGCCGCCTGGTCGCGGCCCTCCAGGAGCGCCTGCCCGCCCGGGTCATCGTCGAGAACGAGACGAACCTCGCCGCCCTCGCCGAGCAGCGCGAGGGCGCGGCCCGGGACCGGGACACCTTCGTCCTCCTCTGGCTCGGCCACGGCACCGGTGCGGCCGTCGTCCTCGACGGCAGACTCCGCCGCGGGGCCTCGGGCGGCACCGGCGAGATCGGGTTCCTGCCGGTTCCGGGCACCACCACGCTGCCGTCCGCGACGGACTGCGAGGGAGGCTTCCACTCGCTGGCCGGAGCCGCCGCGATCGCCGAACTCGCCGCGGGATACGGGCTGGAGGCGGCGGAGTCACCCGGTGAACCACGGGCGGCGGCACTGGTGCGCGTGGCGGTGGCGGCCGCGTCCTCCGCCGGCACCGACCGCTTCCTGTACGGCCTCGCGGACCGCTTCCTCTCCGCGCTCGCCGACCGCCTCGCCGTGGGCGCCGCGTCCGTCGTGGCCGTCCTCGACCCCGGCTGCGTGGTGCTCGGCGGTGAGGTGGGGCAGGCGGGCGGGGAGGCGCTGGCCGCGCGGGTCGGCGAGCGGCTGGCCCGGATGTCCCCGCTGCCGGCCGAGGTGCGGGCCGGCTCGCTGGGCGGCGGCGCGGTGCTGCGCGGCGCCCTCCTGACCGCCCGGGAGTCGGCCCAGGACGACCTGTTCGCACCGCATCCGCGGTGATCCGCCGTGCCGCCCCGCCCGTTCCCGGACGTCTCGCGCCGGCCCCGGCCGCCCCGCGGCCGGAAGGGGAAGCCGGGGGCCCGGGAGCGGAGTTCCCGGAGGCGCTCGCCGGAGTTTCCGGAGGCGCGCGGCGGGGTGTCTCTCCCCGGTGGGGAGACCCGGCGGCGGGCAAGGGCCTCCGTCACCGCCGCCGGGTCGCTCAGGGGGCGGGTAGGCCACCTCGGCTTCCGCAAACCTTGATCGCCGACACTAAAGAGGACTAGACCAGACCGTCAATAGGTATGGACCAATATCCGTACCGCCGTCAAGTGTGCGTGCCGTCACGGCAGTTGACCGCCCCGGTGCCGCCCCGGAAGTCCATTCGGACACCCTGTGAGGCACCCCACAGAACTTCACCCGCATGGGCATGGACAGGGCGTGGCACACTGATGCTGTACCAGAAGCAGCGCACTCCGGGGTCGGTGAAAGTCCGAACCGGCGGTTACAGTCCGCGACCCGGTCGCTTCCAGCGGCCGGTTGACCAGGTGAAATTCCTGGACCGACGGTTAAAGTCCGGATGGGAGGCAGTGCGCGGCGGGCGGGCATTCGTGCGCGCTGCCGGTTGTCGTGACGTGTCCTTCGGGACAGGTCCCCTTTCGGCATCGTTCCCGGTGCCGTAGCCCGTTTCACTCTGTCGTCATCGACAGGCCCCGGAGTCCGTGCCCCATGAGGCAGGAGGACCCGGGAAGTGTTCACCGGAATCGTCGAAGAGCTGGGTGAGGTCACCGCCGTCGAGAATCTCGACGAGGCCTCCCGCTTCCGCCTGCGCGGACCCGTCGTCACGCAGGGCGCACAGCACGGCGACTCCATCGCCGTGAACGGAGTCTGTCTCACGGTCGTCGACCACGAGGGCGACGAATTCACCGCCGACGTCATGGCGGAGACCCTGAACCGCTCCAGCCTCGGTGCCCTCACCGTCGGCTCCCGCGTCAACCTAGAACGCCCCATGGCCGTGGGTGACCGCCTCGGCGGACACATCGTCCAGGGGCATGTCGACGGCACCGGCACGGTCATCGAGCGCAAGCCGTCCGAGCACTGGGAGATCGTGAAGATCTCGCTGCCCGCGGACCTCACCCGGTACGTGGTCGAGAAGGGTTCCATCACCGTCGACGGCATCAGCCTGACGGTGGTCGACGCGGGCCCGGACCACTTCACCGTCAGCCTCATCCCCACCACCCTCGACCTGACCACGCTCGGCCGCAAGCAGCCCGGCGACCCGGTCAACCTCGAGGTGGACGTCATCGCCAAGTACGTCGAGCGGCTGCTCGGCGCGCGGGGCGAACAGCCGGCCGCGCTGCCGGACACCTCCGGGAGCCGGCCGTGAACTGGCTCAACTCCGAGGCGTTCACACTCTTCGGACAGCACATCAAGTGGTCGGACATGATCGGCAACGTGATCGGCCTGATCGGACTCGCGCTCGGCTGGCGGCGCTCGATCTGGAGCTGGCCCGTCCAGCTGCTGTCCGGCGTCGTCCTGCTCACGGCCTTCGCCTCGGCCCATCTCTCCGGCAGCGCCGGGAAGCAGCTCGTGGTCATCGTCGTCGCCCTGTGGGGCTGGTGGCAGTGGAACCGCGGCCGGGGCCGGGGCCAGGGCGGCACCGTCGCCGTACGGTTCGCCACCTGGCGCGAACGTGCCTGCCTGCTGGGCGCCGCCGCCGTCGGCACCCTCGCGGTGAGCGCCCTGTTCCACGTGTACCCGTCGCTGTCCTGGGACCCCTGGCCGGACGCCTACATCTTCGTCGGCACGGTCATCGCCATGTACGCCCAGGCACGCGGCATGGTCGAGTTCTGGTTCGCCTGGCTGCTGGTCGACGTGGTGGGCGTCCCGCTCAACTTCGCCAACGGCTTCGCCTTCTCCGGTTTCGTCTACGTCGTCTACGGCGCGCTCGTCCTGTGGGGCATGCGCGACTGGTGGCTGCGCTCCCGCAAGGCCGGGCAGCCCCTCCTGGAAGGAGTCCCTGCATGACCGCCGCCCCCGTCTGGTACAGCACCGGCCACGAGCAGGACGCCTCGGACTTCGCGCTCGACCCGGTCGAGAGGGCCATCGCCGACATCGCGGCGGGCCGGCCGATCGTCGTCGTCGACGACGAGGACCGGGAGAACGAGGGCGACCTCGTCATCGCCGCCGAGAAGGCGACCCCCGAGATCATCGCGTTCATGATGAGCGAGTGCCGCGGACTGATCTGCGCACCCATGGAAGGCGACGAACTCGACCGCCTCCAGCTCCCCCAGATGGTCGAGAACAACACCGAGTCGATGAGGACGGCGTTCACGGTCTCGGTCGACGCCTCCGGCGCCCACGGCGTGACCACCGGCATCTCCGCGGCCGACCGCGCCACCACCCTCCGGCTGCTGGCCGGGGGCCAGGCCGGAGCGGGCGACTTCGTACGGCCGGGCCACATCTTCCCGCTGCGCGCCAGGCCCGGCGGCGTCCTCGTCCGCAACGGCCACACCGAGGCGGCCGTCGACCTGGCCCGGCTCGCCGGACTGCGCCCCGCGGGCGCCATCGTGGAGATCGCGGGGGAGGACGGCCGCATGCTGCGCCTTCCCGAACTCATCCCGTTCGCCCGCAAGCACGGCCTGACCATCATCTCCATCGAGGACCTGGTCGCCTACCGCCGCTCCCCGCAGCTCCCGGCCCCGCTCGACCAGGGAACACCCCCGGCCGAACCCGCGGTCCGCCGCGAGGCCAGGACGCAGCTCCCCACCGCCTTCGGCGAGTTCACGGCGTACGGCTACCGCTCCACCGCCGACGGGGTCGAGCATGTCGCCCTCGTCCACGGCGAGATCGGCGACGGCGAGGACGTCCTCGTCCGCGTCCACTCCGAATGCCTGACCGGCGACGTCTTCCACTCGCTGCGCTGCGACTGCGGCCCCCAGCTGCAGACCTCCCTGCAGCGCATCCAGGCCGAGGGCCGTGGTGTCGTCGTCTATCTGCGCGGACACGAGGGGCGGGGCATCGGACTGCTGTCCAAGCTGCGCGCCTACGAGCTCCAGGAACGCGGCCGGGACACTCTCGACGCCAACCTCGAACTCGGCCTGCCCGCCGACGCCCGCGACTACGGCGCGAGCGCGCGGATCCTGGAGGACCTCGGCGTCCACAGCGTGCGTCTGCTGACCAACAACCCCGACAAGACCGACGCGCTCGTCCGGTACGGCCTCCGGGTCACCCGGCGGGAGCCGATGCCCGTCCAGGCGGGCGAACACAACCTCCGCTACCTGCGCACCAAGCGGGACCGGATGGGCCACGACCTGCCCTGGCTGGAGACGCCCACCGCGTCCGCCTGCGGCAACCAGTGACACCCGCGGGAGGCAACTCCCGCGGAATCCAGTAACAGTCAGATCGAGCAAGTCAGATCGAGCAACAGCCGGATCCAGTGACAACCGGATCCAGTGACAACGGCACAACCGGCAACACGGCACAAGGCACTGAGGAGAGACGTGAGCGGCAAGGGTGCACCCGAACTGTCCGTACGCAACTGCGGCGACCTGCGCGTCGCGGTCATCGCGGCGCAGTGGCACGAAAAGGTGATGGACGGCCTCGTGGACGGCGCGCTGCGGGCCCTGCACGAGCTGGGAATCGACGAGCCGACCCTCCTGAGGGTCCCCGGCTGCTTCGAGCTCCCGGTCGTCGCGAAGGTCCTTGCGGGCCGCGGCTACGACGCCGTCGTCGCGCTCGGTGTCGTCATCCGCGGCGGCACACCCCACTTCGAATACGTGTGCCAGGGCGTCACCCAGGGCCTCACCCAGGTCTCCATCGACACCGGCGTCCCCATCGGCTTCGGCGTACTGACCTGTGACACCGAGGAGCAGGCCCTGGACCGGGCGGGCATCGAGGGCTCCCACGAGGACAAGGGGCACGAGGCGGTGACGGCCGCCGTGGCGACCGCGGCCACACTGCGCTCAGTATCCGAACCCTGGCACTGAGACACCGGCTCGGGCGCGTAGGGTGGGCGGCACCATGTCCAAGAAGACGTTCGAGGAGCTCTTCACCGAGCTCCAGCAGAAGGCCGCCGACGGCGACCCCGCCACCTCACGCACCGCCGAGCTGGTGGGCAAGGGCGTCCATGCCATCGGCAAGAAGGTCGTCGAAGAGGCCGCCGAGGTCTGGATGGCCGCCGAGTACGAGGGCAAGGACGCCGCCGCCGAGGAGATCTCCCAGCTCCTCTACCACGTCCAGGTGATGATGGTGGCGCGCGGAATCTCCCTCGACGACGTGTACGCCCACCTCTGAGCCGCGCCCACACCCCAGCCGACGTACACCGACAGACGTACGCACGAACGAAGGAAGCCGACCTCATGCTGCGCATCGCCGTCCCCAACAAGGGTTCCCTGTCAGGACCTGCGGCGGAGATGCTGCATGAGGCCGGCTACCGGCAGCGCCGGGAGGCCAAGGAGCTCAGGATCGTCGATCCGGGCAACGAGGTGGAGTTCTTCTACCTCCGCCCCCGCGACATCGCGATCTACGTCTCCTCGGGCCGCCTCGACATCGGCATCACCGGACGCGACCTGCTCGTCGACTCCGGAGCCAGGGCCGAGGAGATCCTCCCGCTCGGCTTCGCCCGCTCCACCTTCCGTTTCGCCGGCAAGCCCGGCACCGCCAAGAGCGTCGACGACCTCGCCGGCCTGACCGTCGCCACCTCCTACGAGGGCATCGTCGCGGGCCACCTCGCCGACAACGGCATCGACGCCTCCGTCGTCCACCTCGACGGCGCCGTCGAGACCGCGATCGAACTCGGTGTCGCCGAGGTCATCGCGGACGTCGTCGAGACCGGCACCTCGATGCGCAACGCGGGCCTCGAGGTCTTCGGCGAGCCGATCATGAAGTCCGAGGCCGTCGTCATCCGCCGTGTCGAAGCCGACACCGCCGAGGACGCCGAGCCCAAGGTCCAGCAGTTCCTGCGCCGCCTGCAGGGTGTCCTGGTCGCACGCACGTACGTGATGATGGACTACGACTGCCGCGCCGAGCACCTGGAGCAGGCCGTCGCGCTCACTCCCGGTCTGGAGTCGCCGACCATCTCGCCGCTGCACAACGAGGGCTGGGTGGCCGTCCGCGCGATGGTGCCCGCCAAGGAGGCGCAGCGGATCATGGACGACCTGTACGCGCTCGGCGCACGGGCCATCCTGACCACGGCCATCCACGCCTGCCGCCTCTGAGGACCGCCCGAACCATGTCCGACCTCCCCGTACTTCCCGTCACGTTCCGGCCGTCCCGGACCCGGGCCGTCCTGCTCACCGCGGGCGTCGCCATCTTCGTGGTCATCACGACGGTCGCGATGCTCCTGGAGCAGCTCAGCCCGGGGGAGCGCGTCAGCTTCGTCTTCACCGCCGCGCTGCTGCTCGGCGTCCTCCTGCTCCTGTCCCGGCCCAAGGTCGTCGCCGATGAGAGCGGAGTCACAGTCGTCAACATCGCCAGCAGCCGGCACCTGGACTGGGCGGAGATCCTCCAGGTCAACCTGCGCCCCGGCGACCCCTGGGTGTTCCTCAACCTCAGTGACGGCACCAGTCTTCCGGCGCTCGGCATCCAGCCGGGCATCGCCCGACAGCGCGCGATCGACGACGCCCGCGCCCTGCGGGCACTCGCCGAGGCCCGCTCCATCGGCGACCCGGAGCAACATCACGGCTGACTCTCGGCCTTCCACCCTGCCCCCCGGGCCCATGTCTTGATTAACCTGTTGGCGGAGGCGTTCTCGTCGCGCCTCCGCCACTGACGTGCCACCCGGTTTCAGAGGCTCCCTGCTACCCGAGGAGTGACTCCCTCCAGCGATGGACGGATCGTCCTGTAGTACCTGCGCCGCCCCCTCCCGACCCATCGAGGCGGCGGCATGACCATCCCCCTGCTGCTTCTCGCGGCGGCGTTCCTGCTGATCCTCGCCAACGGTTTCTTCGTGGCGGCGGAGTTCGGCCTCGTCACGGTCGAGCGGCCGGACGCCGAGAAGGCCGCGGCCGAAGGCGACCGACGGGCCCGTACCGTCGTCAACTCGCTCAAGGAGCTGTCCTTCCAGCTCTCCGGCACCCAGCTCGGCATCACCATCACCTCGCTCGTCGTCGGCATGCTCACCGAACCGGCGCTCGCCAAGCTGCTCCACGGACCGTTCACCGCGCTCGGCCTGCCCGAGGGCGCCGTGTCCGGCGTGGCCGTGGTGACCGGCATGCTGCTCGCCGCGGCCGTGCAGATGGTCGTCGGTGAACTCGTGCCCAAGAACTGGGCGGTGTCCAAGCCGCTGCAGGTCGCCCGCTTCGTCGCGGGCCCGCAGCACGCCTTCTCCAGCCTGTTCCGGCCGGTGATCGCCGCGCTCAACACGGTCGCCAACCGGCTCGTACGGGCACTCGGCGTCGAACCCGCCGAGGAGCTGGCGTCCGCCCGCACCCCCGGCGAGCTCGTCTCCCTGGCCCGGCACTCGGCCCAGGCCGGCGCCCTGGAGCAGGACACCGCGGATCTCTTCGTACGGACCATCTCGCTGGCCGGCCTCACCGCGCAGCACGTCATGACGCCGCGGGTGAGGGTCAGCGCCCTCCAGTCGACGGCCACGGCGGAGGACGTCGTCAACCTCACCCGGGCCACCGGCCTGTCCCGCTTCCCCGTCTACCGGGAGCGGATCGACGAGGTGGTCGGCATGGTCCATCTCAAGGACGCCCTTGCGGTGCCCTCGCACGACCGGCTGCGCACGCCCGTCGGCCGGATCGCCCAGCCCCCGCTGCTCGTCCCGGAGACGCTGCCCGTGCAGCCGCTCCTGGAACGGCTGCGCAGCGAGCAGCCCATCGCCGTCGTCGTCGACGAGTACGGCGGTACGGCGGGCGTGGTCACCCTGGAGGACATCGTCGAGGAACTCGTCGGCGAGGTCCGCGACGAGCACGACGGACAGGACCTGCCGGAGCTCGCGGTGGCGCCGCCCGAGGAGGGACGGCCCGCCTGGGACGCCGACGGCAGCTGCCGAGTCGACGTCCTGCAGCGCATAGGACTGGATGTGCCCGAGGGGCCCTACGAGACCGTGGCGGGTCTCGTCGCCGATCTGCTCGGCCGCATCCCGGCACCCGGTGACAGGGCGGAGCTTCCTGGCTGGCGCCTTTCGGTGCGCCAGGTCGGGCACTACCGCGCCGAGCGGGTCCGGCTGGTCAGGATCGTGGACGCGGCCCTCGCCCCGGAGGCCGTCCGATGAGCGTGCTCCAACTCCTCTTCGCCGTTCTCCTGGTGCTCGCCAACGGCTTCTTCGTGGGAGCCGAGTTCGCACTCGTCTCCGTGCGCCGCAGCCAGATCGAGCCGCTGGAGTCCGCCCGCGCCCGCCAGGTCCTGTACGGACTGGAGCGGCTGCCGCAGATGATGGCCGCGGCCCAGTTCGGCATCACCATCTGCTCCCTGACGCTCGGCGCCGTCGCCGAGCCGACCGTCGCCCATCTGCTGGAGCCCGTCTTCGAGGCGGTCCGCCTGCCGGACGGCGTGATCCACCCCCTCGGGTACGTCATCGCGCTCGCCCTCGTCGTCTTCTTCCATCTCGTCATCGGCGAGATGGTCCCGAAGAACCTGGCGATGGCCGCGCCGGAGAAGACCGCGCTGTGGCTGAGCCCGGGACTGGTCGCCTTCGCCCGCCTGTGCCGGCCTGTCACGGTGGCTCTCGGCGCGTGCGCGCGACTGATCCTGAAGCTGTTCCGGGTGGAGCCCAAGGACGAGGTCGAGGCGGTCTTCACGAGCGAGCAGCTCAACCGCCTGGTCGAGGACTCGGGCCAGGCCGGCCTGCTGGACCCGGAGGAGCAGGAGCGTCTCGAGGACGCCCTGGAGCTGGGTTCCCGCCCGGTGACGGACGTCCTCCTGGACCGCGAGTCCCTGGTCACCGTGGGCGCCTCGGTCACCCCGGGCCAGGTCGTCGCCCTCACCGCGCGCACCGGGTACTCCCGCTTCCCGGTGGTCGCGGAGAACGGCGCCTTCATGGGCTACCTGCACGTCAAGGACGTCCTCGACGTGGAGGAGTCCGAGCGTGCGGTGCCCCAGCAGATCTGGCGGCACATGACGACCCTGCGGTCGGAGCTCCCCCTCGACGACGCCCTGAGCGTGATGCGCCGCGCCGCCACGCACCTCGCGCAGGTCGCCGACGCGTCGGGCAAGGTGCTCGGGCTCGTGGCGCTGGAGGACGTACTGGAGCTGCTGGTCGGCGAGGTACGGGATCCGGCACACCGGGATGTCGCCGTGGTGGCCACGGTGGCGCTGCCGCTGACGGAGCCGGTGCGCAGCGAGGCTCCGGAGGAGGCGCTGGCGACCTGAGTGGGGTCGCGTCCCTGGGGGCTGCCGCCCCCAGGTCCCCGCTTCGGCCTCAAGGGTCTTGTCCTCGAGGTTCTTGTCCTCAAGCGCCGGACGGGCTGGCTGTGCGGGCGCGCGCTGAAGTTGTGGGGGCCCCTTCAAGGCTGACGCCCGGGGGCATGTCTTCAGCCCGTCCGGCGTTCGAGGGCGAGCCCTTCGGGTGAAAGCGGGGGCCAGGCGGCGGCAGCCCCTTGGCGGGGTCCGGGACGGAGCCCCAGGTACAGGACGGGCCGGGCAGGGGCGGCGGGGGTCGCGGGGGCGAAAGCCGGGTTCACAGGGCCGAGGGGTCCTGGGGCCCCCGCCCCGACAACACCTCCCCGTACGCCTGCATGAGATCCGGCAGCCGCAGCGTGGACAGGTCGTCCCGCGACGGCGTGTTCGGATACCCCGACAGCCGCAGATCCCGGTACGCGCAGCTCTTCTCGTACAGCGTTCGCAGGAACCGCCCGTTGCCGAGCTCGTCGATCCACCCCTGGTCGACGACGTGCCCGGCGATCGAGCGCAGCTCGTCCAGCGCCTCCTCGTCCCAGATGTCACCGTTCTCCGCGGCCAGTACCTCGCCGATGGAGGTGAGTTCCAGGGGGCGGTAGGACGGGAAGTCGACGCGGGTGGTGAAGCGCGAGGACAGCCCGGGGTTGGCGGCGAGCAGACGGTCCATGCCCTCCGGGTAGCCGGCGAGGATGACGACCAGGTGGTCGCGGTTGTCCTCGGCCCGCTTCAAGAGCACCTGCAGGGCCTCGTCGCCGTACGCGTCGCCCTTGCCGTATCCCGAGTTGGACAGCGAGTACGCCTCGTCCACGAAGAGAACCCCGCCGATCGCGGAGTCGATCAGCTCATTGGCCTTGACGGCGGTCTGGCCCAGATACTCGCCCACCAGGTCCGCCCGCTGCGCCTCCACGAGGTGGTCGCCGCCGAGCAGACCGAGCGCGTAGAAGACCCGGCCGAGAATGCGGGCCACGGTGGTCTTGCCGGTGCCCGAGGGACCGGAGAAGACGAAGTGCCGCTTCGGCGGCTGGACCGGCAGCCCCTGCCCGGTCCGCAGCCGCGCCATGTTCAACTGCGCCGACAGCGCCTTGACCTGGCGTTTCACGGGCTCAAGGCCGACCATGCGCTCCAGCTCGGCGAGCGCCTCATCGAGCAGGGCCGGGTCGGTCGGACCGGCGGGCAGCGGCCTGACCGGCACCACGGCCTTCTCCCGCACCAGGTCGGTCTCCGGGGACACCGCGCCGGGCGGCAGCGGGTCCGCCTCGGGGAGCCGGAGGTCCCGGCCCTCCCCTCCCCACAGCGGATCCAAGCCGTCCGGGCCGTCCATCACGTCCTGCCCGATCCCGGTGAGCGTGATCGCCGCCAGGTCGGCGGCGGCATCGTCGTACCCGTCGCCCTCGGAGATCGCGGCGAGCCGCGCGGAGGTGTCCATGAAGGCGGGGTCGACACGGTGTACGGCCCGGTACAGCGGCAGCGCTGCGGCCGACCGGCCGGTGCCCTCGTGTGCCCGGGCCAGCCAGTACCGCAGCTCCTTGCGCTGCGGTTGTTCGCTGCGGCAGCGCATCAGCGCCGACGACAGCAGCGGCTCCGCGTGCCCGAACATCTCCAGACGGACCCGGGCCATGCCGCCGAAGAGACCGGCCTCTATGCCCAGCATCGGATCGTCGGTCAGCGGGTCCGTGTGCCGGACCAACTGCTCCCAGTCCTTGACGAGATAGGCCCGGCAGGCATGCAGAAAGCGCACCTGGGGATCCGCGTCCACCGGCGGCAGCCCGGCCAACGCCCGGTCCAGTTCGGGGACATGGCGGCCGTCCAGCCAGTGCGAGGCGTGGGCGAGCAGCAGATCGCGCGGGCTCTCGAGCACCGGTTGCACCCACCAGCCCAGCCAGTACCAGGAGTTCAGGGTGCGTCGGTGCCGGGAGCGCTGTTCGCCGAAGCGGTCCCGGTGCCGGAACATGCGCAGCAGCGCGGTCGTCGTGTCCACGCGCAGCGCGTGCAGTCCGAGCCAGCCGTCCGCCATACCGGGGTCCATCCGGACCGCGGTGCGGAACTCCTCCTCCGCCTGCGGATAGGCGCCCATCGTGTAGGCGTCCACACCTCGCATCCAGGCGAGGTCGGCCGGGGCCTCCGGGCCCTGCGTGCCGAAGTCCATCACGTCCCCCACAAACCGTGCCCCCGATGGTTCTCCGAGCGGGCCGGTGCCCGTCGGCAGCTTGGTCGAACCGCTGTGCCGCGGACGGGAGTTGCACCGGTGCGCAGAGCAAGCCGTCCGAAGGTCGCACCGAGAGGCATGGTACCTGCGCCGCATGGGCCTGCCGAAGGGTGCCGACAGCACCGTTGCACGAGGTGGGAGCAGATGGGGCGCACTTCACCCGGTGACCCAGGGTGAGCGAATCGCGGCGCGCGGCGCCCGAAAAGAAAGGGTGTGGGCAGAACGAAGCCCCCGATCACGGGGGAACAACCGGGGGCTTCGCGTCTGCGGGGCGACCCCGGGGGGCCGCACATTCAGAACGTAAGTCCTGTACGGCCCCCCGGTCAAGCCGAGTTGAAGCACTGGCGGAACTTCTCCCGCAAGGGTCTTCACGAGTTCAGCACATTGCGGATGGTCCGTCACCGTGCGTGAGGAACTGGTCCGGTCCAAGAGTCCCGGCAGGCCCCGAAAACACCTCGTATCCCTCGGAACACTGCCGCACCAGAAGATCCGCGAAGGGCCTTGAGGGATCCTCGGCGAAATGCCGACGTTCGGCGGCGACCCATTCGGCCCAGAACGCGCTCTGCGCGTCTCCGTCCCGCCGGCGCCCGCGCGTCCAGGCCTCGTCGCGAGGCAGCTCCATCCACAGCAGCCGCGCGAGATGCGGGCGCAGCGCGCGGCGTCCGGCGCCGACGCCCTCCAGGAGGACCACGGGCGCGGGCGACAGTTCACACACCGGCCCGAAGGCCCTGGCCGTCCAGTCGTACGGGGCGTAGCGCGCCGCCGCGCCCCGGCCCAGCGGCTCGATCACCTGGTCCAGCAGGCGTGCCGGCCAGGTGAAGAGCTCCTCGTGCGTGGCGATGTCATCGAGGTGCAGGACGGGCGCGCCACCCAGTGCGGCGGCCAGCCGTCCGGTGAACGTGGTCTTCCCGGAGCCCGCGTGTCCGTCGACGCCGATCAGGCGGACGGGGCCGGCGGAGGGGGGCAGCCGGCGCAGGTGGGAGGCGAGCTCGTGAATGGGGGGTCCCGGGGTCTGGTGAGGTGTGTGCGGGTATATCCGGTTCATTTTAGGTCGGGTCCATATCTTCCGGATCGGTGGGCGGGAAAACGTGTCGAGAAGGCGCACGGGAGCGGTTTTCGGAAAACTCGGGGGACAGGCGTGGAAGAGGCGGAGAACAGGCGGAAAAAGACGAGGGGAGCCGTGGGGAAAGTCTTGAAGGCCGCTCAGGAAAAGCGCCGGAAATCCGCGTCGATGGGGCCGATTCCCGGCCATTCGGCATGACCGGCGCCGGATCGTTTGTCGGCCTCGCAGGTCACGCCAGTGGTACCGACCAATATTGGTGGGCGTGGCACGGGCCGAAGTGCTGGCAGAAATCTCCTCACCCCGTCCATAGTTGGGAATTGCCGCTTCCGGACGAACGGGGGTCACCCACCCATGACCAGAGCTTCAGAGCCGTCCCGCAGAACCCTTCTGGCCGCGGCGGTGGCCGCGGCGGCGACCGGTGCCGCGGCCACTCCGGCCGAGGCGGTGGAAGCACGCTCCCGGGAGGCACGCAGGGGGCACGCGCCCGCGCGCGCCGTGGACAACCGCGCCTGGGTCTCGTACGCGGACTGGCGCTCCGGTACCGCGAAGGGCACGCGGGCCGTGTCGGGCACCCGGCCGGGTCTCGTGATCGCCTCCGCGGCCGGCACCACCGCGTACACGGATCCGCACACCGGCAGGACGGCCACCTGGGAGTACGCGACCTGGACCTCCCCGGTCCACCGGCTCACCGTCCCCGCCACCGAGGCCATCGCCTCCTGGAACGCGCGCACCCCCGCGGGCACCTGGCTCCAGGTCGAGCTCACCGGCACCTATTCCGACGGCACCGCCACGCCCTGGTACGTGATGGGACGCTGGGCGTCCGGTGACCAGGACATCAGGCGGACCTCCGTCGACGGCCAGAAGGACGGCAGAAGCAGTGTCTGGACCGACACCTTCGCCATCGACGACGCGGCCTCGGGCCTGCGGCTCGTCTCGTACCGGTTGCGCCTGACGCTGTACCGCGCCCCGGGTTCCGGGGCCACGCCCACCGTGTGGCGGCTCGGCGCGATGGGCTCCGACATCCCCGACCGCTTCACCGTCCCGGCCTCCGTACCGGGACATGCCCGTGAGCTGACGGTGCCGCGCTACTCGCAGGAGATCCACGCCGGCCAGTACCCCGAGTACGACAACGGCGGCGAGGCCTGGTGCAGCCCCACCTCCTCGCAGATGATCATCGAGTACTGGGGGCGCGGGCCGACGGCGGAACAACTGGCCTGGGTCGCCCCGGGCCTGGCCGATCCACAGGTGTGCCACGCGGCCCGCTACACCTACGACTACCAGTACGACGGCTGTGGCAACTGGCCCTTCAACGCCGCCTACGCGGCGACGTACAAGGATCTGCAGGGTGTGGTGACGCGCCTCGGCTCGCTCGCCGACCTGGAGACCCTGATCGCGGCCGGCATCCCGGCCATAACGTCCCAGTCCTTCCTCAAGTCGGAGCTGACCGGGGCGGGTTACGGCACCTCGGGTCATCTCATGACCGTCGTCGGCTTCACCGCGGACGGCGACGTGATCGCCAACGACCCGGCCTCGCCCGGCGACGCCGCGGTGCGCCGCGTCTACCGGCGGTCCGAGTGGGGGACGATCTGGCTGCGCACCAAGCGGTACAACGCCTCAGGGAACGTCGTCTCCGGTACCGGTGGCGTCTGCTACCTGTACTTCCCCGCGCAGCCGACGAAGCGGCAGCGCCAGGCGCTCGCGGCGGTCGGCGTCCGGTGAGAAGGGGGCGGCCCCTGAAGCGGGCCGCCCCCCCCCGGTTCAGCCCTGGACCGGGTCGACCACCCAGTCCGGGTGGTTCGGCATCGGCGGGGTCTTCGCGCCGTACAGCCATGGGTGCAGGAATCCGTCCAGGTCCTGGCCCGCGATCTTCGAGGCCAGGCCGATGTAGTCCCGCGTACCGGCGGTCCTTCCGCGGTACTGGGTGGCCCAGGCCCGCTCGATCTTCCCGAAGACCGTCTGGCCGACCTTCTCGCGCAGGGCGTACAGGACGAGGGCCGAGCCGTCGTACCGCATCCGCTTGAAGAGGTTCGGTTCGGTCGGCTCGGCCGGGGCGCCGTAGTCGTGGCGCCACTGGTCGTGGGCGGCGTAGGCCGTCCTCATCGTGGTCTCGAAGCTGTCGCCGCCGTGCGCCTCCGAGTACAGGCGTTCGTAGAAGCGGGCGTGTCCCTCGCTCAGCCACAGATCGGACCAGGTCCTGATGCCGACGCTGTCGCCGGTCCACTGGTGGGTGAGCTCGTGCACCAGGTTGCGTTCGGCGCTCACCCGGTCGCCGAGCAGGTCGGCCTTCGGGATCAGGGAGAGCGTCTGGGTCTCCAGGGCGACCCCCAGGTCGGTGTCGCCGACGAGCAGGCCGTACCGGTCGAAGGGGTAGGGGCCGAGCCGCTCCTCCAGCCACGCGATGTGGTCCGCGGTGAGCTCGCGGTACTGCTCGGTGGCCGCGACCAGACCGTCCGGGACCACGTCGCGCAGGGGCAGCCCGTGCGGGCCGGTGCTGTCGACGAAGGTGAACCTGCCGATCGCGAGCTGCGCGAGCTGGGTCGCGAGCGGGTGTCCGGAGTCGTACGTCCACCGCACGCGCCCGTCCGCCTGTTCGGTGCGGCCGGTGAGCTTCCCGTTGGCCACGGCGGTCAGACCGGGCGGGGTGGTGATGTGGAAGGTGATCGGGGCGCGCTGACTCGGGTGGTCGTTCGAAGGGAAGATCATCTTGGCGCCGTCGGGCTGCGGATAGAGCACTGTTCCGTCGGGTGTGGGAATCCAGCCGTAGTCCTCGATGGCGTCGTCGCGGTGGCGCAGCTGGGTCGGATCGGCGGTGTACGTGACCTTGACCGTGAACGGTTTGCCCTGCGCGAGCGGCTCGGCCGGGGTGATCACCAGCTCGTCGCCGTCACGCACGGCCGTGGCCGTCCTCCCGTTCACGGTCACCGTGTGCAGGGTGTTGCCCGCGAAGTCCAGGTCGAAGCGGGACAGGGCCTGGGTGGCGGTCGCCCTGACCGTCGTGGCCGCCTCGAAGGGAGTCCCGGGTGCCCGCCAGTCGAAGTCGAGGAGATACCGGCCGACCCGGTATCCGCCGTTGCCGTCGAGCGGGAAGAGCGGGTCGCCGAGGCCCGCGGCACCTGGGGAGGGTGTGGCGGAGGGGGAGGGGGCGGCGGACGAGGAGGTCGCGGCCTGGGAGACCGGACCCGTGAGGGCGGCTGCCACCGTGATCGCGGCCGCCAGAGCGAGGCGGGCTCTGCGGCGAGGCGTCCGGAACGTGCTCATCGAGGACCTTTCGGTTGGCTGACCACTGTCCTGTGAGGAGACCCACACCTCTGGCACACCGTTGCGGAAATCGGAGCGATTCGACCGTGGTCGAAGTGTCCGGAGTGGCGAGGGGTGACCAAGGTCTCTACCGCTGGAACCCGTTCCGGTGGCAAGGTGGTCGGGTCGGTGGGGAGCCGGCGAGGGGCGGGGACCCGACCGCACCCCTACGTCTGCGAGAAGCCATGACCGCGACCTCCGCCACCGACCCCCGTGTCCGCGCCCGCACCGGCGGCCCCAAGGACGACGGCCCCAAGATCCTCGAACACGTCGTGGGCTGGATCTTTGTCGTGGTCCTGGCGATGCTCGTCACGCAGCTCGGCCTGCTGTGAGCTGACTGATCCGGCGCCCCGCCGTAAGCGGGTTCGGCCAGTAGATCCGAGTCGAACGAGCAGGTGGCATCGTTCTGTCATACTGCCAACGTCCCGCTGGCAGTCGGAGGCTAGGGCCGGAATTGAATCATAGTCAACAGCGTGCTGTCGACCGCCCCCGGGCGCGCGTCACCGATCGTTCGCTGGCGCGCCGTACCGAACTGATCGCCATCGGGCGGAAGTTGTTCGCGGACACGTCCTACGACGCACTGTCGATGGACGACATCGCGCGGCAGGCGCACGTCGCCAAAGGGCTGATCTACTACTACTTCAAGTCCAAGCGCGGCTACTACCTCGCGATCGTCGAGGACTCCGTCGCGGACCTGGTCTCCCGGGCGGCGGGCGGCCTCGAACTGCCCCCGGCGGAGCGGGTGCACCGCACCATCGACGGCTATCTCCGCTACGCGGAGCACAACCAGGCCTCGTTCCGCACGATCATCACGGGCGGGGTCGGCTTCGACACCGAGGTGCAGGCCATCCGCGAGGGCGTGCGCGAGGTGATCGTCGAGACCATCGCCGAAGGGGCCTACGGCAGGCGCAAGATCGCGCCGCTCCCCCGGATGGCGCTGCTCGCCTGGCTCTACAGCGTCGAGGGCGCGACCCTCGACTGGATCGGCCATCCGACCCTGCCCCGGGACACCATGCGCGAGCTGCTGGTGAAGACGCTGGGCGGCGCGATGCGGGCGGTCGAGGAGATCGACCCCTCCTACCAGGCCCCGCAGTCCGCCCGTCGGGACTCCTGAACACAGGGGCGGAGGCCGGTGGCTTCCTCCCCGAGTGTCTTACGCGGGCGGCCAGTTGAACGACTCGGTCGGCTCACCGTTCCGGGCGTCGCCGCGAAGTTCCCGGGAGCACGTGCCGCCCGGACCCCGCCGGTTCCGGTACGTCAGGCGTTCGGACGGCGCCGTGCGGGTCACCACGAAAGCCGTCCAGGCGCTCGGTGGGTCCGGCCGCGCACTGTCCGCGTGAGGACAAGGGGCTGCCGATCGTCGAGGGCCCATCGGATCCGGCGCACGGTCATCGCCCGTCATCTCGCGGATCCCGGCCCGCGCCGAACTGGTACGGGCCGGCCGGAGGCGTCGCCAGCCGGACCCACTCCGGGTCGTGCAGCCCCGGCAGCGTGCGGCCACGATCGGCCCAGGTGCGGAGCAGGGCGTGGTAGATGGGGGGATCCGGGACCGGTGGGGGCGGCGGGACCTGCCGAACCGATTCTGCCGGCACGGGAGTGAAGACCTGGCGTCCATGCCCGGTCGCCGTAGAGGTGGGGGTCATGCCGGGGCAACGCGCTGGTGGCCGGACAGGTCACCGGCCCCCGCAATCGGGCGTGAGTTCGCGACCGGCTCGTACGGGGTGCCGCGGACGGTCGGCGCGAGGACCGCGGCCTGTCGGCGGGGGTGTCCGGCCCGGGCCACGGCATCTGGCCCCGACGCCTCATCTGACGTACCGTCAATTGCTCCGCCCGGGGGCGCGCGCCTCCGTCCGGAGGTCGACTGCCGTGCCCCCAGGGAGGCCTGACATGTCCGACGACCGCCCCGTCGCCCTCGACGAGTACCCCGTGCACCAGGTGCCCCTGTCCATGAAGCACGTCGCGACCGGCGACCGGAACGCCTACGACCGCTGCATCTTCCACGTCTTCGACCACCAGGGACGGGCGTTGCTCATCCTGGGACTCGGTGTCTATCCGAACCTCGGGGTGATCGACGCGTACGCCACCCTGCGACGGGGTGACCTCCTGCACGCGGTGCGGGCGTCGGACGCGCTCGGGGAGGACCGGACGGAACTGGCCGTCGGCCCGCTCCGGATCCGCGTCGAGCGTCCCCTGAAGGAGTTCGTGCTGACCTGCGCGGCCGATCCCGACGACCCTGACGGGCTGTCGTACGAGATCACCTGGACGGCGGACTTCCCCGCGCTCTGGGAACCGCACCACCTCCAGCGGCGCGGCGGCCGGCTCACCCTGGAGGGGAGGCGCTTCGTGCAGGCGGGCCACTGCGAGGGCTGGATCCGGCACGGCGGTGAGGAGATCCTCCTGTCCCCGGGCCGGTGGACCGGCACCCGCGACCGCAGCTGGGGCGTGCGCCCGGTCCCGGGCGAGGAGGGCGGCAGGTTCGCGGAGGAGAATCCGGCGGAGGGCTTCCACTGGGTGTGGTGCCCGGTCCGGTTCGAGGACCGCTTCCTGATGGTCGTCGTCCAGGAGGACGCCGACGGCCATCGGACGCTGAATGACGCGACGCTCGTACGCGACGGCGCGCGCGACCTCCAACTCGGCTGGCCCCAGGCCGACATCACCTACCGGACCGGCACCCGCCGGCCCACCTCCGCCGTCATCCACCTCACCCGGCCGCGGGACCGGGCGCCGCTGCGGCTGGACGTCGAGATACTCACCTCCTCGCCGCTCGCCGTGGGGGCGGGCTATCCGCCCGCCGACGACTGGCAGCACGGCACCTGGCACGGGCGCGGCTGGACCGACCGCCGCACCTACGACCTCTCCGACCCGGCCGCGCATCCGCGCGCCGCGTACGGGGTCGTCGACCACGTCGCCCGCTGCACGCTCGACGGGCAGGTCGGACACGGGATCTTCGAACACGGCTCGTTCGGCCGGCACGACCCGAGCGGCTTCACCGGATTCGACTCGGTCGCGCCCTGAGCCCCGGACGCGCCCCGAAGGGAGTGGACATGGCCACGGCACCCCGCCCGCGCACGACCACCCGCGACCGGGACGAACTCGCCCGGCGACTGACCGCCTGGCTCGGCGCACGCCTCCCCGGCGCCAGGGCGGTGCGCGTCACCGTCCCCGCGTCCAACGGCATGTCCAGCGAAACCCTGCTGTTCGACATCGATCACCCCGAACCACCCCTGGTGGGCTGCGTGTTGAGACTGGCGGCGGATCCGGCGGCGTACACCGTCTTCCCCGTGTACGACCTGCCCCGGCAGTACCGCACGATGCGGCTGGTCGCCGAGCACACCGACCTCCCCGTGCCCCGGGTGCTGTGGCTGGAGGAGGACCCCGGACCGCTCGGCGCGCCCTTCTTCGTCATGGAACGGGTCGAGGGGCGCGTACCGCCCGACGTCATGCCCTATACGTACGAAGGGAACTGGCTGCACGCGGCGAGCGACCGGGAGCGGGCGCGACTGGAAGCCGCCTCGGTCGCGCTGCTCGCCCGGCTCCACGACCAAGTGCCCATCGCCGCAGCGGAGTTCCTCGCTCTTCCCGGCGACGGCAGCCCCCTGCGCCGGCACGTCGCGGCCCAACGCGCCTACTACACCTGGGTCGTCGACGGACGCGCGCGCTCACCCCTCATCGAGAGCGCCTTCGACCGGCTCGACGAACTGTGGCCGCGCGACGAGGGCGAGACGGTGTTCAACTGGGGCGACGCGCGCATCGGGAACGTCGTCTACGACGGCTTCGAACCCGCGGCCGTCCTCGACTGGGAGATGGCCGCGCCCGCCCCCCGTGAGGTCGACCTCGGCTGGACCGTCTATCTGCACCGCTTCTTCCAGGACCTCACGGTGAGCTTCGGCCAGCGCGGACTGCCCGGGTTCCTGCGCCGCGACCGGGTGGAGCGACGTTATGCCGAACTCACCGGCCACCCGCCGCGCGACATGGACTTCTACACGCTGTACGCGGCCCTGCGGCACGCCGTCGTCATGCTGCGCATCGCCTACCGCCAGGTGCACTTCGGCGAGATCGCCGTCCCCCCGGACGCGGACACCCTGATCCTGCACCACGACAGCCTGCGGGCCATGGTGCAGGGCGGCTACTGGGAGCGCCCGGAGGCCCGCCGCTGAGCGCTCGCGCGGCTCAGGCGGCCTGACGCCGCATCTCGGGGACCCGCATCGGGCGCGAGCTGGGTCCGCCGACGTGCGAGAACGGCTGCGTCCGCCAGTCGAGGCCCTGAGGGAGCGTCAACAGGAGCGCGGTGTCCTGCTCCTGAAGCTCCATGGACTCGTCGGCGGACCGGGCGTCCGCCGCGGCGCGGCCCGTACCGGCGCAGACCGTGAGCCCGAACGGGTTCCACGGCGAGGCACACAGCGCGTGCTCCGGCAGGACCTCCTCGTCCGCCAGGAGCGCGATGGGCTGCGCGCAGTCCGGGCAGATCACCCGGACCATCTCGAAGGTGTCGTAGGCGTCGAAGTCCTCGCCGTCGACGGCGTCCGCGTCGACGCCCTCCGGCTCCGGTTCGACGGTGGCCTGCTGCCGCTTGAACGCGGTACGACCTGGGCGCTTGAGACTCTGCATGGGTTTCTCCCCCTCGGGTGGGCCGACAAGGCGCTGCGACCTCGACCACAGCAAGCATTTCCCGTCCCGTCTCCGTGGTAATCACGAGAACATCACGGACCGGGTTATGGCACTGTGTCGTTCGTCACAAGCCGCCCGCAGATGCCCCGCACGGTGGATTTGTCCCCCCGAGCGGTCCGCGGCACGCTCTCCCGCACATCACAAACCGGGTATGACCTGCACTCCTGAGGTATCCGACGGGATCAGGCGCCCTGTAGGTTCTTGCGCCATGGAGGAGCTGGACCGACAGATCGTGCAGCTGCTCGTCGCAGACGGGCGGATGAGTTACACGGACCTGGGCAAGGCCACGGGCCTTTCCACGTCCGCCGTGCACCAGCGGGTGCGCCGGCTCGAACAGCGCGGCGTGATCCGCGGCTACGCGGCGGTCGTCGACCCGGAGGCCGTGGGTCTGCCCATCACCGCTTTCATCTCGGTGAAACCGTTCGACCCGAGCGCCCCGGACGACATCGCGGAACGCCTCGCGGACGTGCCGGAGCTGGAGGCCTGCCACAGCGTCGCGGGTGACGAGAACTACATCCTCAAGGTACGGGTCTCGACCCCGCACGAACTGGAGGAGCTGCTGGCCCGGGTGCGCACCCTCGCGGGCGTGTCGACCCGGACGACGGTGGTCCTGTCGACACCGTACGAGGCACGGCCACCCCGCATCTGACCCACCGGGGCGACGACCCGGTACCCACCCGGGCGACGACCAGTACCCACCCGGGCGACGACCAGTACCCACCCCGGCGACGACCGGTACCCGGCAGGCGCGAGACTGTTCCCCATGAGTGAGAGCACCGCCCCGTCCGACACCGTGCTGCTGCGCGGTGGAGAAGTCCACAGCCCCGCCGACCCCTTCGCCACCGCGATGGTCGTCGAACGCGGTCAGATCGCCTGGGTCGGCTCGGAGGGCGCCGCCGACGCCTTCGCCGACGGGGTCGCCGAGGTCGTGGACCTGGAAGGCGCGCTGGTCACCCCGGCCTTCACCGACGCCCATGTGCACACCACCGCCACCGGCCTCGCGCTCACCGGCCTCGACCTCAGCGACGCGCCCTCCCTGGACGCGGCCCTCGCCCTCGTACGCGACTTCGCCGCCGCCCGCCCCGCCGACCGGGTCCTGCTCGGCCACGGCTGGGACGCGGCCCGCTGGCCCGGCGGCCGCCCCCCGACGCGCGCCGAGCTCGACGAGGCCGCCGGCGGCCGTCCGCTCTACCTCTCCCGCATCGACGTGCACTCCGCCGTGGCCACCACCGCGCTCCTGGACCTGGTCCCCGGCGTCACCGGACGCGCCGGATACCAGGACGGCCCGCTGACCCGGGATGCCCACCACGCCGTCCGCGCCGCCGCCCTCGGCGCCGTCACCGCGCGACAGCGCACCGAGGCCCAGCGCGCGGCCCTCGCCCACGCCGCCTCGCTCGGCATCGGCTCCGTGCACGAGTGCGCGGGCCCGGACATCTCCTCCGAGGACGACCTCACCGGCCTGCTGCGGCTCGCCACCGAGGAGCGCGGCCCCCGGGTCGTCGGCTACTGGGCCGAGCAGGGCGAGGAGGGCGTGGCGAAGGCCCGCGAACTGGGCGCGATCGGCGCCGCCGGCGACCTCTTCGTCGACGGCTCCCTCGGCTCGTACACCGCCTGCCTGCACCAGCCCTACGCCGACGCCGGGCACTCCGGCACCGCGTACCTCGACGCCGCCGCCGTGGCCGCCCACGTGATCGCCTGCACCGAGGCGGGCCTCCAGGCGGGCTTCCACGCCATCGGGGACGCCGCCGTGACCTCGGTCGTCGAGGGCGTGCGGGCGGCCGTGGAGAAGGTCGGCCTGGCTCGCGTCCGGGCCGCCCGGCACCGTGTCGAGCATGCCGAGATGCTGACGCCGGAGACGATCGCCTCCTTCGCCGAGTTCGGCCTCACCGCGTCCGTGCAGCCCGCCTTCGACGCGCTGTGGGGCGGAGAGGACGGCATGTACGCCCAGCGCCTCGGCGCGGAGCGAGCCCGCACCCTCAACCCGCTGGCGGCCCTGCTGCGCACCGGCGTCCCGCTCGCCTTCGGCTCGGACAGTCCGGTCACCCCCCTCGACCCGTGGGGCACCCTCCGGGCCGCGGCCTTCCATCGCACCCCGGAGCACCGGGTGTCGGTGCGCGCCGCCTTCACGGCGCACACGCGGGGCGGATGGCGCGCGATCGGACGCGACGACGCGGGTGTCCTCGTGCCGGGCGCGCCCGCGGACTACGCCGTGTGGGGCACCGGGGAACTGGTCGTGCAGGCCCCCGACGACCGGGTCGCCCGCTGGTCCACCGACCCCCGGTCCGGCACCCCCGGACTGCCGGACCTGAGCCCCGGCGGCGACCTGCCCGTCTGTCGGCGCACCGTCGTGGGCGGCCGGACGGTCTTCGTACGGCCGGGCGAGTGATCTCCTGGGGCGGCGGGGTGGTGATCGCCCCCCGCCGTCCCGTCGCGCGACCTGCGCATCCTTCCCCGCTGACCAGGCCGGAGAAGGAAATCCCGCGGTTCAGACGAGTGTTGACAGCCGGCCGCAGCGGGCCGGTAGGTTCGGCCGCGTCCACCACCGGACGTCCGACCGGAGAACTTCCAGACAGTCGCCGGAGCGCCGCTGGGTCAGGGGCGGTGTGCCGCACCGGCGCACCGCCACTGGGAGCCAGGCTCAGCGGCGGCGCCACGGCGAGGGAACGTTCACGCCTGTCGGCAGGGTGTGACCCGGGTGGGGCCCGGACGTCCAGTAGACAACGGCTTTCGGTCGACCCGCAGCCAGCGGGTCCCTGGTCGGCCCGAAGGGCGCCGGGCCCCCATCCGCAGGCGCGGTGCTCCGGCGCGGGAAGGGCGCTCTTACCCGGCTCTTGTCGAATCGACACCCATGTACTGACGCACCGACGCGTCAGTGCAGGCTGTGGCCACTATGGTGGACCCCTGCGTACGGACTTGAAGGGGCAGTAGTGAACGACGGCGACGGGACCCTCGCGGCAGGAGCCCAGGCGAGGCGGTTCGGCCCGCTCGGCACGGCCTTGGTGATCATTCCGACCTACAACGAGGCGGAGAACATCAAGAAGATCGTCGGCCGGGTGCGTGCCTCGGTGCCTGACGCGCACGTCCTGGTGGCGGACGACAACAGCCCCGACGGCACGGGCAAGTTCGCCGACGAGCTGGCCGCCGAGGACGACCACGTCCAGGTACTGCACCGCAAGGGCAAGGAAGGCCTGGGCGCCGCGTATCTCGCCGGCTTCCGCTGGGGCCTGGAGCACGGCTACGGCGTCCTGGTCGAGATGGACGCGGACGGCTCGCACCAGCCGGAGGAGCTGCCCCGGCTGCTCACCGCGCTGAAGGGCGCGGACCTCGTTCTCGGCTCGCGCTGGGTGCCGGGCGGGCGGGTGGTGAACTGGCCCAAGTCCCGCGAGTTCATCTCGCGCGGCGGCAGCATGTACTCCCGGATCATGCTCGACGTCCCCATCCGGGACGTCACCGGCGGCTACCGGGCCTTCCGGCGGGAGACCCTCGAGGGCCTCGGACTCGGCGAGGTCGCGTCCCAGGGGTACTGCTTCCAGGTGGACCTGGCCCGGCGTGCCGTCAAGGCGGGCTACCACGTCGTGGAGGTGCCCATCACCTTCGTCGAGCGTGAACTCGGTGACTCCAAGATGAGCCGCGACATCCTTGTGGAGGCCCTGTGGCGGGTCACCACGTGGGGTGTGGGGGAGCGGGTCGGCCGGATCACCGGACGTAGGCCGTCCGCATAGGGTCTTCCCACCGGTTCCCGAGGTCCGTGGGACCCGCCTTCCGTCCCGCGGCCGGGGCTGATCATCCGCTTATCCCGTACTGAGCCGTGCCCAGGCACACTGGGTGCATGACGACTGGCGTACCGACTCCCACGCACCCCGCCCGGCCGCGCCGATCCCGGCTGCGTACGTTTCTGCCGCTCGGCATCGCCGTCTGGCTGGTGGTGGAGATCTGGCTGTTGACCGTGGTCGCGGGTGCGGCGAGCGGCTTCACGGTCCTCCTGCTGCTGGTCGCCGGCTTCGTACTCGGTTCCGTGATCGTCAAACGGGCCGGCCGCCGTGCCTTCCGCAACCTCAGCGAGACGCTGCAACAGCAGCAGGGCGGCGCGGCCCCCACGGGCGGGGGCGGCGACGGCAACGGGCTGATGATGCTCGGCGGCCTGCTCCTGATGCTGCCGGGCCTCATCTCGGACGCCGTGGGCCTGCTTCTGCTGATCCCGCCCGTCCAGAAGGCCCTGGGCCGGTACGCCGAGCGAGCCATCGAGCGCAGGATCCGCGAGGCCGTCCCCGGAAGCGTCGGTGACGCCTTCCAGCAGGCCCGCATGCATCGCCCGGACGGCAAGGTGGTCCAGGGCGAGGTCATCAGGGACGACACCCCCCGGGGACCCGGCCCGGCCTCCCGCCCGGGACCGCACCCGCCACTGACGGGCTGACGGGCTGACGGGCTGTCCCGCCGGCCCGGAGGAGCGTGCGCGGGCCGGCCGAGCGCGGCGGGCGCAGTCGGTCGCTCCTGAGGGTGGCGGCGGACGTCCTCGTGTCCGTCCGGCACTCGAGAGTGAACTCTTCCGGGTGACAGTGGCCTGCGGCCGTTCAGCACTGTTCGCCCCGACCGGCCTCCCGCCACGAACCCCGCGCCGCTCACCGCGAGACACCGCGCCGGGCTCCGGCAGGAGACGCTCCGGTACGACCGGACACCCGGCGCACCCCGGGGCAGCGTCACCCCGGGGCGCCACCCGTTCCGCCGGGCACCGTGGGGTGAACGGCCGGGTTTCTGTGGGGGACCGTCGCGCTCTGCTGGGGACTCCGTAGACCCTCACACCGGGCTTGCCACCCGTTCCGCCGGGCATCCCGCAGTGAATGCCGGGGCCCTCGCGCCCCATCTCACCCGCGGAGCGAAACGCACGAGACCGCGGGCCCCGTACGGAGAACGTACGGCGCTCGCGGTCTCGGCGTGCGGTGTATGCCACCCAGCCCCCGGAGGGGCTACGCGGACTTGCGGCTGTCCCGCGGATGCACCGCGATGTTCATCGCGCCGGAGCGCAGAACGGCCAGGCGCTCCTCGAGGACCTCTTCGAGTTCCTCTCGGGTGCGCCGCTCCATCAGCATGTCCCAATGCGTACGCGCGGGCTTGGCCTTCTTTTCCTCAGGGCCGTCGCCGTCCACCAGGAGTGCCTGGGCCCCGCAGACCTTGCACTCCCACTCCGGCGGAATCTCCGCCTCGACCGAGAAGGGCATCTCAAACCGGTGCCCCTTCTCGCATGCGTACTCCACGGCCTGGCGCGGGGCCAGGTCGATGCCGCGGTCCGTCTCGTAGCTGGTCACCACGAGGCGCGTGCCGCGAAGAGCTCGCTCACTCATGAATCGTGCCTCCCGGGCTTGTCGCCCACAGGACAGGTGTCGCTGTCGTCGTCATCCGGTCAACGTCCGGTCGGCGGTAAAGATTCCCGTTCCGGATCATGCGTCGCCGTCGTAGCCGCCCCTTGTTGTACCCACCGGCACCCGGTTTGTCACATCTGACAGTAGATGTCACCCAACGCTTCAGTATCTTTGACGCGCAGTAACGGTACGCCTGGCAGGCCAAACGCGTACACTACCGTCCTTTGGCCTCCGGTGCTAAATCCTGTCCGGTACGGGATTTCCCGCGTCGCGGATCGCCTGCCCCACCGGAACCCTCGCGAGCAGGGCGAATCCGATGACGAAGAAGACCACGAGCGAGATGATCGCGTCCCGATAACTTCCCGTCAGCTGGTAGGTCAAACCGAACAGAAGCGGGCCCAGCCAGCTCATCCCCCGGTCGCTCATCTCGTACGCGGAGAAGTACTCGGCCTCCTTGCCGCCCAGTACGAGGTGCGAGAACAGGGAGCGCGACAGGGCCTGGCTGCCGCCCAGGACAAGGCCGATGCCGGCGGCGAGGACGAAGAACCACACCGGCGCGCCGGCGGGCAGGAAGTACCCGGCCGCGAGTGTCACCGTCCAGGCGACGAGTGAACCGAGGATGGTCCGTTTGGCCCCGTACACGCGTGCCAGCCGTCCCATGCCGAGTGCGCCTCCGACCGCGAGCACCTGCACCAGCAGCACGGCGACGATCAGCGTCGACTGGCTCAGGCCCAGTTCCTCGGACCCGTACACCGACGCCTGCGAGATCACCGTCTGGATGCCGTCGTTGTAGACCAGGTAGGCGAACAGGAAGGAGAGGGTGAGCGGTTTGCCGCGCATGTCACGCACGGTGGCCGCCAGCTGTCGCCAGCCGTGCGCCGGCGCCCTCCGGCCGGGTGCCGTACGGCGGTCGCGCAGCCGCTTGAGCGGCACGAGCGTGAAGGCGCCCCACCAGACGCCGGCCGAGGCCAGGCAGATGCGGACGGCCGTCGACTCGGAGACGCCGAACGAGTCGTGGGCCGTGAACAGCACGAGATCGGCGATCAGGACCAGCGAGCCCGCCGCGTAGCCGAAGGCCCAGCCGCGGGACGAGACCGCGTCGCGCTCCTCGGGTGGCGCGATCTGCGGCAGGTAGGAGTTGTAGAGGACCATCGACACGGCCACCGAGGCGTTGGCGACGACCAGCAGCAGACCGCCGAGCAGGTAGCGGTCCCCGTCCAGGAAGAACATGCCCGTCGTGGCCGCGGCGCCGAGGTACGCGGAGGCGGCGAGCAGCGGCTTCTTGCGGCCCGTGCGGTCGGCCGCCGCGCCGGCCATCGGCATCACGAAGATCGACAGGATGACGGAGGCGGAGACCGAGTAGGCGAAGAAGGAGCCGGCCCGGATCGGGATCCCCAGAGGGTGCACGAATCCGTCCGCGTCCGCCGCGTGCTTGGCGACCGCGGTGAGATAGGGACCCAGGAAGACGGTGAGCACGCTCGTCGAGTAGACGGAGCAGGCCCAGTCGTAGAAGTACCAGCCGTGTTGCTCACGGCGTCGCTCGGCGACCTCGTCGGTCACCCGTGCCCGCACGGTGTCGGTGCCCACCCGTGCCCCTCGCTTCCGGCTGAACGAACCCTGAACGGACCGCGCGAGAGGGCTAGACCCAGGTGCCCCGGTCCTCGAGGACCTCGCGCAGCGTGTCGATGTGATCGGTCATGATGCCATCGACTCCCAGGTCCAGGAGCCGGTGCATGCGATCCGGATCGTTCACCGTCCACACGTGGACCTGCAGGCCGCGCGCGTGGGCGGCGCGCACGAAGCGCCGGTCGACCACCGGCACGCCCGACTGGGACTCGGGCACCTGGGCGGCGATCGCCGAGTCGCGCAGCGCGGCCGGTATGCCGTACGACCGCAGCCGCAGCCCCAGGACGCCCTTGGTGCCGTACGAGGTGGCCAGGCGCGGCCCCGCCAGGCGCTGGGCGCGGAAGACGCGCGCCTCGGAGAAGGAGCCGACGCAGACGCGGTCCCAGGCGTCGGTGCGGCCGATGAGGTTGAGGAGGGGATGGAGGGCGGGCTCCGCCTTGACGTCCACGTTCCAGCGCACCTGGGGAAAGATCTCGAGGAGTTCCTCGAAGAGGGGAACCGGTTCCTCGCCCGCCACGCGCGCGTGGCTCACGTCCTCCCACGGGAGGTCCGCGATGCGGCCCGCGCCGTCCGTCACCCGGTCGAGGGTGGCGTCGTGGAAGGCGACGAGCTTGCCGTCCGCCGTCGCGTGCACGTCCGTCTCGATGTAGCGGTAGCCCGTCGCCACCGCCCGCCGGAACTGGGCGACGGTGTTCTCCAGGCCGTCCGCCGCCCCGCCGCGGTGGGCGAAGGCGATCGGGCCGGGGTGGTCCAGGTACGGATGGCGTATGCGCGTGCTCACCCTGGAAGTATCGCGCCCTCCGGTTGACCGGTGGCAACGACCGTGCTGCCGGTCGGTGCCCGGCGGACGGCGAACACCCGCAGGAAGAGCTGGGCGAGGGGGCCGATCGCGACGGCGTACAGCACGGTGCCGATGCCGACGGTGCCGCCGAGCGCGAATCCGGTCGCGACCACGGCGACTTCGAGGACCGTGCGCACCACGCGGATCGAGCGGTCCGTACGCCGGTGCAGACCCGTCATCAGGCCGTCGCGCGGACCCGGACCGAAATGGGCGGAGATGTAGAGGCCCGTCGCGAGTCCGTTCAGCACGATGCCCGCCAGCATCAGGGGGACGCGTACGGCCAGCGCGTGCGTGTCCGGTACCAGGGCGAGCGTGCCGTCCATCGCGATGCCGACCACGAACACGTTCGAGATCGTGCCGAGGCCGGGCCGCTGACGCAGCGGGATCCACAGGAGCAGCACCGCAGCGCCCACGAAGATCGACACCACACCGATCGTCAGACCGGTCAGCTCGGCCAGCCCTTGGTGCAGCACGTTCCAGGGCTCCAGACCGAGCCCCGCCTCCACGAGGAGGGCCGAACTCGCGCCGTACAGCGCGAGGCCGGCGTACAGCTGGACGAGGCGCCGTGGGAGGTGCCGTCCGGTTCCGGGGCGGGTGGGCTCGGTGTGCGCGGGCTGGGCGCGTGGGGATGCGGCGGGGGCCGAGCCGGGTGGCGGGGAGGCGGGTTGCGCGGAGCCGACGGTGGGATCGGCCGGTGCGCGGTCGGCCGGCGCGGAGTCGGCCGGCGCGGAGTCGGCGGATGTGGACATGACGTGCCCCCCTGGGTGGTGCCTGTGGTGGTGCTCTTGGTGGTGCCAGTGGTCTGGCTCATGCCATTCTGTGGCTTGATGGAGGACATCATCCAAGGCCAATTCGGGGAAGGTGGACTGGACAATATGGCGCAGTGGACATCGGCGATGGGTGCCGCGCAGCTCGCCCGGCTGCTCAACTCCCAGCAGGAACGCCCCCCGGGGCCGGGCACCCGGCGTCCGCCCGCCTATCGCGCGCTCGCCGACGGTGTGCGGCTGCTCGTGCTGGAGGGCCGGGTACCGGTCGCCGCGCGGCTGCCCGCCGAGCGGGAACTCGCGTTGGCCCTGTCCGTCAGCCGTACGACGGTCGCGGCGGCCTACGAGGCCCTGCGCGGCGAAGGATTCCTGGAGTCGCGCAGGGGAGCCGGCAGCTGGACCGCCGTACCCGCCGGGAACCCGCTGCCCGCGCGCGGGCTGGAGCCGCTGCCCCCCGAGGCCCTCGGGTCCATGATCGACCTCGGCTGCGCGTCGCTGCCCGCGCCCGAGCCGTGGCTCACCCGTGCCGTCCAGGGTGCCCTGGAGGAACTGCCCCCGTACGCCCACACGCACGGCGACTATCCGGCGGGGCTGCCCGCGCTGCGCGCGATGATCGCCGAGGGGTACACGAGGCGCGGCATTCCGACCATGCCCGAGCAGGTCATGGTGACCACCGGCGCGATGGGCGCGATCGACGCCATCTGTCATCTCTTCGCCGGGCGTGGCGAGCGCATCGCCGTCGAGTCGCCCTCGTACGCCAACATCCTCCAGCTGATGCGGGAGGCCGGCGCGCGGCTCGTGCCCGTCGCCATGGCCGAGGGGCTCGCCGGGTGGGACATGGACCGCTGGCGGCAGGTCCTGCGCGACGCGGCGCCCCGGCTCGCCTATGTCGTCGCCGACTTCCACAATCCGACGGGAGCCCTCGCGGACGAGGACCAGCGGCGCAGGCTGGTGGACGCGGCCCGTTCCGCCGGGACCGTCCTGGTGGTCGACGAGACGATGAGCGAGCTGTACCTGGAGGACGGGCTGTTTATGCCTCGCCCCGTGTGCGGCTTCGATCCCGCCGGGTCCACGGTCATCACGGTCGGGTCGGCCAGCAAGGCGTTCTGGGCGGGGATGCGGATCGGCTGGGTGCGGGCGGCCCCCGACGTCATCCGCAGTCTCGTCGCCGCGCGCGCGTACGCCGACCTCGGCACGCCCGTGCTGGAGCAGCTGGCCGTGAACTGGCTGTTCAGCACGGGAGGCTGGGAGCAGGCGGTGGCGATCCGGCGGGAGCAGGCACGCGAGAACCGGGACGCGCTCGTCACCGCCGTACGCCGGGAGCTGCCCGACTGGGAGTTCTCCGTTCCGAGGGGCGGGCTGACGCTCTGGGTTCGCACGGGGGGGCTGTCGGGGTCACGGCTCGCCGAGGTGGGCGAGCGGGTGGGCGTACGGGTGCCGTCCGGGCCGCGCTTCGGGGTCGACGGGGCGTTCGAGGGGTATGTGCGGCTGCCGTTCACGGTCGGCGGCGCGGTCGCGGACGAGGCGGCGGTGCGGCTGGCCGCGGCGGCGCGCTTGGTGGAGTCGGGGGCGAGTGCGGGGAGCGAGGGTCCTCGCACGTTCGTGGCCTGAGGGCTGTGCCGCATCCCCGGTGGATCGGCGCGCGGCGTCGGATGCCGTGTATCGCCAGGCGGAGGGGCGCCCTCGTACCGGGTGTATTCGGGCGATCCGACAACGCGGCGTGGGGCCCTTGCTGGAAGAGCTCGGGGGAGCGCCGTGGCCGTCGTCGTGCGCCCGTCGGGGATGGCGGGACAGACCTTGGCCGGGTCCGGGCGGGTCGGCGTGGCCGGCCCGCCCGCTTCCCGGGGGAAGGGTCAGCCTTCCGCCGCCGCCGGTTCCGCCGCGGCCTTGACGGGTTCCGGCTCCGGGTCGGCCGCGGCGGTCCGGACCGGCAGGAGGTCCAGTACCGCGCGGCGCTGCGTCTCGCTCGTCGCGTCGTCGAAGGGGTCGGGGGTGGCCGGGACCTGGAGGCGCAGGACGGGGCCGGCGCCCAGCCGGGCGTATCCGCGGCCGGGCGGCACGCTCTGGGGCGGAGTGGTGTGCGGCGGGGCCCCGAGCACGGCCTCCAGTTGCGGGGCCGTCGCGGAACCGAGGACCACGCGCGCGCGGGTGTGCTGGCGGACGGCCTCGCCGAGGGAGCCGAGGCTGTCGAACTGCTCGGCCACGACGACCGTGACGCCCGCCGCGCGCCCGTGCCGCAGCGGCACCTCGAGAAGGTCCTGGGGATCCCGGTGGCCGTCGGCGGCGGCGAGGTGTCCCAGGGCGCCCGGACGGTCCAGCAGGATCCAGAGCGGGTTCTTGATGTCCTCCGGGGCCGGATGCCCGGCCTGCCGGGCGTGGTTCGCGGAGAGCAGTCGCCGCTCCGTCTCGTGCGCCGCCCATTCCAGACTGGCGAGCGCTCCGGCGAGGCCGGAGTCGACGGCGAGCACACCGTCCCGGCCGGTCAGGCACGCGTACTCGCCGGTGCCGCCGCCGTCGACGATGACGACGTCACCGTACTCGAGGGCCTGCAGGGCGATGGAGCGTACGAGCGTGGACAGACCGCTGCCCGGTTCGCCCGCGACCAGCAGGTGCGGTTCCGTCGAGCGGGCACCGGTGCGCCAGACGACCGGCGGGACGTCGCGCTGGGCCTCGCCGAAGCCGAGGGGGAGCGTGCGCTGGACGTCGGCCGGGTCGGTGAAACCGAGGACCGTCTCACCGGGCGCGGTGACGAAGCGCTGGGCGGCGATGTCGGTGGGGAGCGGCGGCAGCACGGTGACCGTGAGTTCGTTGCCCTCCTGCTCCCACGCGAAGTGGTACTCGCGGCCACGGCCCGACTTGGCCTGCAGCAGTTGTTCGATCAGGGCCCGGGAGGTCGCCTCCCCGTCCGTGAAGTACGCCGGATAGCGGACGAGGAGGCGGGAGACGCGTCCGTCGTCGTCGAAGTCGTGGGTGGGGAAGGCCTTCTCCCAGTCGCCGCCGTGGGCGTAGAGGGGAGCGGGGTCCTCGGCCACGGAGAAGTACGGGACGAGTGCCTCGTAGAGCGACTGGAGGCGTTTGACCTGAGCCTCGTCGGGGCCCGTGGGCGCCGGCGGGGTGCGGTCGCGGCCGTACCAGGCTGCCGCCGCCATCAGGGTGATGGCGGCGAGCAGCGGTCCGTACGACACCAGTGCCACGACCAGGATCACCGAGGCCACCAGGAACAGCAGCGGGCCGCGCCCGTCCTTGGGGGTCTCGGCCCATTTACGCTGCCCGGCAGCCGCCAGGCGGCGCAGTCCACGGGCGACCGTGATCAGCGGCTGGAGAACGTCGGTGGCGCTGTCGGCTGCCGTCCGGGCCAGCTCCCGGCTTCGGGCGATCTGCGCGCTGCCGTTGCTGAGGATGCGGGGGAGGGGGCGCCGGGCCACTGCTGTCTCCTGAAGGTGCGTGCGATGGGCGTGGACGTCAGAACTTGATCCCGCCCAGGAGGCTCGCCAGGCTCTCGCCGCCGGCCTTGATGCTCGGCGCGATGGCCGTGCTGGCGAGATAGAAGCCGAAGAGCGCGGACGTCATGGCGTGCGACGCCTTGAGTCCGTCCTTGCGGAAAAAGAGGAAGACGATGATGCCGAGCAAGACGACGCCTGACATGGACAGAATCATTTGTGCTCTCCTGGTTCGCGGGGACAGTCACCATGAGTTGTTCCAGGATCACAGGATGTATCCATACGATAAAAGGTGCAAATGGGTCGTTTTCTTGTGATTTCACTCGTTCGGCTGAGCTGTTCCGGTGGGACGCGGCGGGTCCGTCGACTGCCGTTGTCTCCCGGTTTCTCCCGGTGGAATCGAGGTGATCCTTGCCTCGCCGGCGGCCGGTCATGTGCCGTCGGAGCCAGTACGCTGACGATTCACCCGTACGGCCGCACTTCCCGCTGTCGTACGAACCCGCGCATGACACTCCGCGGGTTGTCGTAGGCTCCCGCAGTCCGTGGGTCAGTCGTTGTCGTTCCTGTAGTTGTCGCCGTTGTGAGAGGTGGTCCGGCCGATGAGTGAAGTCCCCGACCCCGAGGTCGTGGAGTTGGCGACCAAGATCTTCGATCTGGCACGCCGGGGCGAGACGGAGGCGCTCGTGGCGTACGTCGACGCGGGCGTTCCGGCGAACCTCACCAACGACCGTGGCGACTCCCTCGTGATGCTCGCCGCGTACCACGGCCACGCCGGGGCGGTGCGCGCCCTCCTGGAGCGCGGCGCCGAGGCGGACCGGATCAACGACCGGGGTCAGACGCCGCTCGCCGGGGCCGTCTTCAAGGGCGAGGAAGCGGTCATCCGCGCGCTTCTCGACAGCGGTGCGGATCCGGCCGCGGGCACCCCCTCGGCCGTCGACACGGCCCGGATGTTCGGCCGGACAGAACTGCTCGAACTGTTCGGGGCGCACTGATCCGACCGCACTGACCAGGCACGACACGGAAAACGGGGGAGGCGGTACGGGGCCGCCGGAAATACGGTCGCGGCAGGAAGAACTGCCGAGTCATCATGACGACGTGATTCACGGACGTGATGGCTGGGCAGATGTTGCCGCACCGCGCGGGCCGTGATCCGGCCCGCATGGGCCACCGACGAGAGGCAGAGGAAGATGGTCTACAGCAAGCAAGAAACGGCGGACGCTCCGACGTGTTGTCACGCGGCCAGGTAAGGCAGGATCCCGGTTGCGTCGACGCTTGATGTGAGGCTGTTTCCCATGTTCGATCCGGTCATAGCGCCCAGCGGAACGCTGCTCGGCCTGCTCCAGAGGGGCCGCGGCGACGGCACGCTGCACGCGCTCACCGCACCGCGGGCCGAGGCGCTCGCGGCACTGAACCACTGTGTGCTGAGTGATCCCCGCCACGACTGGCAGGTGGAGAACCGCTCCCTGTACTACGCCCGTCTCTACCTCGATCTGAGCGGTGAGCTCGACGAGATCGAGCGGCACCTCTTCGACGCCGAGGACGTCCTCGACGACTGCGAGTCACGCACGGGGCTCGCCCTCGCGGTGCTCGGGCACCTCGCCTCGTACGGCCGGCGGGACGCCCTCGAGCTGCTGCGCGGGTACGCCGCCTCGGGCACCAACTGGGCGTGGGCCCTGGACGAACTGGCCCTGCGTGACGACGACGCGGGCCTGCGGGCCCTCGCCGAGCCCGTGCTCGCCCGCTTCCCGGCCGACCCGGAGGGCGAGGCCGCGCTCACCGCCCAGGTGCGCGACGCCTTCGAACCACGGCCCTGGCGGCTGTGGGCCGACGATCCACGCCCGGCGATCGCCGGGCGGGTGCGGGCGGCCCAGGAACAGGGCTCCTTCGACCGATGGCAGCGGCAGATGCGGCCGGCCGGCCCCCGCCCTGGCTGGAGCGTACGAGCCGTGTTCGAGTGGGCGCAGCAGGGCCTGGACCGCGGAGTCGCACTCCATGTGCCGGCCGCGCGCTGCCTGACGGCCGTCGCGGGCCCCGAGGACCGGCCCGAGATCGTCGAGGCCGCCCGTGGCGGCGGCGACGGAGCCCGTTGTACAGCCCTGCGCTATCTCGCCGACAGTAACGATCCGGACGCCCTGGCGCTGATCGAGGCCGCCGTCGGAGACGGCACGGCGGCGGTCGCGGAGGCCGCCGTCGACGCGTTCGAACGTATGCGCAGTGTCGGCGCCGTCGACCGGGCGCGCGGCTGGGCGCACCGGCCCGACGCCCTGGGCGCCGCCGCGGGCCGGATGCTCGCCTGCCGCGGCGCCACCAACGACAGCGAACTGGTCCTGGGCGCGCTGCGGGAGGCCGTACGCGGCGAGGGCCCCGACGCGCCGACGCTGTGGACCCTGGTGGACGGCGCCGGGCGCCTCGGCATCGTCTGTGCCGCCCCCGTGCTGCGGCACATCTACCGCGAAACCGCCTCGTCCCATCTGCGCGGGCGAGCCGCCCGGGCGCTCGCCGCCACCGATCCCTCCTTCCCCGCGGGCTTCGCCGTCGAGTGCCTGTGGGACTGCGAGGAGTCGACCCGGGAAGTGGCCGCGCGACACGCCGAGACGGGTGACGCCCGCGTCGTGGACCAGCTGCGCCGGCTCGCGTCGGATCCGGCCGAGGAGGCGGAGGTCCAGACAGCCGTCCGCAGCCGCATCGGGCCCGACGCACCCGCCGTATGAACGAGAGGTGACTCGGGGGTCGTGGGGGCATGGCCGGGGGCTGACCTGGACAGGTGTGCGAGACAACGCTCACGGGCCGTTCCCCGGCAGGAAAGATCCACGTTGACGCGACCACGTCCAGCACGGCGAGAACACCGGTATGCGAGTCGTCATCGTGACCGAATCCTTTCCCCCCGATGTGAACGGCGTGGCCCACTGCGCGCTCCAGACCGCCCGGCACCTCGTCGATCGCGGTCACGCTCCCCTTGTCGTCGCTCCGGCCACCTCCCCCAAGTTCGCGGCTTCGTTCGAAGAGGGTGGTGCCCCCGTCGGGGGCGGGCCCGACGCCCTCTCGCCGTGCCCCATCGTCCGTGTCCCCTCCATTCCGCTCCCGGGCTACCCCCAGGTCCGCGTCGCCCTCCCCAGCCGACGCGTCGCCGCCGCCCTCGCCGAACACCGCGCGGACGTCGTCCACCTGGCCAGCCCCTTCATCCTCGGCGTGCGCGGCATGGCGGCCGCCGCCAAGCTCGGCATCCCCGCCGTGGCCGTCTACCAGACCGACCTGGCCGGATACGCCCGTACGTACATGGGCGCAGGCGAGGCCACCGCCTGGCGGCGTATCCGCTCCGTCCACACCGCCGCCGACCGGACACTCGCGCCCTCCAGCGCGGCCCTGCACGACCTGGAAGCACATGGTGTGCCCCGGGTACGGCTGTGGCCGCGCGGTGTGGACACCGTCCGCTTCCGTCCCGACCTCCGGGACGAGGCGCTCCGGCGTGAACTGGCGCCGAACGGCGAGCTGATCGTCGGCTACGTCGGCCGTCTCGCCCCCGAGAAGCAGGTCGAACTGCTCGCCGGGGTCTGCGGCCTGGACGGTGTACGCCTCGTGGTCGTGGGCGACGGGCCCAGCGAGACCTCGCTGCGCGAGGCGCTGCCCGGCGCCGTCTTCCTCGGGCGGCGCACCGGCGACGAACTCGCCCGGATCTTCGCCTCGCTGGACGTCTTCGCCCACACGGGCCCCTTCGAGACCTTCTGCCAGACCGTGCAGGAGGCCATGGCCAGCGGGGTGCCCGTGGTCGCACCCGCCGCGGGCGGACCGCTGGACCTGGTGGCACACGGCCGTACGGGGCTGCTGGTGCCGCCCCGCGACGCGACCGCCGTACGCGACGCCGTGGCGGCCCTGGCGGCCGATCCGGCCCGCCGGGCCGAGTACGGCGCCGCCGGGCGCGCCACCGTCGAGGGCCGCACCTGGGCGGCCGTCGGCGACCAGCTCATCGACCACTACGCCGAGGTGCTCTCGGCACGGACGGTGGTGGCGGCATGAGTCTGCGCATCGTACGGCTGGCCAACTTCGTGGCCCCCTCCTCCGGAGGCCTGCGCACCGCCCTGCGGGAGCTCGGCGCCGGCTACCTGGCCGCCGGGCACGACCCGGTCCTGGTCGTCCCCGGAGAGCGGGTGAGCGACACCGAGACCGAGCAGGGACGGGTGATCACGCTGCCCGGTCCGCTGCTGCCCGGAACCGGCGGCTATCGCGTGCTCACGGACAAGCGGCGCGTCGCCCGCCTCCTGGAGTCGCTCGCCCCCGACCGCCTGGAGGTCTCCGACCGGACCACCCTGCGCTGGACCGGGGTGTGGGCGCGACGGGCCCGGGTGCCGGCGGTGATGGTCTCCCACGAGACCGCCGACGGCGTGCTGCGGACCTGGGGGCTCTCCGAGGCGATGGCCCGCAGGACCGCCGACGCCCTCAACATCCGAACGGCGCACTCCTACGCACGGGTCGTGTGCACGACGGAGTTCGCGGAGCGCGAGTTCGTCCGCATCGGCGCCCGCAACGTCGTACGGGCCCCGCTGGGCGTCGATCTGGCCGGCCGGCACCCCACGCTGCGGGATCCCGCGGTGCGCGACCGGTACGCGCGCGCCGACCAGGTCCTGCTGGTGATGTGCTCCCGGCTGTCCGTCGAGAAGCGGCCCGGCACCGCGCTCGACGCCCTGGAGGCACTGCTGCGGCGCGGCGAGCGGGCCGTGCTGGTCGTCGCGGGGGACGGACCGCTGCGGGCCCGGCTCGAACAGCGGGCCGCCGAACGGCGGCTGCCCGTCACCTTCCTCGGACATGTCGCCGACCGTGCGCTGCTCGGCGCGCTGCAGGCCTCGGCGGACGTGTGCCTGGCGCCGGGCCCCGCCGAGACGTTCGGGCTCGCCGCCCTGGAGGCGATGGCCTGCGGCACCCCCGTGGTGGCCAGCGCGCTGTCCGCGCTGCCCGAGATCGTCGGGTCCGCCGGGGCCACCGCCGCGGACAGCGGTGACTCCTTCGCGGACGCGGTGCGGCTGCTCCTGGGGCGTACCGAGAAGGAGCGCCGGGAAGCGGCACGCGCGCGTGCCGAGTGCTTCGGCTGGGACACCGCCGTGAAGGCATTCCTCGCGGCGCACGACGCGACCGTCGAGGTGCGGCCCCGGCTTCAGGAGGGCGTCGGATGAGACCCCTTCGGTTCGTGGCCCTCGGGGACTCACTGACCGAGGGCGTGGGCGACCCCGTGGGAGAGGCCTGGCGGGGCTGGGCGGCGCTGCTCGCCGACGGATTGTCCGGCGGTGTGCCCCAGGCGGTGCCCGAGGCGGTGCCCGAGGCCGTGCCCGAGGCGGTGCCGGTCTGGGCCGCTGCGGGGCTCGGCGTCGGGCCGGACCACGGGTTCGCCCACGGGGCGGCCGTCAAGTCGTCCGGTGGTCCGGCCGGTGGGTCCGCGGGACGGCCCGTCGGGGGACCGTCCGACGGGCCCGTGGCGTCCGTCGAGTTCACCAACCTCGCGGTGAGCGGCGCCCAGACACGCGACGTCCTGGAACGGCAGACGCCGGAGGCGCTGGCCCTGCGTCCGGACGTGGTGTCCGTCGTGATCGGGGTGAACGACACGCTGCGGTGCACCTTCGACATCCACGCCGTGGCCGCCCGGCTCGACCAGGTGTACGCGGCCTTCCGGGACCAGGGCGCCGTGCTCCTGACCGCCTGTCTGCCGGATCCCGGTGCGATGCTCGGACTGCCGGGGGCGCTCGCCCGTCCGCTGGCCCGCCGCCAGCGGGCCGTCAACGCGGTCGTGCACGCCCTGTCCGAGCGCTACGGGGCAGTGCATGTGCACGCGGCGGAGGGCGCCTGGCTGACGGACCGCGCGTTGTGGAGCGCGGACCGGCTGCACCCGGGGGAGCGCGGGCACCGGCAGCTCGCCCTGCGCTTTCACCTGTCCCTCGCACAACAGGGCGTCGCCACCGGGCCCGCGCCCTCGGCCGAGCCCGAGTTCCCCGTGCCCACCCGCTCGGCGAGCCTGTGGTGGCTGGCCACCGCCGGGACGGGATGGGTGGCCCGGCGGTGCACCGACCTGCTGCCGCAACTGCTCACCCTGGCCGCCGCCGAGATCCGCCACCGGGCGCGCGGCACCAGCGCCCGGCTCGACCTCGGTGCCTCGCACGCCGTGACGTCCGCGCTGGCCGCCCTGTCGGGGGGCGAACAGCCGGACGCCGCATGAGGAGGCGGGGCGGACCGCCGGCGACTCACCGGCGGCGTACGACCAGGAAACGGACCGGCGTGCCCGCGACCGCCTGAGCGGCCGCGGAGAGGTCGGCCGCACGGACCACCGCGATCACCGGGTATCCCCCGGTGGTCGGATGGTCGGCGAGGAACACCACCGGTCTGCCGTCGGGCGGCACCTGTACGGCGCCCAGCACCATGCCCTCACTGGGGAGTTCGCCGGAAACGGCCCTCTCCAGTGGGGGTCCTTGCGTACGCAGCCCGATGCGGTTGCTCGCCGAGGACACCCGGTAGGCGGCCGTCGTCAGGGTGCGCAGCGCGGAGGCGGTGAACCAGTCGTCGCGCGGACCCGGGGTCACCCGCAGGACGAGCTCGGCGGGCGGACCCGGGTGCGGAACCACGTCCACGCGCGCGGGGACGTGGCCGGGGTGCCCCAGTGGCAGGACTGTTCCGTCCGTGAGGGGCGGCGGGCCCAGGCCCGAGAGGAGGTCCGTGGAGCGGCTGCCGAGGACCGGCTCCACGGCGACTCCGCCGGACACGGCCACATAGCTGCGCAGTCCCGCGCGCGCGGCGCCGACGTCGAGCAGCGCCCCGGCGGGGACGCGTACCGGCGCACCCCAGGGAGCCGGGCGTCCGTCCACCGCGACCGGGCAGGGGGCGCCCGTGACCGCCATGGTGACCGGCGAACGCGGGCGCAGGGCACAGCCGTCGAGGGTCGTCTCCAGGACGGCCGCCTCGACGGGGTTGCCGACGAGACGGTTGGCCAGCGCCGCCGCGGGCGCGTCCAGCGCGCCGGAGCGGGGGACACCCAGGTGCGCGTGGCCGGGGCGGCCTTGGTCCTGGACGGTGGTCAGGGCCCCGGCGCGCGCCACGGACAGGGCCCGGTCGGTCATCAGCACCCCGCCGCTACGAACCGGACCCGGGTGCCCGGGGCGAGCAGTGCGGCCGGCACGCGCGCGTGGTCCCACAGCACCGCGTCCGTCGTGCCGATCAGCTGCCAGCCGCCGGGCGACGAACGCGGGTACACGCCCGTGTACGGGCCCGCGAGGGCCACGGAACCGGCCGGGACCGAGGTACGCGGAGTCGGCCGGCGCGGCACGTCGTACCGGGAGGGCAGCCCGGTGAGGTAGCCGAATCCGGGTGCGAATCCGCAGAAGGCGACCCGGAACTCGGCCGCCGCGTGGATCTCCGGCACCTCGTGCTCCGGCACTCCCCACCGCGCCGCCACGTCGGCCAGATCGGGGCCGTCGTAGCGCACGGGGATCTCGATCGCGCCGCCCGCGCGCGCGGGCAGCGGGGGGATGTCCCACGCGGGGATGCGTGACGCCAGACGCACCGGGTCGTCCAGGCCGTCCAGCAGGACCGTACGGGCCGCCGGGACGATCTCCCGGACGGACAGGGAACCGTCCGCGCGGCGGCGCAGCAGCTCGGCGTGCAGGGCCTGGGCCGCCGCACCGGAGGCGACCTCGACGAGGAGGGCGTGTTCCCCGACGGGCAACACCCTCATACGAAGGCCTCCACGCGGACGCCCGAGGACTCCAGACGCGCGCGGACCCGGCGCGCCAGCTCCACCGCGCCCGGGGTGTCCCCGTGCAGGCACAGCGAGCGGGCGCGGACCGGGACGAGCTCCCCGGTGCGGGATGTCACCGTGCCGTACCGGGCCAGGCCCAGAGAGCGCTCGACGACCTCCTCGGCGTCCGTGATCACCGCGCCCTCCCGGGTGCGCGGCACGAGGGTGCCCTCCGGGGTGTAGGCGCGGTCCGCGAACGCCTCGGTGACCGTGGGCAGTCCGGCCCGCTCCGCCAGCTTCAGGAAGCGGGAGGACGGCAGACCGAGGACGGGCAGTCCGGCGCCCGCGAGCAGGACGCCGTCGACGACCGCCGCCGCCTGTTCCTCGTCGTGCACGACGCGGTTGTAGAGCGCCCCGTGCGGCTTCACGTACGCCACGCGCGCGCCCGCGGCGCGCGCGAAGACCTCCAGGGCGCCGATCTGGTAGGCCACTTCGGCCGCCAGTTCGTCGGGCGGTACGTCCATCGCGCGCCGCCCGAAACCCGCCAGGTCGCGGTAGGAGACCTGGGCGCCGATCCGTACGCCCCGTTCGGCCGCCAGTTCGCACACCCGCCGCATGGTCACCGCGTCCCCGGCGTGGAATCCGCAGGCCACGTTGGCGCTGGTGACGACGGACAGCAGTTGCTCGTCGTCGGTCAGCCGCCAGCGGCCGAAGCCCTCGCCGAGGTCGGCGTTGAGATCGATCGGGGTCATGAGACGCAGTCTCTCCTTCCCGGGCCGCTTCAGGCCACGCGGTACTGCTCGTCACGGGCGTCGGTGAGGAACATCTGCCCGGGTGCGTGGGTGATCGCGAACGGTGGGCGGGACGCCATGACGGCCGCCTGCGGAGTCACCCCGCAGGCCCAGAAGACCGGGATGTCGTCCGGTTCGGTGTCCACCGCGTCGCCGAAGTCGGGGTGCGCGAGACTGCGGATGCCCAGCCCCGAGGGTTCCCCGCAGTGCACGGGGCTGCCGTGCACCGCGGGCATGAGGCTGGTCTCCCGGATCGCCGCGGCCAGGTGTTCGGGCGGGACCGGACGCATCGACACCACCATGGGGCCGTGCAGGCGCCCGGCCGGCCGGCAGAGGCGCGCGGTCACGTACATGGAGACGTTGCGGCCCTGTTCGATGTGGCGCAGGGGGACGCCCGCCCCGGTGAGCGCCCACTCGAAGGTGAAACTGCACCCGATCAGGAACGAGACCAGGTCGTCGCGCCAGCGGCCGACGACGTCGGTGGGCTCGTCCACCAGCTCACCGTGCTCCCAGACCCGGTAGCGCGGCAGATCGGTGCGCAGGTCCGCGCCGTCGGCGAGCGGGGTGGTCCAGGAGCCGGCGTCGGTGACGTCGAGGACCGGGCAGGGTCCTGGGTTGCGCTGGCAGAACAGCAGCATGTCGTACGCCCAGTCGGCGGGCACCGAGATCAGGTTGGCCTGGGTGTGCCCCGCGGCGATCCCGGCCGTCGGGCCCGACACGCCCGAACGGAACCTGGCCCGTGCCGTTTTGGGGGTCCACGCGCGTGCGTGCTCGCCGAGCGGGTGCAACGGGCGCTCCTGGGAGGGGCGTTGTGCGGAGGCCGCGGGAGTCACGGGAGTCGCCGGTCCCGCGGAGGTGAGAGAGGTCGGGGAGGGCGGGGAAGTCACGGACGTCACAGGAGTTCCTTTCCACGGGTCTCGGGGAGGCCGATCAGCGCCAGTGCGGCGAGTGCGTAGCCGATCGCGCCGAAGACCAGGGCGCCGCCCACGCCCCAGCTGTCGGCCAGGAAGCCGACCAGGGTCGGGAAGACGGCGCCCACCGCGCGTCCGGTGTTGTACGTGAAGCCCTGCCCGGTGCCGCGCACCGCCGAGGGATACAGCTCGCTGAGGAACGAGCCGAAGCCGCTGAAGATCGCCGACATGCAGAAGCCGAGCGGGAAACCGAGCACGAGGAGAAGCGTGTTGGCGCCGCTCGGGAGGCCGGCGTAGATGAGGACGCAGACCGCGGAGAGGATCGCGAAGAGCAGGATGTTCCGCTTGCGGCCCAGCCTGTCGGTGAGATAACCGCCGGTGAGGTAGCCGATGAAGGCCCCGGAGATCAGGAACGTGAGGTAGCCGCCGGTGCCGACCACGGACAGACCCCGCTCCGTCTTCAGGTACGTGGGTACCCAGGTGGCCAGCGTGTAGTAGCCGCCCTGGACTCCGGTGGAGAGCAGTACCGCGAAGAACGTGGTGCGCAGCAGACCGGGGTCCCCGGCCGTGGCCGGCTTGAAGATCGCCGTGAACGATCCCTTGTCCGTGCTCCTCTCGCGCACGGCGGCCGCCTCGGGGGCGTCCTGCACCCGGCGGCGCACCCAGACGACCAGCAGCGCGGGCAGCGCGCCGGTCCAGAACATCACGCGCCACGCGAGGTCGTCGCCGAGGAACTGGAAGACGAGGGTGTAGACGAGCACCGCCAGTCCCCAGCCGACGGCCCAGGAGCTCTGGATCGCGCCGAGTGTGCGACCGCGGTGCCTCGGGCTCGCGTACTCGGCGACCAGGATCGCGCCGACCGCCCACTCACCGCCGAAACCGAGGCCCTGAAGGGCGCGGAACACCAGCAGCGTCTCGTAGTCGGGCGCGAATCCGCAGGCCACGGTGAACACCGCGTACGTGATCACGGTGATCATGAGTGCCTTGACGCGCCCGATCCGGTCCGCGACCACGCCGGCGATCGCCCCGCCGACCGCCGAGACGACCAGGGTGACGGTGGTGAACAGACCGGTCTGGCCGCTGTCCAGACCGAAGTACGCCGCCAGCGCGACCATGCTCAGCGGCAGGGTGAAGTAGTCGTACGAGTCGAGGGCGTAGCCGCCGAACGCGCCGGCGAAGGCCTGGCGGCCCCGCGGGCCGAGGGCGCGCAGCCAGGCGAACGCGCCTTCCTGGGAACCGGGTTCACCCGCGCCTTGGCGGGGGCCGGCGGTCAGGGCCTGAGAGGGAGGGGTCGTGCTCATGGGCACCTCGCAGTGAGGGACGAAGGGTGCGTGTGGACTGAGCCGTGCCGTGCCGTGCTGTGCCGCGTCGATCTGTGCCGTGCCGTGCGGAGAGACGGGCGCCGTGTTCGAGCGGGCGGTGTTCGAGCGGGTGGTGCGGTCTGTGCGCCGCCGTCTGACCGCCAAGGTAGAGGATCGTTGAACGATCCTTCAATACCCGTGTTGTTTCGTTCCCGTATCTGCGATTGAATTCCGGCATGGCAGAGCTGACCGGACTGGCCGACGACCGCGCCCTGCTGGGCCGCACCAGCACCGCGGAGAGGGTGGCGGACATCCTCAGGAGCCGGGTCGCCGAGGGGTACTTCCTGCCGGGGACGCGGCTGTCCGAGGACAGCATCGGCGGGGCGCTCGGTGTGTCACGCAACACACTGCGCGAGGCGTTCCGGCTGCTCACGCACGAACGGCTGCTCGTCCACGAGCTCAACCGCGGGGTCTTCGTGCGGGTGCTGACGGTCGAGGACGTCGAGGACATCTACCGCACCCGCACCCTCGTCGAGTGCGCCGTGGTCCGAGGGCTGGGCGAGCCGCCGTACGCCCTCGACGACCTCGCCCACGCCGTCGAGGAGGGACAGCGGGCGGCCCGCGACGGTGGCTGGAAAGCCGTGGGTACGGCCAACATCCACTTCCACCGGGAGCTCGTCGCACTCGCCGGCAGCTCCCGTACCGACGAGGTGATGCGCAGTGTCTTCGCCGAACTGCGGCTCGCCTTCCATGTGGTGGACGACCCGCGGCGCCTGCACGAGCCGTATCTCGCCCGTAACCGTGAGATCCTCGAGACGCTCCAGGCGGGGGACCGCGACGGGGCCGAGCGCCTCCTCGCGGGCTATCTCGGCGACTCGCTCGAAAGGGTCGTGGAGGTCTACGCGCGGCGGGTGGCGGACGGCGCGCAGGGCATCGACTGAGGCGCGGGCGGGCCGCCGGCGCACGGCGGGCCGGAGCGCGCCGCGAACCCGGTGACGGGCGGTCGCTTCTGCGCCGTTTCGACCGTTGTCGGACCGAGGACCTAGTCTGTGCACCGTGACTTCGCCCGCACCGACGGACCGTGTTCCGCCCCAGCTCAGCGCGGCGCCGCGCCCTGCTCCGGGCCCGGCCGCCGACGAAGGCCTGGCGCGGCGGCTGCGCGCGCTCGCCTGCACCGCGCCGCTGCACGACCTGGACGTGCGCAAGGCGAATCTCGCGGGCGAGTACACGGTCTACGGCATGGCCGAGCTGGCCCTCGCCGTCATCGACCTCGTCACCCTGAACATGGACTTCGACACCGGAGCCGACCACGACCAGATAGTGGCCCGGCTCCTCCCGCGCATCGCCGCGCAGGCACCCCGGCGCCCCGTCGCCGAGCACGAGCGGGTGGCCCGCTGGGTCCTGGAGAACCTGATCAACGTCGGCAGCGTCGACCGCGGCTTCCGGGCCGTGTACGGCACGTTCGCGCCCGACGGCTCCTATGTGCGCCGGGACTACGACTTCAAGCTGATCGAAGAGGTCCCCGGCTACGGGGGCACCGTCTACCTCCGGACGACGGACGAGGCGGTCAACGTCCTCGTCGGCGCCCTCGACACCGACGTCACCAGCGCGCAGATCGCCGCCGAGGTCAAGCTGGAGGTACTGATCAGCCGCGGCCGTCTCGCCGACGCCCAGCTCGCCGCCGAGCAGGCCCGCTACCGGACCGTGCAGTACGCGGGGACGCTCCGCAGGGCGCTCGACGCCACCCGGCGCAATGTGCGGGCCGTCGACTGGCTCCAGGCCGTGCCCGACATGATCGCCGAGGCCCTCGACCACGTCGCGGACCGGTACCGCCACGAGAACGCGATCCTCACCAACATCCGCAAGGCCCGCGACGAGTCCGAGGACCCCGAGCAGAAGCGCCGCGCCGCCGAGCTCGTCGACATCGTCAAGGACTGCATCCGCCGGCACACACAGCTGCAGTCCAGGCTCCTGGAGGCCGGCCCGCTGTTCCGCGCCGAGCAGGACCGGCAGGCCTTCGCCACCCCCATGACGACCTCCGGCATCGACCTCTACGGCCATCTCGTCGCCCCCCTGCTGCCGCTGCCCGTCGAGCAGGCGCGGCGCGTGACCGACGCCTTCTTCGCGCGCGGAACCGGTCTGCGCACCCCCGTGTCCGTCCGCGTCGGGGATCTCGTCGACCTCCTGCTGACCCCGCCCGTGGAGCGGGAGCACCTCGGCGCCGAGATGCCCGAGCCGGACCTGATCGCCACCCCGGACGACAGCCGCTTCAGCGAGGAGCAGCTCGTGAGCGCCATGGAGCTGCTCGACCTGCCCGCCGACGCGCCTCGGCGGCTCTCCGGACTGCTGGCGGAGGCACGCGGCCGCGATACCGAACTTCCCTATCTGGTAGCACTGCTGGCCATCCACGCGGCCAGCCCGCCGGTCGGTACCGCCTACCGGCAGGGCGAGGAGAAGCTGCTCTTCGCCGTGGACGACGGGACCGAGCTGGACGATCCCGAGTTCGGCGGCGCCGATCTCATCGTGGGAATGGCCCTGCTGGACGCGGCGGGGATGGCGGCGGACCGGAAGTGAACGCCTCGTCGCAAGCACCGGGGAGCCGCGAGCCGTCCACGGCCCGCCGGTCGGCCGTGGCCGGCCGCGCGGCCTGCCGCGATCCGCACCGGGACGCCCCCGCCCCCGTACCTCTGAACAAGGAGCCCCTTCCGTGACCGAGCAGCACGTCGAGTGGAGCGAGCCGGACGTCGTCGCCGCGCCGGCGAACGCCCCCGTCACGCCCGCCGACGCCGCCGACGCGGCGCGGCTCGTCGCGTTCGGACTGCAGCCCAAACTGCAGCCCGCGCGCGACCAGGAGTACGCGGAGCTGCTGCGGCGCTACCGTGAGGACCCGCCCTTCGGGCGCCTCGCCGACGCCGTGGCCGCCGGGCTCGGACTGGTCGTCCTCGAGGTGTCCGCACGCGCGGGGATGGTGGTCACGGCCGCCGAGGACTCCGTCTTCGCCGTCCGCATGGGTGACTACGCGCGCCGTACCTCCGCCGACTCCGTGGACCGCTTCCTGCACGGCCTCGCCCACCTCGCCGTGGCCGCCCTGGCCTTCCCCCGGCCGGAGGACCTGGCCGACGACGGATACATCGGGCGCGTCTCGGTCAACGGCGTCGACGCGTTCGTACGCCAGGCCTGCCGCCGTCTGGAGGAGCGGGCCGAGGAGCTGGGCGAGAACTCCGATCCGGCGACCGAGGCCCCGGGTCTGGAGGCGGCCTGGCGGACCTGGGCACGTCGCAGTTCCACCGGGGCCACCAAGGACGCGCGAAGACTCGCCGGCTCGACCACGGGCATCGTCGGCAAGGCCGTCGCGTTCCTCACCGACTCCGGCTTCCTGCAGCGCACCGGCGACGACGCGGGAGGCACGTACCGGACGACGGCCCGCTACCAGCTCCAGGTCCGGGACATGGCGGGCAGCGCCGCGATGGCCGAGCTGCTGGAGCTGGGCGTCGTCCCGGTGACCGACGGCTCCGCGAGCCTGCTGCCCGCCGCGGACGGCGACGAGCTGGAGCCGGTGGCCGGCGCCGGACTGCCGTTCCACGCCTGACCCCCACGTATCCGAAGAACCTCCCCACGTATCCGAAGACTGACGACGAGAGTCCGCCGCCATGTACGAGCTGTCCCGGGTCCGCCTCTACTCCATCGGGCCGGCCGGTGCGCGCTACGCCGACACCGTGCTGGACCTGCGGGGTGTCGGTGAGCCCGTGCCCGACCCCGCCCCCATCCAGGCGGAGTTCTTCGAGGACGAGCCCGTCGGGCCGCCGCGCCGGCCCGCACCCGCGGGCGTGCTCTTCCTGGAGAACGGCGGCGGCAAGTCCGTACTGCTCAAGCTGATCTTCTCGGTGATGCTGCCGGGACACCGCAACACACTGGGCGGCGCCAGCTCCGGTGTGCTGCGCAAGTTCCTGCTCGCCGACGACTGCGGCCATGTCGCGCTGGAGTGGCAGCACACCCTGACCGGCGAGTGCGTCGTGGTCGGCAAGGCCAGTGAGTGGCGTGGACGGCAGGTCTCCAACGACCCGCGGAAGTTCGCCGAGGCCTGGTACTCCTTCCGGCCCGGACCGGGCCTGAGCCTGGACAGTCTGCCCGTCGCCGAGGCGACCACCGTCCGTCCGGCCGTCGAGGGGGCGTCCCGCGCGCGGGGACGGCGCCGCACCATGAAGGGCTTCCGGGACACCATCACCGAGGCGGGCAAGGCCTACCCGCACCTGGAGGTGCACTGGGAGGAGATCCACGACCGCTGGAACGAGCATCTCGGCGACCTCGGCCTCGACCCCGAACTCTTCCGCTACCAGCGGGAGATGAACGCCGACGAGGGCGAGGCCGCCGGTCTCTTCGCCGTCAAGAAGGACTCCGACTTCACCGACCTGCTGCTGCGCGCGGTCACCGACACCCGCGACACCGACGGCCTCGCCGACCTGGTCGGCGGCTTCGGCAACAAGCTGGGACGGCGCTCCGAGCTCATCGCCGAGCGGGACTTCACGGCCGGCTCCGCGGACCTGCTCGGACGCATCGTCGAGGCCGCCGACGCCCGCTCCCGCGCCCGTGACATCCACGCGGCCGCCGAGCGGCGCACCCGGACACTGGCCCGGCGCCTGTCCGCACGGGCCGTGCGGGAGCGGGTGCGCGCCGGAGAGCTCGCGCAGCGCGTCACCGCCGCCGCGTACGCCGTCACCCACGCCGAGGGCGCCCGCGAGCGCAGTGCGCTGATCGCCGCGGAACTCGCCTACCGGCACGCCTCGCTGGCGCTCGCCGGGGCCGAGAAGTCGGCGGCCGCGCAGAAACGCGAGCTCGCCGACGCGCGCACGCTGCACGCCTCCTGGCAGGCCGCCGAGCTCGTCCTGCGCCACCGGGCCGCCGCCGACCGCTCCGCGCGCGTGGCCGCCGCGATCCTCGAGGCCGAGCGGGACGC